>DASZPP010000153.1:0-2556 GCA_035549975.1 Opitutus sp.
AGTTCTCCGCCCATGTCCCACGCCACCAAAGTTTCCCTCTTCGACCGCGCCATCCTCACGCCCGCCGTCGTCGATTCGTTCAGGAAGCTGAATCCGCGCGCCCAGCTCAAGAACCCGGTGATGTTCGTCACGCTCGTCGGCGCGCTGCTGACGTTCGAGCAGCTTTTCACCTCGAAGGAGCCGCTCGGCTACGTTCTCCAGGTTGCGCTTTGGCTGCTCTTCACCGTCGTCTTCGCCAACTTTGCCGAATCCGTCGCCGAGGGCCGGGGCAAGGCCCAGGCCCGGGCCCTTCGCGCCTCGCGCCGGCAACTCGTCGCCCGGATCCGCCGCCGCAACAACAGCCTCGACACGATCGACGCAAGCCAGCTCAAAAAAGACGACGTCGTGGTCGTCTCCGCCGGCGAACAAATCCCCGCCGACGGCGAGGTGATCGAAGGCGCCGCGTCCGTCGACGAGTCTGCGATCACGGGCGAATCCGCACCCGTCATTCGCGAAGCCGGCGGCGACCGCAGCGCGGTCACCGGCGGGACAACACTGCTGTCCGACCAGATCGCCGTGCGGATCACGACCAATCCCGGCCAAGGCTTTCTCGATCACATGATCAGCCTCGTCGAAGGCGCGACGCGCCAGAAGACACCAAACGAACTCGCGCTCACCATCCTCCTCTCCGCGCTCACCGTCATCTTCCTGCTCGTGATCATCGCCCTGCGTCCGTTCGGCGCCTATTCTAACGTCGTGTTCTCGATCACCACGCTGATCGCGCTCCTCGTCTGCCTGATTCCCACGACGATCGGCGGCCTGCTCAGCGCGATCGGCATCGCCGGCATGGACCGCCTGCTCCAGCGCAACGTCCTCGCCATGTCCGGCCGTGCCGTCGAAGCCGCCGGCGACATCGACGTCCTGCTGCTCGACAAGACCGGCACGATCACGCTCGGCAACCGCCAGGCCGCCGACTTCGTGCCCGCGCCGGGCGTCCCGCGCGAGCGCCTCGCCGAGGTCGCGCAACTCGCCTCGCTCGCCGACGAGACGCCCGAGGGCCGCAGCATCGTCGTGCTCGCCAAGGAAAAATTCAACCTGCGCGCCCGTGAGCTGACGACGCCGCACACCTTCGTGCCCTTCACCGCCCAGACGCGCATGAGCGGCATCGACGTCGCCTCCGATGGAGGCGCGACGCCCTCGTCGCGCTCCCGTTCCATCCGCAAAGGCGCCGCCGAAAGCATCCGGGCCTGGATCGAATCCCACGGCGGCGTTTTCCCGCCCGCCGTCGCCGACGTTGTCGCCAGAATTTCCCGCGAAGGCGGCACGCCGCTCGTCGTCGCCGAGGAAGACTGCGTGCTCGGCGTCGTCCATCTCAAGGATGTCGTGAAGGGTGGCATCAAGGAGCGCTTCGCCCAGCTTCGCGCGATGGGCATCCGCACCGTGATGATCACCGGTGACAACCCGCTTACCGCTGCCGCGATCGCCGCCGAGGCCGGCGTGGACGACTTCATGGCGCAGGCCACGCCCGAGGCTAAACTGAAGCGCATCCGCGACGAGCAGGCCAAAGGCCACCTCGTCGCCATGACGGGCGATGGCACGAACGACGCCCCCGCCCTCGCCCAGGCCGACGTCGGCGTCGCGATGAACACGGGCACGCAGGCGGCAAAGGAGGCCGGCAACATGGTCGACCTCGACAGCAACCCGACGAAGCTCCTCGAGATCGTCGAGATCGGAAAACAGATGCTGATCACGCGGGGCGCGCTCACGACATTCTCGATCGCCAACGACGTCGCGAAATATTTCGCCATCATTCCCGCGATGCTCGTCGGCGCGTTCCCCGCCATCGCACCGCTCAACATCATGCACCTCGCGAGCCCGTTGAGCGCGATTCTCAGCGCCGTGATTTTCAACGCCCTCGTGATCATCGCACTCATTCCCCTCGCGCTCCGCGGCGTCGCCTACCGTCCAATCGGTGCCGCCGCCATGCTCCGCCGCAATCTCCTCCTCTACGGCCTCGGTGGCGTCGTGATTCCATTCATCGGCATCAAGCTCATCGATCTCCTCATCACGGCCGTTCACCTCGTCTGACCCGTCGTTCTCTTTCTCCTGATCGTTCTCGTTCTCCTCAACCCGGCCGCGAGCCAGACGGAGAACAAACCAACAGAACGACCGCGTCGTCCCGCCATGAAAACTCTCCTCGTCGAACTCAAAACCTCCCTTCTCGCCACCGTCGTTCTCGCCGTCCTGCTCTGCGGTGCATTTCCTCTCGCGATCTACGCCGCCGGCCAGCTTCTCTTCCAAGACCGCGCCAACGGCAGCCTGATCCTCGACCGCGATGGCACCATCCGCGGCTCGCGCCTCCTCGGCCAGCCATTCACGAGCGAAAAATATTTCCACTCGCGCCCGTCCGCCGCCGGCTCCGGCTACGACGCCGTAAATTCATCCGGCGCCAACCTCGGCCCGACCAGCCGGAAACTCGCCGACGGCATCAAGGCCGCCGTCGCCGCCTACCGGGCCGAAAACCAGCTCGCCGCCGACGCGCCCGTGCCGGCCGACGCCGTCACCTCGTCGGGCAGC
>DASZPP010000154.1:0-15378 GCA_035549975.1 Opitutus sp.
AACTCGTTCGGCGGCGCGGCGGTCTCGTATGGCCAGTATCTGAACAGCGGCACGGAGGTCGTGCTGCGGCAGACGGTGGACTACTCGAATCCTCCGGTGGGCGGCGCGCAATGGAACGGCTCGACGAAGGTCGCGCTCGACCAGAATTTTTCGGACACGAAGCTGCGCCCGTTCGTGGGCGTGAATTTCGGCGGCATCTACGGCGAGAGCGTGCGCGACACCTGGGCGGCGGGTTTGGAAGGCGGCGCGAAATATTACGTGAAGCCGCAGACGTTCGTCGGCGCCACGATCGAGTATGGCTGGCTGTTCGAGCGCGCGCATAGCATCGACGACCGTTTCAAGGACGGCGCGTGGAACTGGTCGGTCGGGATGGGATTCGATTTCTAGCGGGCTGGCGCGCAACTCCGTTAGCGCTGGTCGAAGACGAGCGTGGTCTCGAGCGCGCCGCGCGGCGTGGTCGCAACGCGATGAATCGAAAGCGTGCGGCCGCCGTCGAGCAGCGACCAGGCGCTCGTTTCCGTGGACTTCGAGCCGGGCGGATCCCACGGGAACCGGCTCGTCGATTCCATGCTGATCGCCGCGCCATCGGCGGAGCGATGGGCAATGGTGCTGCGCGGCGCGTTCATGAATTCCGACTTCGAGGGAGTGCCATCGAGCTTGATCGTTTCCTCGGTCACCTCGTCATCGGCATACTCCACGACCCGGACACTGCGGATCGCCAGCGCGTCGCCGCGATCGGTGATTTCCAGGTGCGCCGGCGCGCCCGCCGCTCCGCCGCGTCCGAGATTGCTCTTTGTTTCGTTGAGCACCCACAGTCCGGAAAAATCCGGCGGCGGCGGTGCGGGTTGGACGCGCGGGAGGCCGCACGCGGCGCGGTAGCCGGCGGTCGCCTCGGCGAAGGCCGGATCATCGAGGTTGAGAATCCGCGGGTCGCGCATGAGCCCGTCGTAGGTCTGCCGCGTCGTGTTTCGGACCATGCCGGCCCAGGTCATGTAGTAGGTCCACAGCGGCTGTTGTTCGAGGACCTCGGGCGGGGGTGGGTTGCCGACCTCGGCGAGCGCGAGCGGTTTGCCGTGGGCGAGGGCGACGAGGCTGTCGTAGTAGGACGGCGCGAAATCGCCGCCATAAACATCGAGCGCGAGCACATCGACGTCGTCGATCCCGGGAAAATATTTCGCGTGCTCCATCTCCGGGCCGTGGACGCGATCGACACTCCAGACCCAGACGAGGTTCTTGAGATGATGATGATTCACGTAGCGATCGAACAACTGCCGGTAAAGCGCCGCCGTGGTGTAGCGGCCCCCGGTGCGGCCGCCCCACCAGAACCACGAGCCGTTCATCTCGTGATAGGGCCGCCAGAGGACGGGCACGTGCGCGTCCTGAAGCTGCTTGAGGAAACCGGCGACGCGATCGACCTGCTCGCACCAATGATTGTAGAGCGGCGTGCCGGGCGTAAGGAGGTCCTGGAATTGCTGGTCGGTGAGCTGGCCTTGCACGCTCGCGAGCCTGGCCGGGTCGGCGCCGGGCAGCGGGCGGAAGGTTCCGGGCTCGTCGGAGGTCGGTGGCATCGCGTGCCAGCACAACGCCACGATGGCGCCGCGCCGGTGCTGTGCGATCGCCTCCTTCACGATTTCTGGCCGGGCGAGATAGGAATCCGTGTCACGGTCCCTGGCGAAGCCCATGTCGGTGCCCCAGATCACCGGCGTGTGGCCGATGTAGCGCGCCGCGAAGACGGAGTTGCGGCCCTGGACGTTGGGATAGTTGTGCTGGCCGGTGAACGTGTGACGGCCGGAGACGTCGTGCAGCAGTTGCAGCAAGGCGCGGGCTTCGGGCGATGCGTCGGGCGTGACGGGCGCGGCCGTGCCGGCGTGAAGCGCGGGCGGCACGAGTGCGAACAGGAAGGCGAGAGGCAGGGCGGCGAAGGGGAGTTTCATGGGAGGAACCTCGAGCGGACACAGGATGGCGGATCTGGCGCGTGCGTCACCTTTTTGTTGTGGGCAAACTGCCGCCGGGGCGCTCGGCGCGGAAACGCGCGCGGTTTTTGCGCCTTGTTTCGG
This sequence comes from Opitutus sp., assembly GCA_035549975.1. Lineage (GTDB taxonomy): Bacteria > Verrucomicrobiota > Verrucomicrobiia > Opitutales > Opitutaceae > Opitutus. The sequence goes on from DASZPP010000154.1 coordinate 2,058, forward strand.
GCGGGCCCAGGCGGTTCCATCGATCCATGTCGCAACAAAATCCCCCCTCCGGTTTGTCATCGCGCCGAACCTTCCTCACGAGTTCCGCCCTGGCCGCGGCGGCGTTGCTCGCGCGCTCCAGCGGACGCGCGGCGTCCGCCACGCCGTCCGCGGCGACAGCGGACCAACCCGTGAAAATGCGGCGACCCATCGGGCTCGAACTCTATTCGGTGCGCACGGAACTCGCGCGCGACCTGCCGGCCACATTGCGCGAGGTCGCGGGCATCGGTTACGAGGACGTGGAGTTCTATGCGCCGTATTTCGAATGGTCGATTCCCTCCGCGAAGGAGGTGCGACGGATGCTGGACGCCCTCGGGTTGCGCTGCCTCTCGACCCACAACTCGCTGCAATCGTTCGCGCCGGGCGAGGGCCTCGCGAAGGCGATCGAGCTGAACCAGATTCTCGGCACGCGTTATGTGATCCTCGCGCATCCCGGCGAGGAGCTGACGACGGCGGAGGCGTGCAAGACGCTGGGCGGGCGGCTCAGCACGGCGGTCGCGACCCTCGCGCCGCACGGACTGAAGGCGGGGTTTCACAATCACCAGACCGAATGGAAAAAAATCGAGGGCGACCAGCGCGCGATGGATTTGGTGGCGGCGAACACTCCGCCGGAATTCGCGCTGCAGCTCGACGTCGGCACCTGTGTCGAGGCCGGCGCCGATCCGGTGGCGTGGATCAAGTCGAAGCCCGGACGGATCCGGAGCCTGCATTTGAAGGACTGGGCGCCCGGCCGCGCGAAGGACGAAAAAAGTTATCGCGTGCTCTTCGGCGACGGCGTCGCGCCGTGGGCCGAAATCATCGCGGCGGCGGAGTCGGTGGGCGGCGTCGAGTTCTACCTGCTCGAGCAGGAGGGCAGCCGCTACTCCGAATTCGAAACGGCGCGACGCGAGCTCGCGCAGTGGAAAAAATTCCGCGCCCGCGCGTGAAGTCGCGCGCGCGAAAATTTTTCGCGCAAAAATTATTTGCGAGGAAAAGCATTGCGTCCGTTTCGCGCGCAACCACGCTGAAGCACGCTCGTCGCCCCCGCGAGTGATTAGCGCCCGAAAAAATCATGACGGAAAAATCCGCGCCCGCCCCGTCGATGACACCGCAAAACACGATCCGGGGCCGGGGTCGGATTTCCCAAGGGCCAGGCCGCGCGCCACATATTTTCCCCAAGCCGTCCGGCGTTTCGGACGGTGATCAAAACAAAACACCATGAAAAAACGCACAGCGAAAAAGCCAGCGAAGAAGAAGGCGAAGAAGTCGACCAAGAAGCGCAAGTAACGCGCGATCTGGCGACACTTCGCAGATTCGAGCCTTCGCTGCGACCGCGGTTCGCCGCGTGACGCGGCGAAGGTTTCGAATCGGGTGCCGGCGCCAAGGGCGCGGCGGCGAAGGCGGGCGAAAAAAGGGGCGCGTCAGGATTCGACGGCGCGCTCGAGCATGTAGAGGGCGGAAAGCGGCGGGAGCTCGCGGTGGCGGTCGAGCCGCTGCTTGATGAAGCGAAAACCGTGGGCGATGGCCTCGTGCATCCACGGGCTTTGCGTGTCGAAGCTGGCGAAACGTTCGCCGCGGTAGAGGCGATGGCGAACCGAACGGAGGGCGCGGACGAAATTTTCGCGCGGCACGGTGACGCTGATGCCGTCGAGCGCCAGGCTGAGATGATCACCGGCTCGCGCGAGGTCCAGGTACACGGCGTAGGGATTTTCGATCGCGTGGTTCTTTTGCTGGTCGAGCGGGTTGATCACGTGAAACTGCGTGAGGAGGCCGCGAATGCCGACGGCGCTGTCCTGGAGGCTTTGCTGGAACGGGTCGCGCGAGAGCGCGCCGCGCACGAGCTCGTTGTTCAGCTCGACATCCTCCCGGATCAGCCGCTGCAGCAGCACGACCATGTCGATGAGATGATGGGACAGCAGCGCGTGAAACGCCGCGAAAAACAGCGGTTCACGCTGGTGCAGGCGGTCAAGGCAGCCGCGCACGACGGCGGGCTCGCGCATGATGCCGGCGGAGATCTGCCCGTCCGCGATCAAGCCGGCGAGCTCCTGCGCGACGCGGTGAGGTTTGGGCGAGGCGATGAGCTCGGCGATCAGTCCGCGTTGGGCGGGTGAAGCGGAGCGGATTTCGCCAGCGGCGATCCGGCGCAAATCCTCCAGCCAGTGGATCGCCTCCGCGCGGTGCGCAGTGTCCACGTAGTAGAGGGTCCATCGATCGTCGGCGGAGAGGCCGGAGTCGTGGGCGAACCTGGCCTCGCGCAGCAGGGTCCGGGCGAACGCATTCGTGATTTCGTCGCCGGCTTCGACCGCAAAAATGGCCCAGAGGCCGTCGCCGATTTCGATGTTGGCGCCGTAATCGCGAATCTGAGGCTCGAGGAAGCGGAGAAGCGTTTGGCTGTCGATATCCATCGAGCGGTCGTGGGAGCCCTGGATCGTGCGCGCGACGTGCCGGGGTTCAAGACCGGCCGAGGTCGGGTGTTTGCCGGAGCGACGCGGCGAGCGCGCGAACAGCGGTCAGGGACTGCCGCGCCAACGACAGAATCAGCCGGGCGCGGCCGCGACTACTCGACGTGCAGCACGGTCTCGAGCGTGTCGACGGACGACTTGCCGACCATCACCTCGAAGTCGCCGGGCTGAACCGTGCGTTGCATGTTCAGGTCCAGCGCCTCGAGTTTGTCCGGCGTCAGCTCGAAGGTCACGGTGCGCGTCTCGCCCGGCGCCAGCGTGATGCGCGTGAAATCCTTCAGCTCCTTCACCGGCCGCGTCGGGAGGCTGACGAGGTCGTGGATGTAGAGCTGGACGATTTCGTCGGCTTTCGCGGAGCCGCTGTTCGTGACGTCGACCGAAACACGGGCGGAGCCGTGCGGCGTGATTTTCGCGGGCGAGATTTGAAGATTCTTGTAGTCGAACGTCGTGTAGCTGAGGCCGAACCCGAACGGATAGAGCGGCGTGTTGTCGGCCTGCGTGTAGTCGCGGAAACGCGAGGGCTTGTGATCGTAGTAGCACGGGAGCTGGCCGACGGAGCGCGGGAACGTGACGGTGAGCTTGCCGCTCGGGCTGGTTTTGCCGAAGAGCACGTCGGCGACGGCGGGGCCGGTTTCCTCGCCGAGATACCAGCCCTCGATGATCGCGGGCGCGTGGGCCTGAAGGTAATTGATCGTGAGCGGGCCGCCGTTGATGAGGAGGACGGCGACGGGCTTGCCGGTGGCGAGGATCGCGCGCGCGAGCTCGTGCTGGCGGCCGACGAGCTCGAGCGTGTCGCGGTCGCCGAGATGGGTTTCGGCCCAGGCTTCGCGGCGGAGGAGTTCGTTTTCGCCGAGGACGAGAACGACGGCGTCGCTCTGCTGCGCGGTCTCGACGGCTTCGTCGATCAGGCGCGAATCGTCGGCGCGATCATTCGCGACGGGATTTTCGTTGGCGAGCCAGCCGGAGACGTGGTTCGCGGTGATCTTGCAGCCCTCGGCGTAGGCGATCTTCAGGCCGGTGCCGGCGGCGAATTGTTTCAGGCCGTCGAGGACGCTGACGCCCGCCATCGGCACGGCGGAGTAGCCGCCGAGGTGGATGTCGGCGGCGTTGGGGCCGATGACGGCGAGGGTTTTGATTTTCGCGGCGTCGAACGGAAGCGTGTGGTTTTCGTTTTTGAGGAGGATCATCGCCTTCTCGGCCGCTTCGCGCGCGAGCGCCTTGTGCTCGGCGGAGTTGGTGACGGCGGCGATCTGGTCGACGTCGACGTAAGGATGATCGAACAATCCGCCGAGGAACTTGACGCGCAGCACGCCGGCGGCGGCGCGATCGATCGCGGCCATCGAGACTTTGCCGGCTTTTTCCTCCTCCGCGAGCGTGGCGAAGCAGTTGCCCTTGCCGCCGAGGTTGTAGTCGAGGCCCGCCATGAGACTGAGCACGCCGGCCTCGGCGTAGCTCGCAGCGGCATGATGATTGTCATAGACGACCTCGATACCGCCGCCGTCGCTCATCACGTAGCCGTCGAAGCCCCACTCGGTGCGGAGAATGTCGGTGAGGAGATGGTGGTTCACGTGATTGGGCACGCCGTCCCACTCGTTGTAGGAGGCCATGAGCGAGTGCGCGTGCGCGACCTTCACGGCCATCTCGAACGGATAGAGGTGCGTCTCGCGGAATTCGCGCTCGGAATAGTTCACGGGCGCGATGTTGCGTCCGCCTTCGGGCTGGCCGTGGCCGGCGAAGTGCTTGAGCGTGACGGCGACGTGGCCGGGGCCGATCATGGGGTCGCGTCCCTGCAATCCGAAGACCGCCGCCATGCCGATGCGCGAGACGAGATACGGGTCCTCGCCGTAGCATTCCTCGTAACGGCCCCAGCGCGGATCGCGCGCGAGGTCGAGCACGGGCGCGAGGACCTGCGTGACGCCGCGCGCGCGGGCTTCCTGCGCGGCGGCGGTGAAGACGCGCTCGACGAGCGCGGGATCCCACGTGCTGCCGAGCGCGATCGCCTGCGGAAAGCTGGTCGCGTCGGCCGCCATGTAACCGTGCAGCGCCTCGGCGAACGACATGACGGGGATGCCGAGCCGGCTTTTTTCGAGCATGAATTTCTGGATCGCGTTGAGATGCGCGGCGGCCTCCTTCGCGTTGTGGGCGAAGCGATCACGCTGTTCGCCGGTAATGACCCAGATGGAGCCGACGCCGTGCTCGAGTTTGGCGAGCTCGGTGCCGCCGGTGAAATCGCCGTGCTCGTCGAAGGCCTTCGGGTCGTGGAGCAGGAAGCCCTGGAGCTGGGCGACTTTTTCCTCGAGCGTCATGCGCCCGAGCAGGTCCTGCACGCGCACGTCGACGGGCTGCGACGGGTCCTTGTAAAGAGGCGCGGATTCGGCGCCGCGGGCCGCGAGGGCGGCGGCGAAAACGAGTGAGGTGAGGAGGCGGGCGATCGGGGTCATTATGGGCGAAAGCGGGAGGAAAGTTGGAATCGAATCACACAGGCACGTCGGGCGCGACCGGGAAAAGTTGCGCTAGTGTTGGGATGGCGCCCGCCCGCCCGCCATCTTGACTTGCGGCGCGGCGCCGATTGCGATCGCCGGCATGAAGACGTCGCGTTTGCTTCCCCTCGGCATCGTTGCGGGACTCCTGCTGGTGGCGAATGCAATGCCGGCCTCGGTGGCGAGATTCGAGACGCTCGGCGACAATACTTACACCTGCACGCGGGAGGCATCGACGTCGTTCGATCGAAACGTGGACCAGCTCACCGCGGAAGCGAAGGAAGACGCCGCCAAATTCTGCGCGACCAAGGGCAAGCAGCCGAAGGTGATCTCGATCGCGGTGCACAAGGCCTGGCCGACGCTCGGCTTTTCCAGGGCGACCGTGACTTTCAAGGCCCTGGAGGCGGGCGATTCCGAACTGGCGGACAACACGCCGGTGCCGGTCGTGACGGAGGGCAGGAAGCCGAGGAAAGCGGTGGAGGCGGGGCCGGTGGAAGCGCCGGTGGACGAACTTTACAACGGGCTGCTGAAGCTCGACGAGCTGCGCAAACGCGGCCTGCTCACCGACGAGGAGTTTCAGTCGGAGAAGAAGAAGCTGCTGAACCGCTCGAAGTAAACGAAGCGTGCGGGCGCGGGCGGCTCAGCCGACCCAGGCGCGGGCGTTGTCGAAGAGGCGCATCCATGGCGAATCCTCGGGCCAGCCGGCGGGATGCCAGCTCAGTTGCGCGGTGCGGAAAACGCGTTCGGGATGCGGCATCAGGATCGTTGCGCGGCCGGTCGTCGTGGTGAGCGCGGTCATGCCGAGCGGCGAGCCGCCGGGGTTCAGCGGATATTGCTCGGTCGGCCGGTGGCGGTTGTCGACGTAGCGGGCGCAGACGAGGCCGGAGTCGCTGAAACGTTGCGCGGCGGCGTCATCGGGAAACTCGGCGAAACCCTCGCCGTGCGCGACGGCGACGGGCAGGACGGAATCTTCCATGCCGGTGAAGAGGATGCTCGGACTTTTTTCGATCTTGAGCGAAACGAGGCGGGCCTCGAAGCGCTCGGATTTGTTCTGCACGAAGCGCGGCCAGTGATCGGCGCCGGGGATGATTTCGCGCAGCGCGCTCATCATCTGGCAGCCGTTGCAGACGCCGAGGGCGAAGGCGTCGTCGCGCGAAAAGAACGCGGTGAATTCGGCGCGGGTGCGCTCGTGAAAGAGAATGCTCTTGGCCCAGCCTTCGCCGGCGCCGAGGACGTCGCCGTAGCTGAAGCCGCCGCAGGCGACGATGCCACGGAACTCGCGCAGCGAAATGCGACCGGCGAGGATGTCGGTCATGTGGACGTCGACGGCGCGGAAGCCGGCGCGGGTGAAGGCGGCGGCCATCTCGGTGTGGCCGTTGACGCCTTGCTCGCGGAGGATGGCGACGGACGGGCGGATTTTTTTTAACGCGGAGGTCGCGGAGAGCGCGGAGTTCTGGGACTGGTTTGAACTCTTCGCGTCCTCCGCGCGCTCCGCGTTGGATGGTTCGAGATCGAACGTGAGTTTGGGTGTTATTCCGGGGTCGGCGGGGTCGAGGCGGAGCTGGTGTTCGGAGTCGGCGCAGGCGGGGTTGTCGCGGAGCGAGGCGATGCGATGCGTGACGTTGGACCAGATTGCACGGAGCGAGAAAAGATTTTCCTCGAAAAGGACGGCGCCGTTTTGGCGGATGCGGAAGGTGTGATCGGAGTTGAGCGTGCCGATGCGGGTCGTGGCGGTGTCGAGATGGTGGGCGCGGAGGACGGACGTGACGTGATCGAGATCGGCGGTGCGGATTTGGATAAGGGCGCCGAGTTCCTCGGAGAAGAGTTGGGCGAAGGTGGCGCCTGCGCGCGACGAGGGCGCCGCGCCCCCAACAGAGCGTTCATCAGAGTCCGCATCGGTGGCGGGCAGATCGAGGTCGAGGCCGGTGTGGGCGGCGAAGGCCATCTCGAGGGCGGTCGCGAGGAGGCCGCCGTCGCTGCGGTCGTGGTAGGCGAGGAGTTTTTTCTCGCGGCCGAGCTGCTGGATTGCGTTCCAGAAATTTTTCAGGTCGGCGGGGTCGTCGACGTCGGGCGGAACGTCGCCGGTTTGGGAAAGGGTTTGCGCGAGGATCGAGCCGCCGAGGCGGTTCTGGCCGCGACCGAGGTCGATCAGCAGCAGGACGGCGTCCTGCTGCGCGCGAGGGGCGAGGGGCGAGGGGCGAGAGGACGGCTGATCGGCGACGGCTGATCGTTGATCGCTGGTTTCGAGTTGTGGCGTCAGCGAGAGGCGGATGTCGGTGACGGGGGAAAAGGCGGAGACGATGAGCGAGATGGGCGCGGTCATGCGGCGGTCGGCGCCGGAGGCGTCGCGCCAGACGGTGCTCATGCTCATGCTGTCCTTGCCAACTGGGATCGTGATGCCGAGGGCGGGGCAGAGTTCGAGGCCGACGGCGCGGACGGCGGCGTAAAGGTCGGCGCCGTCGCCGGGGACGGCGGGTGCGGCCATCCAGTTGGCGGAGAGGTTGACCTTGCCGAGGTCGCCGACCTGCGCGGCGGCGAGGTTCGTGATCGCTTCGCCGACGGCGAGGCGCGCGGAGGCGGCGGCGTTGTTGACGGCGACGGGCGTGCGCTCACCGACGGCCATCGCTTCGCCGGTGTAAACGTCGAACGCGGCGGCGGTGACGGCGCAATCGGCGACGGGCACCTGCCATGGGCCGACCATCTGGTCGCGGCAGATCAGACCGCCGACGGTGCGATCGCCGATCGAGATGAGGAAGGTTTTGTCGGCGACTGTCGGGTGAGAGAGGACGCGGTGGATGGCTTCGGCGAGTGGGGAGTGCGGAGTAGCGGCAGGCGTCCCTGCCTGCTGCGGGTCGTCGGAACGGCAGGCAGGGACGCCTGCCGTTACGGCGAGCTCGCGCAGATCGAGGGAAGAAAGATTGCGCGAAAGAGAACGATCCGAGCGGTGCATCCGCGGGGGTTTGCCGAGGAGGACTTCGAGGGGGAGATCGATGGGCGTGTTGGCGAAATGAGGGTCGGCGAGGACGAGGCGTTTCTCGGCGGTGGCCTCGCCGACGACGGCGAACGGGGCGCGTTCGCGTTCGCAGAGCGCGGCGAACGTGTCGATCCGCGCGGCGGGAATCGCGAGGACGTAGCGCTCCTGGGCTTCGTTGCACCAGATCTCGAGCGGTGAGAGGCCGGGCTCGGCGTTCGGAATCTTGCGGAGGTCGAAGCGGCCGCCGCGGCCGCCGTCGTTGACGAGTTCGGGGAGTGCGTTGGAGAGGCCGCCGGCGCCGACGTCGTGGATGAACGCGATCGGGTTGTCGTCGCCGAGCGCCCAGCAGCGGTCGATGACCTCCTGGCAGCGGCGCTCCATCTCGGCGTTGTCGCGCTGGACGCTGGCGAAATCGAGGTCTTCCTGGCCGTGTCCGCTGGCGAGCGAGCTCGCGGCGCCGCCGCCGAGGCCGATGAGCATCGCGGGTCCGCCGAGGACGACGAGCTTGTCGCCGGATTCGATGGCGCTTTTTTTGACGTGGTCGGGGCGGATGTTGCCGAGGCCGCCGGCCAGCATGATGGGTTTGTGGTAGCCGCGGAGTTCGGTCGCTGGAGCGACCGAAGGTTGAAGGTTGAAGGTTGAAGGTTGAAAGTCCGGGACGGCTCTCGGTGGCTCGGGTCTTTCAACTTTCAACTTGGGACTTTCAACTGAAGCGGCCGGCACGGCCGCTTCGTAGGTGCGGAAGTAGCCGGCGATGTTGGGGCGGCCGAATTCGTTGTTGAAGGCGGCGGCGCCGAGCGGGCCCTCGATCATGATGTCGAGGGCGGAGACGATGCGGTGCGGTTTGCCGAAATCTTTTTCCCACGGCTGGACGGCGCCGGGGAGTTTGAGGTTGGAGACGGTGAAGCCGCAGAGGCCGGCCTTCGGTTTCGCGCCGCGGCCGGTGGCGCCTTCGTCGCGGATTTCGCCACCGGAGCCGGTCGCGGCGCCGGGAAACGGCGAGATCGCGGTGGGATGGTTGTGCGTCTCGACCTTGCAGAGGAGGTGGATGTCCTCCTCGGCGGTGACGTAGTCGTTGGTTTTCGGATCGACGAAGAAGCGGGGGGCGCGCGAGCCGGCGAGGACGGCGGCGTTGTCGCGGTAGGCCGAGAGGATGCCGTCGCGGTGCAGCTCGTGGGTGTTCTTGATCATCTGGAACAGCGAGCGGTCGCGCGGCTCGCCGTCGATGTCCCAGGTGGCGTTGAAAATCTTGTGGCGGCAGTGCTCGGAGTTGGCCTGGGCGAACATCATCAGCTCGACGTCGTGCGGGTCGCGGCCGAGCGCGGTGAAATTTTTGACGAGGTAATCGATCTCGTCGTCGGCGAGCGCGAGGCCGAGCGTGCGGTTGGCGTCGACGAGCGCGGCGCGGCCTTCGGCGAGGATGGCGATGCTCGTGAACGGGCGCGGCGTCTCGTGGCGGAACAGGGCTTCGCAGGCGTCGAGATCGGGGAAAACGACCTGGGTCATGCGGTCGCTCAGCTTCGCTGAGAGTTGAAGGTTGAAAGTTGAAAGTTGAAGGTCCGAACCCGGATTCGCCTCCAGGGTATACGCGATGACGCGCTCGATGCGGTTGACGGCGGCGAGGCCGCAGGTGCGGGCGATGTCGGTGGCTTTCGAGGACCACGGCGAGATCGTGCCGGGACGCGGAGCAACAACCTGAAGGAGGCCGGGGACTGCTTCGGCGGCGCGGGTCGGGCCGTAGGTGAGCAGTTTCTCGAGGACCGCGTGCTCGGCCGGGGAGAGATCACGGGCGACGTCGACGAGGTGGACGAATTGCGTGCTGATGGCGCGAACGGGGAGGCCGGACGCGGCGAGGTCCTGGCGGAGCTTCTGGAGGCGGAAGTTCGAGAGGGCCGGCGAGCCGCGGAGGATCAACATGGTGGGAGAATGAATCGTTTCGAACGCGGCAGTCGCGTCAAGGGGCGGGTGGTTGCGGATGAGGCATAACGGCGGTCGTGGACCGCCGCTACCGGCGGGGCGGGCGTATGCCGCAGCGTTTTCCAGAAAGCCGTTGACGTGACTGGCGGGGGCCGGGAATGTCGCTTTTCTATCGCTTGATGGCGGAACCAGAAAAAAGTCATGCGCGGGCGTTGCGGGGGCGGGAAGATCGCCGGGAGGGGGATGATGCGCAGGCGCGCGCGGCAAAAACGACGGGCATGAAGCCCGCTTCACAAGAAGGCGCCGACGAGGAGGCGCTGGAGACGGGTGAGCGGCGGGACGCGGTGATCACCCACGAGTGTGGCATCGCGTTGATCCGGTTGTTGAAGCCGCTGTCCTATTATCAGGAGAAATACGGGACGCCGCTGTGGGGATTCACGAAGCTTTTCCTGCTGATGGAAAAGCAGCACAACCGCGGGCAGGACGGCGCGGGCGTGGCGTGCGTGAAACTCGATCCCCCGGCGGGCGAGCCGTTCATGTTTCGCGAGCGGAACGTGAAGGCGAACCCGCTCGACAAGATTTTCAAGACCCTGCTCGGGCAGTACAACGACCAGGTGGACGCGGGGACGATCCACCCGGAGTTCACCGAGACGGTGAAGCGGCACTTCGATTTCGGCGGCGAGCTGTTGATGGGCCATTTGCGCTACGGGACGAGCGGCGGCTACTCGCTGAGCTCGTGTCATCCATTTTTCCGACGGAGCCCGTGGCCGACACGAAACCTGGCGCTGTGCGGGAATTTCAACCTGACGAACACGGCGGAGTTGAACGACTCGCTGATCGCCATGGGCCAGCATCCGATCATCGCGACGGACACGCAGGCGGTGCTGGAAAAAATCGGTTTTTTCCTCGATGAGGAGCACGAGGACATCTACCGCTTCCTGCGGAAGCGCGACCTCGAGGGCGCGGAACTCTCGCAGCGGATCAGCGAGGAACTCGACCTGACGCGCGTGCTGACGCGGGCGGCGCAGAAATGGGACGGCGGCTACGCGATCGCCGGGCTGATCGGCAACGGCGACGCATTCGTGGCGCGCGATCCGTCGGGCATCCGGCCGGCTTACTATTTCCAGAACGACGAAGTCGTCGGCGTGGCGTCGGAGCGGGCGCCGCTGATGACGGTGTTCGATCTCGGTGTCGAGGAAGTGAGGGAGGTGAAACCGGGTCACGCGGTCGTGATCAAGCGGCGCGGCACGGTGACGGAAAACGCGTTCACGGCGCCGATGCCGCGGGCGGCGTGTTCATTCGAGCGGATTTATTTTTCGCGCGGAAACGACATCGATATTTATCGCGAGCGGAAGGCACTGGGCGCGCGGCTGGCGGACCAGGTGATCGCGTCGATCGGGCACGACTGGGCGAACACGGTGTTCAATTTCATCCCGAACACGGCGGAAGTGGCGTATTATGGGCTGATGTCGGCGCTGCGCGAGCGGCGGCGCGACGAGGTGAAAGCGGCGATCCTGCAGGCGAGCAGGGAAGGAAAGATCACGGAGGCGCTGCTCGATGACCTGATCCTGCGCAACTGGCCGCGCGGCGAAAAGGTCGTGTCGAAGGACATCAAGATCCGGACCTTCATCGGGCAGGAAGGGATGCGGAACCAGCTCGCGAGCCACGTCTACGACATCAGCTACGGCTCGGTGCACGCGGGGCAGGACAACCTCGTGTGCGTCGACGACTCGATCGTGCGCGGCACGACGCTGCGGCGTTCGATCCTGCGGATGTTGTCGCGGCTGAACCCGAAGAAGATCGTGATCGTGTCGACGGCGCCGCAGATCCGCTATCCGGACTGCTACGGCATCGACATGTCGGAGATTGGAAAATTCGTGGCGTTCGAGGCGGCGGTGGACTTGTTGCAGGAGCGCGGGCAGGGCGGGCTGCTGGAGGAAATCTACCGGGCGTGCCGCGACGAGATCGCGAAAGGCGGCGCGACGAACCACGTGCGGAAAATCTACGAGCCGTTCACGCCGGAGGAGATTTCCCGGAAGATCGTGGAGCGCGTGCGGCCGAAGGGCATCGAGTGGAAGGGCGAGATCGAAATCATTTTCCAGACGATCGGGAACCTGCATGCGGCGGTGCCGAATCACACGGGCGACTGGTATTTCACGGGGAAATATCCGACGCCCGGTGGGTATCGCGTCGTGAACCAGGCCTACGTGAACTTTTTCGAGAAGCACGACGGGCGGAGCTACTGAGGATTTATGATTTACGAATTACGAATTACGATTTGGGGAGAGACCCGAAGGGGTGTTGATCGAATCGTAATTCGTCCATCGTGATTCGTAATTCCGCGATGTCCCTGTCCTACGAATCCTCCGGCGTCCGTTACGACCAGCTTGATGCGTTCAAGCGCGCGTGCCAGCAGGCGGCGCGCACGACGGCGGAGGCCTTGAAGGCGCACGGCTATGCCGAATCGGCGACGACGCGCGGCGAGAGCGCGTATCTGATCGAGGCGGAGGATCATTTTCTCGCGCACGTCGAGGAGGGGCTCGGCACGAAAAATCTCGTGGCGGACGCGGTGTATGCGGCGACGGGGAAATGTTTTTATCGCGAGATCGCGATCGATACGGTGGCGACGATCGTGAACGACCTGATCACCTGCGGGGCGCTCCCGATCTCGGTGGCGATGCACGCGGCGGTGGGCGAGTCGGGCTGGTTCGCGGATGCGACGCGCACGAACGCGCTCGTCGAAGGTTTTGCCGAGGGCTGCCGGGCGGCGGGCGCGGTGTGGGGCGGCGGCGAGACGCCGACGCTCGGCGGCGTGGTGGAGCCGGAGGCGATCGTGCTTGCGGGCTCGGCGATCGGAAAAATCGCGCCGAAAAATTTGCGGATCGTCGGTGACGTGCGCGACGGCGACGCGATCATTTTCCTCGCGAGCTCAGGCGTGCAGACGAATGGGCTCTCGCTTTGCCGGCGCGTGGCGGCGCAGCTCGAGCACGGTTACCAGGCGGCGGTGGGTTTCGGCGAGGCGCGGACGTTCGGCGAGGCGCTGCTGGCGCCGTCGGTGATCTACGTGGCGTTCGTGCGCGAGTGCCAGCGGCGCGGGCTGAAGCTGAATTATGTCGCGCACGTGACGGGGCACGGCTGGCGGAAGCTGATGCGACTCGACGAACCATTCGTCTACGAAATCACGCAGCCGCGGACGCCGCTGGCGGTGTTTCGGTTTCTCGAGCAAGCGGGGCCGATTGCGCAACGCGAGATGTATGCGACCTTCAATCAAGGCGTCGGCTTTGCGGCCTATGTCGCGCCGGAGCGGGTCGACGCGGTGCTCGCGGTGGCGAAGGAAACGGGCTACGACGCGTGGCTGGCCGGCGCGGTCAAAAAGGAGGGCGCGCGCAAGGCGGTGGTCGTGCCGTCGCTCGGGCTGACCTTCGAGGGCGAGACGCTGCAGTTGCGTTGAGCTTGCGGTGCGCCGGCCA
>DASZPP010000155.1:0-11265 GCA_035549975.1 Opitutus sp.
CGGGGCGGGTCGTCGAAACGAAGATCGTGGACGCGAGTGAGCCGGCGTTCGGCCAGGCGCTGGCCGCGGCGGTCGAGGGCTGGCGGTTCAAGCCGGCCGCGAAAAAGGACGGCACGCCGACGCCGGCGCTGGCGCGGCTCAAATTCGATTTCAATCTTTACCAGCCGCCGGACGCGCCCGAAGCACGCCTCCGCGACGAGATCGACGCCGGCCGCGGCGATCAGGCGGAGAAATTCAGCGCGAAAGGACTCGATGCGCCGCTGCGGCCGACGCACACGGAGTCGCCAGCCTATCCGCTGGCGTGCCTCGCGACGGCGCCGGGCGGCGGGAAGGCGGAGATCGAGTGTCTCGTCGATCGCGACGGCTGGGTGCGGCTGCCGCGCGTGGTGTCGTCGGGGCCGCGCGAGGAGTTTGGGTGGGCGGCCGCCGCAGCGGCGGCGCGCTGGCGGTTCGACCCGCCGCGGCGCAACGGCGAGCCGACCGTCGTGCGCGTGAAAGTGCCGTTCACCTTCGAACCGGTCCCGCAGGCGACGAAGGCGGCATCACGATAAACCGCTTCAATCGGACCGCGATGCGGGCGGTGCGGTGCGAGCCCGGGCCTCCACCTCAGTAACGAAGGCCGAGCTTGCGGTAGAGCTTGCTCATCAGCCAGGCGGGGCCGATGACGATGAACGCGAGGTCGCGCGCGAGCGACGGGATGCGGCGGTCGAGTACGCGGCCGACGAGCTCGCCGATCCAGCCGACGACAAACAGGACCACGCACACCTGCCACACCGGCCACGGGGCGTGCAGGGCGACCTGGGAAATGGCGACGAGGCAGAGAACAACAAAGCCGAGCAGGCCGATCGCGAGCGGCAGGGAAATGCGCGCGTAATAAATCAGCGCCAGCACGATCGCCGGCAGCGACCAACGAAAGCCGAGCAGGCCCGCGGCGAGGGCGGCCGGGACCGGAATCGACCACAGCAGCCCGAGCACGCTCAGGAAAAGCAGCGGCGCGCACATCCAGTGGATGAAATCGCGATCACTTCCGGTGTGAACGAGCGTGTGCTCGGCGAACCACTGGTCGGCGGATTTGGGCTCGGGAGTCATCGCGCAGCCGGGCAAGCGCAGCGGAGCGCCGGCGGGGCGTCAAGGAGCGCGTCCGCGGCGGGGCGGGTTTCTGCGCGCCCCCGGAACGGCTCGATCACAGGGCGGGCCGAAGCAGCGCCTCGCGGAGTCGCGAGCGAGCGCGCCCGCTTGGCGGGCGCGGTTGCGGAAAGCTTGCGCGGATGCCGCGAGCCGAAACCATTGCGCGGATGAAAGTGTCGTTCACGACCAAGGAATATACGCGGCTGCTCGAGCTGGTGCATCTCGGGCTTTCGGTGGCGGGTGCGCGCGCCGAGGATCCGGCCACGATGCCGGAGCGCTACGCGGAGGTGACGCAAAAGGTGTTCGGGCTTGCCGAGCTCTTCGGTTGCGCGGACCTTGTCGAGGCGGACGTGAACGGTGAACTTTTCCCGAACGAGAAACTCACGGGCGGACCGGCGGGCGAGAAATGGACGGAGTTCGTGGACGAGAGTTTTTGGAATGAGCTCGTGGCCCGGCTGGCGATGCGCGATTTGCGCGCCGAAATCGGCGAGGAGGCGGCCGAGGCGGAGGAACTTGCACCCGAGCAGGAGGAAAAGCTGGCCGAGCACGAGGACGCGTATTGGCGGGAGTTCGAGAAGGATGGCGTGGACCACCTTGTCGTGCTGCGCGGCGGACGAGGGTGAGCGTTTTCTGGAGTGGTGGCCGCGAGCGTAAGCGAGTGGAAAGTTTGCCCACTCGTTCACGCTCGCGGCCACCTTCATTCGCGGGTTTGCGCCCGAACGGCGGGAGCCAGCCCTACACCGTGGCGTAGGGCTGGCGATGCGATCGCGAGGCTCCGATTTATGGTTGGTCTTCCAGCACAGCGCCGCCGTTGATCGTGAGGCGTTCGGAGGAAACGCGGCCGTGCAGCGTGCCGCTGTTGAGCATCACGGTGCCGGCGGGCGCGAGCACGACGCCGTGCAGCGTTGCGCTGCTGTTCAACGTGAGGCCGCCGCTCGCGATTCGCAGCGTGAGCCATTCGGCGTGATCGGCGGCGCCGACGGTCGCATGGTTGAGCGTCGCGCCGTTCGCGAGCGTGAGAATCACCGGGCCGACGATCTGCACGGTCGCGCCGCTGTTGAGCGTGAGGCCTTGCAGGTGGTAGACGGCGGGTTCGGTCGCGCCGGCGATGCCGAGCGTGAAGCCGCTGCCACTGTTCGCGGTGAACGTGCCGTAGGTGCCGGTCGGCACGGCGACCTGGCCGACGTCGCTGTTGAGCGTGAGATTCCGCAGCGTCGCGAAATTGCCGGGGCTCTGGTTCGGTGAATTGAGCGTGACGTTGCGCGTGCCGGTGGGCACGGGCGGGGCGTCGACGGTCGGCAACGCGAGCGGATCGACGCGGCGGACAACATGGCGGAGCAGTGTGTGGCTGTTGAGCGTCACTGTGTAGTTGGAGGGCGAGCTGTCGCCGTTGGAATCGATGGTGCCGGCGTAGGTCGGCGCGCCGTTGAGTTGGACGGTCGGCGTGCCGGGCACGAGCAGGTCGCCGGAAACGCCGGCGCCGCCGTTGAGCGTCGTGTTTTCGCCGAGGAGGATTTGCGCGGAACCGTCGATGTCGCCGTTCAACGTGGGCGCGTGGCGAATGAGCGCGGTGACCGTGATCACGAGCGTGCCGCTGGCGGAGCCGGCGTAGGCGGGATCGTTGATCGTCGCGACGACGGCGTAGCTGCCGGGCAAAGTCGGCGCCGTCGGGCTGCCGTCGTAGGTGATCGCGACGGAGAGTCCGGCGGGATCCGTTGTCGCGCTCACGGCGCGGGGCGTGCCGTCGTAGGCTTGCGTGAGATCGCCGAGCGTGACGGTGGCGATCGCCTTGACCGTCACCGTGAGGCCGGACGCGTCGAGCGAGAAGATCGCGACGTAGCCGGCGGGCAATCCGGTCGCGCTGAAATCGGCGGCGGTGAAGTTTGTCGAGCCGAAGGTCGCGATCGTGTAAGTGTTGCCCGCGGCGAAACCGCTGCCGGGCGAGAAGGCGAAGGTGTAGCTGCCGGCGGCGCCTTTCGTGAGCGCGCCGGAAAGCGCGAGCCGGCCGGAGACGCCGCTGGCGCCGAGCGCGAGCGAGACGGTGCCGCCGCCGTTCCACGTGAGCGACGGGGCGGAAACGGTCGCCGCGGCGGGAGCGAGCGTGCCGTCGAGGACGACGGGTTTGGCGATCGTGCCGCTGGCCGCGAGCGTGCCGGTGCCGCCGATCGTCACGGTGCCGCCGGCGGCGAGCGAGCCGGTGACGTTGAGCGTGCCGGCGTTGAGCGCGACGGAGCCGGTGAAGGTGTTCGCCGCGGCGAGCGTGAGCATGCCGCCGCCGGCCTTGGTGAAACCGCCGGCGCCGCCGATGACGCCGTTCAGTGTGATATCGAACGGCTGGCCGAGGGCGTCGGCGGCGCGCACGATGACGTTGCCGCCGGAGGGAAGGTTGACGGGAAGCGCGGTGCTCCACGCGGATTTCGCGCCGAGCGTGCCGCTGCTGAAGTTGAGATTCGTGGCGAGTCCCGAGGCGCCGTTTTTCACGATGCCGCCGGCGCCGAGGTAGAGCGCGCCGCCGTTGAGCGTGATCGTGGCGGAGCCGGCGGTGACAGTGGGGTCGAAGCCGAGGGTGAATTTTTCGACGGCGCTCACGCCGCCGGTGAACGTGGCGCTCGCGACGTTGTTCGCGTTCGAGCCGTTGTTGCGGCACATCAGGATGCCGGTGGCGGTGTCGGTGGACGTGAACGTGCCGTCGAGCACGCGCATCGCGCCGCCGCGGCCGCCGGTCGCCTGATTGGCGATCGTGATCGGGCCGCTCACGGTGAGCGAGCCGTCGCCCTCGATCGACATCGCGCCGGTGGAGTTTTTGGTGCCGAGCTCGATGGTCGTGGCCGTCGCGACACCGGTGCCGGTCACGATGAAGCCGGAGCCGAAGTCGGCGCTCGCGCCGCTGTTGCGCGGGATGTTGACGTCGCCGACCGCGAGCATGCCGCCGTTGACGCGGAGCGTGGCACCGAAGTCGGCGTTGCTCGTGAACGCGCCGAGCGAAGCGGAGCCGCTGTCGACGATGAGCGTGCTCGAGCCGGTGGTGACCGTGCCATCGGTCGCGAACGAGCCGCCGGCGATATCGAGCTGCGTGCTGAGCGCAAGCGAGATGGCGGCGTTGCCGAGGGCGAGCGAGCTGCCGGGCGCGAGGCGGACGACGCCGCGATTCACGGCGAGCGGGCCGGTGAGTGGGTTGGCAGCGGTGAGGACGAGCGTGCCGTCGCCGGCTTTCGCGAGGCCGGCGGTGCCGGCGAGCGGTGCGGCGAGTGTGACGGCGGCGCCGTCGCCGAGGGCGTTGACGGTGATCGTCGGCGTCGTGCCGGCGAGCGTCAGCGCAGAGCCGTCGAGGATCCAACTCGCGGAAGTCGCGGTGTTGGTGTCGCCGAAGATGAGGGAGTTGAGCGTGCGCGGCGAATCGAGGTGGACGGTGTTGTCGGCGGTGAGGTCGAGCGTGCTGAAATCGGCGGAGTGCGTGTCGCCGTCGGCGATCACGGCGCCGGCCCAGTTGATCGCGTCGCTCCAGTTGCCGCCGGCGGCGGGCTGGATCCATGTGCCGCTGCCGGTCGTTGGCGCGACGAGCGTGTAGTGCTGGCCGGCGGTGTAGCCGGCTTCGGGATCGCCGCCGGAATTCGTGACGCCGCTGTTCGGCGCGAGGTCGAGGCGGAGCGTGCCGGTGCCGGAAAGATTCGTGACGGTCACATCGAAATTCGTGCCGCTGCTAGCGGAAACGCTGGAAATGGTGCCGGCCGCGGTGTCGGTCGCGGTGAGCGCGAAGCCGCCGGGCGTGACGCCGTTGACGCTGTGGTTGAACGCGACGCGATAGACGATACTGGCGATCGTGTTCGGAATCACCTCGAACGGCGGCGTCTCGCGCGTGATCGCGATGCGCGGCTGGCCGGCGAGGTTGAGCGTGAAGACGGGCGAGGACGGGCCGGTGCCGGCGGCGTTCGAGCCGGTGGCGTAGAAACTGTTCGCGCCGTCGGGCAGCGAGACGGTCGTGTAGTCGAACGCCCAGTTGCCGGAGCCGTCGGCGGTGGTTGTGCCGATCGAGCCGACGCCGAGGCGCGTGAGCGTGACGGTGTCACCGGGGCCCGCGCTGCCGTTGAACGAGAACACGCGGTCGGAGGTCGTCGCGCCGTTCGAGTAAGTGCCGGTGTCGCCGACGGCGGAGACGATCGCGGGCGTCGCGACGGCGGTGTTGACGGTGAACGGTGCGGAGGCGGGACCGCTGTGGCCGGAGTCGTCGCTGGCGACGGCGGTGAAGCTGTGCGCGCCGATCGAGAGCGAGCCGGAGAAGGTGATCGACCAGGCGCCGCTGGCGGAGGCGACCGCGTTGCCGGCGGGCGTCGAGCCGTCGAGGGCGAGGGCGATGTTGCGCGAAGGTTCGGAGGTGCCGCTGACGATGAGCGGGCTGCCGCCGACGTAAGTGATGGTGGGCGCGGCGATCGGGCCGTCGAGTTCGACGGAGTCGTAAACCCAGCCGGCGCTGAGCCACGGGCCGAGGTCGGTCGAGCCGCTGGCGGGCGTGATCGTCATCGTGTTGGTGCCGGCGACGAGAGCGCTCGCGGGAATCGTGTAGGTGAAGAGCGCGTTATTGCCGCGGTAGGTGCCGATCGTGAAGCTGCGCGAGCTCGGCTGGCTGGACGCGGCGGGCACGGACGAGGTGAAGACGTTGTTCACGCCGATCTGCGGACGGCCGCTGTTGTAGGCGCAGGTGATGCCGATGCGGAGGGTGAGGCTGGTGATCTGGTTCGGCGCGAGGGTGAACTTGATCGTCGTGGGCGTGTTCGCGCCGCGGAACTGGATCGCGGGAAACGACGCGGGCGAATCGACGCCGACGTGGTAGGTCACGGGGCCCCAGGACGCGTTGCGCACATCCTGTGGGTGCATCTGCGTGATGTGGTCGGCGTTGAGGAGGCCGGCGGGCGTGCCGTCCCAGTCGCCGATGCGGAAGATGACGGACGGCGCGGGTTCGGTGGAGGCGAGATCGAGTGGAGTCGTGGCGCCGGCGTTGACGGTGACGGAGGCGGTCGCGACGGAGAGTTCGCCTTTGTAGAGCGTGGCAGTGTAGGTGCCGGGCTTCACGCCCGAGACGGTGTAGCTGCCGTCGGCGGGATTGATGACGGCCCAGTATTGCGCGGCGCTGTTGGCGAGAGCGACGACGCCTTGGAACGCTGCGGGAATTCCGGTCGCGGTGCCGCTGACCGAGCCGCGGCCGGACGCGGGCACCCAGCCGGCGAGGCCGAGCGAGCCCATCCAGGAGAAGTCGATCGGGAGCGTCGGCGGCGCGCCGGTGGTGAACACGAGCACATACGGGCCCTGGAGGACGTTGACGCGGTCGGGCTCGGTCTGGTTGTGACCGGAGTTCATGTAATTGTAGACCTCCTGGTCGCCGCCGGCACCGCTCTGGTTTTCAATGTCGCGGAAGAACGGGCCGCCGGAGCTGCTCTCGCGATTGCCGAAGACCATCCAGGCGCCGATGCCCGGGCCGGTCGCGCCGCAGTAAGTGAGGTCCATCGCGCGCTCTTTGCCGTGGGTGACGTGGTCGCCGTAGTATTTCGACGTGGTGGTGCCGTCGGCGTGGCCGAAGACATCGGTGCTCTCGATCGCGCCGGTGTTGCCGGAGTTGTCGGAGGGCACGGGGCCGTTGGGCACGAGGTCGTAGGCGAGGCGCGTGATCCAGCGCAGCTCGCCGACGTTGGGCTCGGCGGTGTCGTAGGTCGCCATGTAGATGCGGTTCTCGCCGTTGCGGACGATCAGGTAGTGCGTGAGGTCGGAGACGACGCCGTTGGTCGGATCCGTTTGCAGGGTGATCTTCACGTAGGTCGAGCCGTCGGTCTCGGGCGTGACGGTGGTCGGCGAGCCGAGGCCGGAGGCGATGTGCGAGCCCTTGCCCGAGGGACCGATGTATTCCGTGCCGTTGAAGACGATCGAAGTGATCGTGCCGTCGGTCTTGCTGACCTGGAAGACGAGGCCGGCGCCGCTGTCGACGACGTAGGCGGTGCCGTTGTCGGTGTAGCCAAACGCGGCGAACGCAGTCGCCGGAACGGCGCTCGCGAGCGCGAGGCCGAGGAACAGGGCCGCGGAGCGGCCGAGGGGGGCGCGGATTTTCATGGCGGTGGAAAACAGCCGGAGCGCGGCCGCGGCAGGCGGGCGGACGCGTGCGATTCCGGGAAGGCGGGAAGCGGGGACCGGGGGCGGGGAAACATGAAGGCGGCGGCGCGCTGCGACGGGCAGCGTTGGGGGCCGATACGGACAGCACTTTGCGCCGGTATTTCCCGCCGGCGGCTTGCGAATTCAGCCGGACAGTCAGGAAGGGCGGGGAGACCCGGCGAGATTTACCCTGAATTGCGCGGGTCGGATTCCGCCTTCAACTGCGTGCTCCCGGCTAAGAGGTGACCGAGAAGCTGCGCCACCTGGCGACCGGGGTGGCGGCGAGGAGCATCGCTGCCACCTGCGAGGCGACGAAGGCGAGGAGCCACCAGAACGCGGCGTCCATGAAGCCGTAACTGTGGAGGCCGACGCCGAGCATGTTCACGCCGAACCAGCTCCAGCTCGTCACGATGTTGCCGAAGATCGCGAGGACCATCAGCCCGCGCGCCTTCACGAGTCCGCCCCAGCGGGCGTGGAGGATGAGCGAATTCCAGAGGACGATGATCAGCGCGCCGTTTTCCTTCGGATCCCAGCCCCAGAAGCGGCCCCACGACTGATCGGCCCAGATGCCGCCGAGGACGGTGCCGACGAAGCTGAAGAGCGTCGCGAAGCACAGGATGCCGTAAACCATCCGCGTGAGCGAGTCGGCCGTGGGTTTGTCGAGCGAGCGCGTGAGCAGGCCGCGGGCGACGTAGATGAGCGCGAGAAAACCGGCGAGAAACGTCGCGGAGTAGCCGACGGTGATGGTGACGACGTGCGTCGCGAGCCAGAAGTTCGAGTCGAGGACGGCGCGCATCATTTCCATCGTGTCGCCGCCGAGCGCGAGATGGTGGGCGATGAGCAGCGTGGCGAAGCCGATGAGACCCGCGGCGGCGCTGCCGATGGCGTTGCGGTAGATGCGTTCGAGGATGAGGCAGAGCGCGACGGCGGCCCAGCCCACGAAGAGGGCGGACGAGTAGAGGTTCGTGACGGGCGGGCGGCCTTCGAGCCACATGCGGGCGGCGATGCCGGCGGTGGCGAGGACCCACGCGAGCGCGGTGATCCAGAACGCGGAGCGGCCGAGCGCGTCGGGCCATTTCAGCCATGAGACGATCGCGAGGAGGAACGCGATCACGTAGAGATTCATGCTGGTGGCGAACGGCTGGGCGGAATTGAAGCGGGCCTCGATGTCGCACTTCGTCATCAGCGCCGGGACGTCGCGATCGAGTTCGGAGCGATAGCGCTCGATGGCGGCGTTGAAGGCGGCGGGTTGGTAACCGCGCCAGGCGAGGCCGAGCTCGACGTAAGCGGCGGTGGCGGAATCGAGTTTACCGGCAGCGAGCGCATCGCGCATTGCGGCGCCGGCGGATTTCCAGCGGAGCGGATTCGCGCGATCGGCGGCGGGCGGGATCGGGAGCAGGTAGCCGATCGCTTCCATCGTCGCGAAGGTGTCGGAGAGCTCGCGGCGGATTTTGTCGGCGGCGGGATCGTGCGCGATCTGGTCGAGGTGGGTGAGCTGCGTGAGGAACCCGGGCGAGTCGGAGGCGGCGAGGCTGGTTTGGAGATGCTGGTAGAGGACGAGGCTCTCGCGGAGCTGGATGACGCCGCGCTGAAACGCGTTCCGGTTGGCGGATTCGACGCCGTCGGCGAGCTTCGACTGGCGGTCGAGTTCGGGGAGGCCGGGCGCGAGCTGGTTGTAGGAGAAACGTTTCCCGCCGGCGCCGTCGGCGGGCGTGAGGTTGAAGAGTGCGAGGACGTCGGGATGGACGATCTCGAAAGTCGGGTAGGCGTTCGCGACGGACGGGCGGAAGAGCACGTCGAGCAGCCACTCGGCGGGGGCGACGCTGCGGCCGTCGGGCGCGGTGACGCGCTGGCGGCCCTGCATGACGAGGAGGGAGGTGCGTGCGACGGTGTCGAGCGGCTTGATGCGGCCGTTGACGAGCGTGGGCAGGCGGGAGAACGCGACGAGGTCGTAGTCGGTGCGGTTGCGCGGTGGAAGCAGTGACACGACGATGGCGGCGGCCGCGGCGGCGAGGGCGAGGAAGGGGAAAAATCGTTTCATGAATTCGGACTTTGAAACGCGGAGGACGCGGAGGGGTTGGACAGGGGGCGGGCGCCTATTTGGAGGTGCTTCCGGCAAAACCGGGTTTCACGGAATCTTCTTCTCGGCCTCTGCGGTCTTCGCGTTTCATGATCGAAGCGGCGGCGAGTTTGCGGCGCTTGGTGACGAAGCCGGCGAGGTGAAGGCCGAACTGGATCAGGAAGCCGAGCGTCATGACGGAGCAGGCGATGTAGGGCACGAGCCAACCCGGGTTGCGGACGACCTGGAGGACGCTGGTATGGTCGTCGTTGGCGAAGCCGGCCTGGTAGAACGTGAGCCCGCCGTAGCGCAGCGGGTTGTTCATGTAGACCAGGACGTCGCGGTCATCGCGGCCGTCGGGCGAGGCGAGGTGGAGGCGGCTGGAGAAATTCTTCGGGATGTCGGTGCCGGCGTAGCGGTCGTGGCTGAATTTCAGCAGCGTGAGCGAGAAGGGCTGGTAGTGGCGTGCGAAGCGGAGGGCGATTTTCCAGGAGCGGCCGCCGAAATCGAAACGCTGCGGCTGATCGAGCAGCGTGGAGACGAGCCAGGTGCCGATCGCGCTGTCGGGGCCGTCGAGCTCGACGAGCGCGCTGGGGTAGTTGCGTTCGTCGGTCTTGAAGGTGAGCGGCTGGATGGTGGCGACCAGGTGCGAGGCGACGCCCTGCGGGGAGTTGAGCGGCTCGGTGTCGGGCGCGTCGCCGCGGCGCATCTGGAGAATGGAATTCGGCAGGAAGGTTTTGACCGCGACGCGGAAGGGCAGCTGCGGGTGCTGGATGATTTCCTTGCGCGCGAGCGGGCGCTCGGGGATGGCGACGACCTCGTCGAAGTTCGGATCGGTAAGATCGGTGATCGCGAGCTCGATGTTGCGGTAGCTCTCGGAGAAGTTCTTCGTTTCGCCCTCGTCGAGGCGCATCTGGTATTCGTCCTGCAGGAGGCCGGTGAGAAACTGGCCGACGAGCAGGAGGATCAGGCCGAGGTGGACGAGGTAGATGCCGGATTTGCGCGGGGTGAGCTGGAAGCGGTAGAAGTGCGCGGCGAGGAGGTTCGCGAGCAGGAGGCCGCCGATCGCGTAGCCGCCGGGAAAGACGGGGAGGCGCAGGTTGCCGGACGACCACCACACGATGAACGTGTAGAAATATTTTGCCTGCACGGCCCACACGCCGAGGTGCACCTGGTCGAGCGTCGCCGCGAGGACGAGGACGATCGAGAAGGCGATGAGGGCGACGGTGAGCTTGAGCGAGACGAGCGCGTCGCGGAGGTCGCGGAGAATCGTGCGCATGGGTCAGGGAGCCTTGATCGTTCCGAGAAATTCGAGGAACGCGTCCCTTTCGCGGGCGACGAGGGCGTCGGGGCCGGTGAGCTTGAAGAACCACGTGGCGTTGTCGAACGGCACGATCGCGCCGAGCAGGCGGTGGCCGGCGGCGGGGCCGGCGCCGGCGAAATCGACGATGGTGAGATGCAGGCCGGCCTGGGCGCGGCGGGTGATCGCGGCGTCGAGCGCGGATTCGGCGAGCGGCGGCAGGCCGAGCTGGCTGCGCCAGCGGTTCACGTTGGCGAACTCGCCACCGACATCGCCGGGAAAGGCGGTGATGGAAACGTCGGCGGTGGCGCCGTCATCGCCCGTGACGGCGTAGGTGGCTTTGCGCATCGCGGCGGCGGGCTGGTTTTGCCAGTGGGCGGGCGCGGTCCATTGCAGCCCGGGGCCTTCGGCCTTGACGACGGCGGTGTTGGCCATGTTGCCGGCGGCGAAGGGCGGGGCCGGCTCGGGTCGGGAGGGAGACGCGGCCAGGTCGACCGCGGCGGCGGGCGGGCGGACGGTTTCGAGAAACGCGAGGAACTCGGGCTTCGCTCCGGCGACGACGGCGTCGGGTCCGGTGAACTTGAAGAACCAGGTGGCGCCGCCGAACGGCACGATGGCCGCGAGCATGCGGGTGCCCGTGGAC
>DASZPP010000156.1:0-2133 GCA_035549975.1 Opitutus sp.
CGATGGTGGTCTTGACGCGGCCGGTGAGCGTGTGGCCGTTCCAGGGGGAATTCGCGGACTTGCTGAAACCGGCGGCGGCGTCGTAGCGCCAGGGCTCGTCGGGATCGAACAGGCAAACGTCCGCGGGCGCGCCGGCGCTCAGCGTGCCGGCGGGGAGTTTCAGGATTTCCGCGGGGCGGCGCGTCATGAGGTCGATCACGCGCGGCAGCTTGAAGCGATTCTGGCGGACGAGGACGTCGAGCGTGACGGCGAGCGAAGTCTCGAGGCCGAGGATGCCGTTCGGTGCGTAGTCGAATTCCTTGTCCTTCTCGTAATTCGTGTGCGGCGCGTGGTCGGTGCTGACGCAATCGAGCGTGCCGTCGCGCAGGCCCGCGATGAGCGCGGCGCGGTCGGCCTCGGTGCGCAGCGGCGGGTTCATCTTGAAATTCGTGTCGTAGGCGCCGAGGCACTCGTCGGTGAGCGCGAGGTGGTGCGGCGTGGCCTCGGCGGTGATGTGCGCGCCGCGCTGCTTGGCGCGGCGGATGACGTCGACGGAGAACTTCGAGGAGATGTGCTGGAGGTGGATGTGCGCGCCGGTGTATTCCGCGAGAATCACGTTGCGCGCGACGATCAGGTCCTCGGCAGCGTTCGGCCAGCCGCGCAGGCCGAGGCGCGTGGAGACGGCGCCCTCGTTCATCACGGCGCCCTGGGTCATGGAAGTGTCCTGGCAGTGGTCCATGAGCGGGAGGTCGAACATCTTCGCGTATTCGCACGCGCGGCGCATGAGCTCGTTCGATTGCACGCAGTCGCCGTCGTCGGTGATGGCGACGACGCCGGCGCGCTTGAGCGAGCCGATCGGGGCGAGCGCCTGGCCCTTCATGCCGACGGTGATGCAGCCGGTCGGGTAAACGTGGACGGCGGCGTCGCGCTCGATGGCGTCGTGGATGAATTGGATCGTGCCGGCGTTGTCGGCGGGCGGCGAGGTGTTCGGCATGCACACGACCGTGGTGAATCCGCCGGCGGCGGCGGCGCGGGAGCCGGTGGCGATGGTTTCCTTGTGCGTCTGGCCGGGTTCGCGGAAATGGACGTGGATGTCGACGAGGCCGGGGCAGGCGACGAGGCCGGCGGCGTCGATTTTTTTCGCGCGCTTTTTCTCCGCGGCGGAAAGCGAGTCGACGAACTTGCCGTCGGCGATGAAAATGTCCCCGGCGGCGTCGCGCTTGGCGGCGGGGTCGATGACGCGGGCGTTTTGGATCCAGAAGGAAGGCATCAGAGAATGGCCACAGAAGGCACAAAAAGCGCAGAAGGTCGCTGGTGGATGGGAGTCAGTCCTCCGCGCGAAAGATATATTTACGGAATTGGATTTTGGGCGCGCCGAAATTGATGAGCATGCCGTGCTCTTTGTGACTGGCGCGCAGATAGCCGAGGATTTGCGCCGTGTGCTCCTCGGCGAGGGAGCGGACGGCCTTCAACTCGATGATGAATTCGCCGTTGATAACGAGATCGGCGAGAAAGTCGCCAAGAAGGCTGGTGTCCTCGTCGAAGACTTGAATCGGGATTTGCTGATCAACGGCGAGACCTTTCTTGCGGAGCCGATTGCGCAGTGCGTTTTCGTAAACTTTCTCATTATGGCCGTGGCGGAGAAAAGTATGTGCTTCGAACGCGGTTTGACGGACGAGGTCGGCGAGTTGAAGAGCGGCGGATTCATTCATGAGTTTTGCGCTTTTTGCGCTTTCTGTGGCTATTCAGCGGGCGTCACGTGTTCGGGCTGGCCGCCGGCGCAGAGGTAGAGGACGGCCATGCGGACGGCGATGCCGTTGGTCACCTGTTCGAGGATCACGCTGCGCTCGCCGTCGGCGAGGTCGCTGTCGATCTCGACGCCGCGGTTGATCGGGCCGGGATGCATGATGATGGCTTTCGGGTTGAGCCAGCCGGCGCGGGTTTTGTTGAGGCCGAACATGCTGGTGTATTCGCCGAGCGAGGGGAAATGCGCGGTCGACTGGCGCTCATGCTGGATGCGCAGCAGCATGACGACCTCGGCGTCGGCGAGCGCGGAGCGGAGGTCGTGGGAAACTTTCACGCCGAGCGCGGTGAACCAGTGCGGCACGAGCGTCGAGGGACCGACGAGGGTGACGTCGGCGCCCATTTTGGAGA
>DASZPP010000157.1:0-4959 GCA_035549975.1 Opitutus sp.
GGCCAGCACGGCCAGCGGCGCAAGGGCAAGCTGTCGGATTTCGGCACCCAGCTCCGCGCCAAGCAGAAGCTCAAGGGCCACTACGGCAACATCTCCGAGAAGCAGTTCAAGAACATCTATTACGAGGCCATCCGCCGCTCGGGCGACACCTCGGAGCACCTGGTCGGGCTGCTCGAAAGCCGGCTCGACGCGATCGTCTATCGCGCCAAGTTCGTGCCGACGATCTTCGCGGCGCGCCAGTTCATCAACCACGGCCACATCCTGGTTAACGGCAAGCGCGTGAACATCGCCAGCTACCGCGCCAAGCCGAACGACGTGATCTCGGTGAAGGACAGCTCGCGGGAGCTCGCCTCGGTGCTGGACGCAACGCAGCTTCCCGAGCGCGACGTGCCGGAATACATCGCCGCCGATCATGGCAAGATGTCGGCGACGTTCCTCCGCGTTCCGGGCATCTCGGACGTGCCGTACCCGGTGCAGATGGAACCGCACCTGGTGGTCGAGTTCTACTCGCGCTAGGCGGGTGCCGCAGCGTTTACCAAAGGCCGCCTCCGGGCGGCCTTTTTCGTTCCGCGGCCAAGATTCCGGTCGCCAAGCGCACGGGCTGCGGCCATAGTTGGCACAGTTGGGTTGCGTTGGAGCGAGTACAGGGTGCCGGGCGACGACCTGATTGACCGCATCTACGGCGCTGCGGTCGAACCGGAAACGTGGGCGGACGTCATGCGCGAGATCCAGCGCGCATTCGACGCCCATTCGATCACGCTCGCCTTCAGCGACAACCAGGTCGCTCTGTCGTCGCTCGCTGCTTCGCGCGGCGTATTCGAGGACCAGGCGGTCGTCACTCAGTATTTCTCGTACTACGGCGGCCTCGACATCGCGGTGCCGGCGTTCGTCGGGCACCAGCCGGGGAAGTTCAACACCACCAGCCGGCTGTTCGCGCCGGAGGTGCGGGCGGGGGACGAGTTCTACAACGACTTCTTCGTCAAGCTCGGGCTGATCGACACGCTGGGCGGCAACGTGCTCAGCGACGCGCGCGGAACGGGCCTGATCTGCCTGCAGCGCGAGGTGGGCAGGGCGGAATTCACCGAGGCCGACATCCGGGCGATGGAGCGGCTGGCGCCGCACCTCAGGCGGGCACTGCAGATGCACCGGCAGTTCGCGCCGCTCCGCCAACTGGTCGGCGCCTTCACCGATATCGTCGATCGCCTGGCCGTCGGCGCGATCATCCTCGACGAGAACGGGCGCGTCTTTCATCGCAACGCCGCGGCGCACGACATCATCGCGCAGCGCGACGGGCTGATGCTGACGACGGCGGGCGGACTTGCGGCGACGGACCGTGCCGCCAACGCGCGGCTGACGCGGCTGGTCGGCTCGGTGCTCGCCAACGAAGACGACGCAGCCGGCGGGCAGGTGATCGTGCCGCGGGCCGAAGGGCGGCCGCCCTACGTGGTGCTGGTGGCCCCGGCGCGGACGCAGATGCTGACCCCGTTCGGCCTCACGTCGCCGCGCGGCGCGGTGCTGCTGATCAACGACCCCGACAGCGTGGCGCGGACGCGGCTCTCCTCGGCGATGGCAACGTACCGGCTGACGGCGGCGGAGCTCGCGCTTCTCGAGCGGCTGGTGGCCGGGGCCTCGCTGACCGAATATTGCGAGGAGCGCGGCATCTCCATCAATACGGCGAAGTTCCACCTGCGCGCGCTGTTCGCCAAGACCGACACGCACAGCCAGGTGGCGCTGGTGCGTTTTGCGCTGATCGCCCTGCGCCTTCAATAGATTCCGCGCGTCCCCCACTCGTACGGGTGGGGCGCGCGAAGCCATCCGCCACTAGGAATCGGACGGTGGGACATCCCGTCGTGATTCAGTTGGGTGGGTGATGGATCGGTGGGCGCTGCGGGGGTTGGCGGTACGCATCATTGGCGCGGCGGCGCTGGCGGCGGGGTTGCTTGTCTCCGCCATCGCTCTTGACGGGCCGGCTCTCGCCGCCTGCAGCTCGGGGGCGACCGCGACCTGCGATGCTGCCGGCAACCCGTACGCGGCGGGCATCACCTACAACAATACCGACCAGACGGTGTCGCTGCTGACCGGCGTCGCCGTCGATACCGGCACCAGCTTCGGCGTCTGGCTCGAAGGCTCGGGGGCGCAGACGCTCAACGTTGCCGATGGCGTCACCATCAACACCAGCGGGGCGTTCGATGGCGTGCTGGTCGGCACTGCCAGCTTCACCGCCGCTTCCAACGACGTGACCATCAATGCTTCCGGCAGCACGGTAACGACGAGCGACGCGGTCGCATACGGCTACGAGATTTACGGCACCGGCACGATCGTGGCCCATGCCGGCGACATCGACGTGACCGGCGACGGCTCGATGGGCCTCTATGCCCAGAGCGATAGCGGGCCGGTGACGATCACGACCGGCGACGTCACGGCGGAGGGCGACAACAGCGGCTCCTTCGGGGTCTACGGCGTCTATGCGACGTCGACCGCCGGCGACGTCTCCATCGATACGACCGGCGGCACGGTGTCCTTGACGGGTACCGCCACCGGATCGGGCATCACTGCGACGGGTGCTGCCGCCGTCACGGTCACGACCGCCGATGTTTCGGTCGCCGGCAGCGGGATACTGACTACCGGCATCTGGGCGAGTAGCTCAGGCACCGGGGCCGACGCGAAGGTCACGGTCGACACCTCCGCCGGCGACGTGACGCTGACGGGCACGAGCCAGTTCGCCGGCATCTTCGCCGCCGGCGCGGGTGGGCCGGTCGAGGTGACCACGGCCGGCGTCTCGACCAAAGCCGGCGGCACCACCGCCGTGTATGCGCAGAGCAACGGCACGGGCGCGGCAGGAGCCGTGACGGTCAACACGACCGCCGGGCTCGTCAAGACGGAGGGGACGGGGGCGATCGGCATCAATGCGCAGAACACCGCCGCCACCAACGGTGGCCTCGTCACCATCCATGCCGGCGACATAACGACGACCGGCACCGGGGCTGCGCATGGCATCCAGGCGAGCAGCACCTCCGGTGGCGTCACGGTGACGGCGGGCACGATCAATACCGCCGGCAATGGCGCCGACGGCATCACCGCCAGTGCCGGCGGAGCGATCGATCTGTCGGCCACCAAGATCGTGACGAAGGGCGACAACGCTTACGGGTTCAATGCGACCGGCACCGGCGCCAACATGGTGAAGGTGACCGTCGGCGACGTCGAGACAGGTACCGACTCGACGGGCAATCCGTCGACCGGCGTCGGCGCTCACGGGGTGAACGTCGCCTCCACGGCCACCGAAACGGGCCTGGTGGACATTGAATCAATGACGGGAAGCAAGATCACCACCGTCGGGAAAAATGCGCGCGGGATCAACATCGACAGGCTCAGCGGCGCAACCACGGTGCACGCCGGTTCGATCGAGACGAGCGGCGCCAACGCCACCGGCATCCACGTCTACGACGGCAATCTGCAGGGGGACGGGACAGGCGGGCCGGTCACCATCACCGCCCATTCGATCGTCACCCACGGCGATACGGTCACGGGAAATTCCGGCCACTACGAGGTCGGCAACGAAGCCGCCGGTATCGACGTGTTCAACGTCGGCGGCGGCGCCAACGGCGCGATCACCATCGACACGTCGGTCGGGGCGACGCCCGATACGCTCGGGGTGGTCAGTGTTTCCGGCTACAAGGCGCGCGGCATCGTCGCGCAAAGCGGCATGCTGGAATACACCGGGCCGGATACGCCGAACGCGGTCGTCGGCGGCGGCGCCATCAACATCACGACCGGCACCGTGACGACCACCGGCGATTTCGGCCGGGCGATCGACGCGCAGAACTATGGCAGCGGCGCCGACGGCGCCATCACGATCAATGCACTCGGCACGGTGTCGGCCTCGGGAGCCAACCTCTTCGATCTCACGCCGCCCGAAAACGAGGGCAACTACCCGCCGAACGGCATCTACGCGGTGAGCTGGGGCGGCGGTGACGTGACGATCACCACCAAGGACGTGTCGTCGGTGGGCGAAGCCGCCGCCGCGATCTCGGCGCAATCCGGAAACGGCGACCAGAACGCTGGCATCGGCAAGGTCACCATCGATACGACGGGGGGGACGATCTCGAGCAAGGGCGACGGCGCGGGCGGCATTGGCGTCGGCAGCAGCAGTGGCGCGGTTTCGATCACGACTGCCGACGTCAAAACCGAGGGCTGGAGCGCCTACGGCATCCAGGCGAGCAACACCGGCCCCGACTCCGACATGACCATCGACACCACCGCCGGAAAGATCACGACGACGGGCAAGGCCGCCGACGGCATCGGCGCGACGACCGGCTTCTCCCCGCTCACCGATCCCAACGCCGGGCTGCTGACGATCAAGGCGGGCGACATCGACGTCGAGGGCGAGGATTCGTCGGCGATCAGCGCCAGCACCTACAACGGCGGCCTGAACATCGAGGTGTACGGCGCGCTGACCACCGGCACGGCGGGCGCGACCGCGATCAACGCCCGCGCCGACGGAACGACGGTCGCCACCGTCACCATCGCCGACACCGGCAGTGTCAACACGACGGCCGACAATGCCGACGGCCTCAATCTCGCCGGCGGCAACAACAATACGTACACGGTGACGGTCAACGGCGACGTGAAGGCGGCGGGAGCGACCACCTACGGCGTCATCGTCAACGGCACCAACGATCAGGTCATCGTCAATTCCGAGGGCTCGGTCTACGGGACGTCGGCCGCGGTTCAATTCCAGGAAAGCGGCGGCACCGCGAAGGTGACCAACAGCGGCACGCTGACCGGCACCGGAGGCACCGCGATCAAGTTCCTTGGGGCACTCGGCGCGACCTTCGACTTCGACAACGATGGCTCCGTCACCGGCGACGTCCTGATGTCGAGTGGGAACGACAACGCGATCCTGCGCTCCAACTCGGCGATCACCGGCAACATCGACGGCAAGGGCGGCACGGACAAGCT
>DASZPP010000158.1:0-17620 GCA_035549975.1 Opitutus sp.
CGCCCTCGAGGATGAGCAGCTCGAAGAGCGCGCGGTCGTCGTGCTGCGGGACGCCCCAAAGCGCGGGCTGAAGCGCCGCGCTGCCTCGGAGAAGCCTGTCAAGGCATATGACAGCCGCTAGGCGCGGAGCTGGCAGGCGGCGTGGCGGGGGCAGGTGACGAGGTGGTCGTTGACCATGCCGCTGGCCTGCATGAACGCGTAGCAGATCGTGGAGCCGACGAATTTGAAACCGCGGTTTTGGAGATCGCGGCTGAGGGCGTCGCTTTCGGGCGTGCGCGCGGGCACGTCGCCGCCGCGGCGGCGGTTGACGATCGGGCGGCCGCCGACGAAGGCCCAGAGGTAGCGGTCGAAGCTGCCGAATTCGCGCTGCACGGCGAGAAAGGCGCGGGCGTTGGCGATGGTGGCGGCGATCTTGAGGCGGTTGCGGACGATGCCGGCGTCGGCGAGGAGAGCGGCGGTTTTGCGCGCGGTGTAGCGGGAGATCTTGGCGGCGTCGAAGGAGTCGAAGGCGCGGCGGTAGTTTTCGCGCTTGGCGAGGATGGTGGACCAGCTCAGGCCGGCCTGGGCGCCCTCGAGGATGAGCAGCTCGAAGAGCGCGCGGTCGTCGTGCTGCGGGACGCCCCACTGGGTGTCGTGATAGGCGAGGTCGAGCGGGGTTTTGGGCCAGGGGCAGGGGCGGACGGTGGCGGGCATGGCGGGAGGGGAAGTGGGTTGGGAGATTCCGGGCTCAGAGTTCGAAGTTCCAAGCTCCAAGATCCAGAGAATGATCAAGGACCAAGACCCAAGGTTGGAGGGTGGAGATTGGAGATCCTCTGGAGCTTGAATCTTGAATCTTGGAGATTACCGCGCCGTTGCGACACGCTTATGTCAGGAGATTGATTGAGGCGGGGCGGGGCGCGGTCATGCTCGCGGCATGAATCGGACCGACCGGCTCGTGGCGATGGTGCTGTTCCTGCAGGGGCGGCGCGTCGTGCGCGCGGAGGAGCTGGCGCGGCATTTCGAGGTGAACATCCGCACGATCTATCGCGATGTCGCGGCGCTGGGCGAGGCGGGCGTGCCGGTGATCGGCGAGGCGGGCGTGGGCTACAGCCTGATGAAGGGTTATCACCTGCCGCCGGTGATGTTCACGACGGAGGAGGCGGTGGCGATGTTCGTCGGCGGGGAGATGGTGAAACAGTTCGCGGATGCATCGATGACGGCGCCGATGGAGACGGCGTTGCTGAAGATCCGCTCGGTGCTGCCGCTGGACCGGCGCGACGACCTCGACCGGCTGGCGCGGGCGACGGCGATCTACGGCGATGCGAAGCCGCCGGACGGCCTCGACCAGCGGACGCTGCTGCCGATCCAGCAGGCGATCGTGTCGCGGCGGGTCCTGCGGATGACCTATCACGGCATCGAGCGGAACGCCGACACGGTGCGCGACGCGGAGCCGCTGGGCGTGACGTTTCGCAACGGGGCGTGGTATCTCGTGGCGTGGTGCCGGCTGCGGAAGGACTATCGTTACTTCAAGCTCGAGCGGCTGCGTTCGCTCGAGGTGCTGGGCGAGCGGTTCGCGGCGCGGCCGGAGTTTTCGTTGCGGGATTTCCTGAAGGAGCAGTCCGGCGGCGAGCCGCAGATTCCGGCGCGAGTGTGGTTCTCGCGCGAAGGGATCGAGCGCGTGCGGCGGGAGGCCCTCGCCGGTGAATTGAAGGCGGCGCCGGCGCGCGACGGGTTCGAGGTGGAGCTGGCGGCGTTTTCGCTCGAGTGGCTGGCGCGGAGAATCCTCGCCTACGGACCGGACGCGGAGGCGCTGGCGCCGGAAAAGCTGCGCGCGCTGGTGCGGGCGGAAGCGGAGGCGGTGGCGCGGCGGCATGGGTGAAGGAACGGCGGCGGGCCGCTGCCAGGCGCGACGAGGGCGTCGCGCCCCCATCGAGGAGGTTGAGGAAAATCGGGGCGGCGGGAACAGGCTGCTGACAAGATGCTGTCAGCGACACGCGGTAGGATGCGGGCGGATCATATTCCCCGCCATGAACAATCGCAGCATCACCGTGACCCTTTCCGCGGACCGTGACAGCGTGTTCGCGTTTCTCGCCCGGCTTGAAAACCTGCCCGTGTGGGCGCGCGCCTATTGCCGCGAGCTGCGGCGGGAGGAGGGCGGCTGGCGGGCCTTGACGCCGGCGGGCGAACGGCATCTCGCGCTGCTCGCCGACGAGCGCACGGGCGTGATCGATTTGCTGGTCGGCGCACAGCCGGATGAGATGAACCTGGTGCCGTTACGCGTGGTGCGGCGGCCGCGCGGGTCGGCGGTGATGGGCACCCTGTTCCGGGCGCCGGGCGAGGCGGACGACGAATTCGAACGATGCCATGCGGCGCTGCTCGGCGACCTGCGCGGGCTGATCGGGCGTTTCGGGCGGGGCCGGGTGGAGGCGGAGCTGGCGGGAGAGCCGTTTTATCCGAGCGTGGTGACGGCGCGGTTTTTCGAGACGTGGAATTTCTATGCGGAGTTCCTCGGGTTTCGCACGGTGTTCGAGAGCGACGCCTACGTGCACCTCGCGCATGCGACGGGCGCGCAACTCGGCATCCTGCGGCACGAAGTCGACGGGCCGCTGCCCGAGCTGATCAGCGCGACGGACGGGCGCGGCTACTGGCTCAACCTCGACGTGGCCGATGCGGACGCGGAGTATGCGCGACTCGTGGCGGCGCGGGTCGACATCGCCGCGCCGATCGAGGACAAGCCGTGGGGCGACCGGCAGTTCATGGTGCGGGATCCGAACGGCGTGCTGATCGCGATCGCGCACCGGCTGCCGGCGGCGGAGACGCTGGCGGCGGGTTGAGGGGGGAACCGAACCTGGATCGCTGGAATCAGACGGATTGCGTTCGCCGGCGGGAAGCGTAGTGATGGCGGAAACCCCACCCTGCATTTCCCATGAACGCCGTCGTTAAATTTTTTCAACTGAACTTCCTTCCCCGGAGCACGGACCTCGCGCTCCTCGTGCTGCGACTCTGGCTGGGGCTGACGATTCTGTTGAATCACGGCTGGAGCAAGCTCGCTGGCTTCAGCCAGATGTCGGCGAAGTTTCCCGATCCGCTCGGAGTCGGGCCGGCCGCGAGCCTGGGGCTTGCGGTGTTCGCCGAGGTCGTGATGGCCGCGCTGCTGGCGCTGGGGTTGTTCACGCGGTTTGCCGCGTTGGTGCTGCTGATCGAACTGGGCGTCGCCTTCGTCAGGGTGCATGGCCATGCACTCGGCGGGCCGATGAGCGGCGAGCTGGCGTTCCTGTATCTCGCGGGATTCGCGGCGATCCTCATCGCGGGCGGTGGGAAGTTTGCGGTCGATCGCTCCACAGGGGCGCAGTAGCGGGCATCGTTGGTTTCTCCGGTCGGGGATTTCCGCCTGACATTCGGGGAGGGCGAGGTGTCACGCAGAGGCATGGATGCGCGAACGGCGGCGGTGTTTTTCGCCGGGCTGCCGGGCGTCGTTCCCGCGGCGTCACGATCTGCCAGGTGACGACGCTGCTGATGTTCGACGGCAAGCTTCTCCTGGCGAAGCAGTCGGTGGAGCAGAGCGATCGCTTCGAATGACCGCGCGGCCGGGCGGTCACGCGCGGCCGGTGTTGCATTTGACGAGGCCGCGGGCGGGCGCCAGCCTCGCTGGCTCGCATCTCTCATGGCTTCAAAATCACGGCGACCCATTCAACGGCTGATGCGGCTGGCGCTGGTTGCGGCGGTGCTGGTGCTGCTCTACGATTCCTGGCGCGCGGTGGTCGAGGATTCGGGATCGAACGAGTTGCGCGTGCCGTTCCGGAGCAGCCGCGACGGCGAGGCGGAGGTCTTTTACGATACGGGTGCGGGACTGCGCCAGGAAGACAGCGTCAAGCTCGCGACGACGGCTTCCAAAAAAACGCAGGAACTGGCGTTTCCCGTGCCGCGGGTCCCGCTGCGGGAAATTCGCTTCGATCCCTTCACCGGCGCGGGCGATTTCCGGATCGGCGCGCCGCGGCTGGTCAGCGCGATCGGGCGCGTGCTCGCGCGGTTTCCGCTCACGGCGATCAAGCCGCGCAACGAGGTCGGCCCCCTGCGGCGCGAGGGCGACGAGTGGATCGGATCAACCGTGGCGGGCGCCCAGGATCCCCAGCTCACGTTCGCGTTGAGCGCTCCGACGCCGGTGGGCCGCGTGCGGCTGCCGTGGATCGAGGCGGCGGTGGTCGCGGTCCTGGCGGTGATCGTGAGCCTGCTCGCCGGCCGGCGCACGGAGCGCTGAGGTGGCAGCGACGCGCGGCCCCGCACGCGCTCAATGGAGCTGCAACCGGTCGAGCTCGGCGGCGACGGCCGGCTCGGCGCCGATCGTGTGATTCAGGCTCGCGGCGTATTCGGGCGAGCGGACGTCGCGCGCGAGCGCGGTGACGCGGGCGAGTTTTTCCCGGATCTGGAGCTGGAGGGCCACGTCGGCGTAATTCGGGCGCTGCAGGAATTTTTCGAGGTAGCGCGCATGGCGTTCCCACAGGCGTGCGTCGATGGCGGTTTTCGCCTCAAGGCGCGCGCGATACCAGCCGCTGGCCAGCATCGCCTCGCGGGTGAAGAGCGCGCGAAACGCCGGGTCGTCGGCGGTGCGGCCTTCCCACGTGCCGTCGCGCATCACGTGCAGCAGCGCGCGGAGCGGCGGCACCGCCTGCGCGATCGAGCCGTCGGCGAAATAGTGGCCGGCGGCGTCGCGCATGGCGGTGGCCATGTTGTCGACGCTGTCGGCGAAGACATCGACGTCCTGGGTTTCCGGCCGGAGGAATTCGTTGTCGAACAGCGCGGACGGGTTGCTGAGCACGCGGCCGCAGAAGGTCTGGACGAAGCGCGCCGTGATCCGCCAGCCGAGGCGGCTGGCGAGGATGGAGTGGCCCTGGTGGTCGAAATCCTTCAACCGCTCGAGGTGGCCCTCGGCGATCAAGCGTTCCGGGACGCGCTCGGCGGGGGTCATGCGGCACCAGATTTCGGGGACGAGGAGGCTGATGTCGTGGTCGACGCGGTGGTGCGGCCCGACCCACCCGGCGGCGGTGGAGAAGATGTGCAGGCCGCTGAGCACGTAGGACACGTAGGCGGAGTTGAGATCGTAGATCGGCGGCAGCGCGTTGAACGGGCCCTTCGTCAGCGCGCCCTCGGAGCCGGCGCCGGTGGTGGAGGGCGACTTGCCGGTGAGGCTCGAGATCAGGTCCATGAACGCCTCGGGCAGTTCCTGGTAATGGATCGGGCTGAACGCGCAGAGCGGGCGCGTGCCGGCGTCGGGCGGATTCTGGCGGCGGCCCATCAACACGGAGCCGACGGGAAACGGCGCGGGCTGGTCGGGCGTGAGCCGGCGGTAGAGGCGCGCGCCCATGTGCGCGAGGTAGGTCGCGCGCGGATCCTCGAGGTCGGGGCGCGGCTGCAGGTAGCGCGGGTTTTTCGAGGGCTTGCCGTCGACGACGCGCGGATGCGCCGGCGAGACGAGGTAGTCGGGGCGGTCGGCCGCGACGAAGGCGAGGAAGATCTGCCGGACGGGCTCGGTGAAGTTTTCGAAGGTGATCGTGTCCTCGACGATGCCGCGCGCGGTCTCGCGCGTGAGCGGCTCGTAGTTGGAAAAGAAATTTCCGGAGCGGCCGAAATCCCGCTCGGTCCGCCGGTCGTAGCCGCGGATGATCGCATCGTCGGGGCGCTGGAAGAGGCGGCGTTCGCAGTTGTGCACGAACTTGAGGCCGGGCTCGGTGACCCACAGCGGGAGGCCGGGCACGCGATCGCGCGGCGCGACGGTCGAGGCGGTGATGTCGTCCTCGGCCTGGATTTTTTCGGCGGGATAAAAATCGGAGCGCAGCGTGAACGTGCGCCAGCCGCCCTCGCGCGTGTAGCCGACGCGGAGATAGTGCGTCGCGAGGCGCTCCTTGTGGTATTTCAGTTCGTTGCCGGGCCGGGCGTTGATCGTGTCGACCGTGAAATGGCGGCGCCAGTCCTCGCCCCAATCGGGCTTGTAGAGCCGCTTGACGAGGAGGACGAGGTCGCGGACCGAACGCGGGATCGTGGCCAGCCAGGCGTTGAACTCGTCGGTGTAGTCGGAGCTGCGGCTGAGCAGCTTC
The DNA here is from genome assembly GCA_035549975.1 of Opitutus sp. Taxonomy (GTDB): domain Bacteria; phylum Verrucomicrobiota; class Verrucomicrobiia; order Opitutales; family Opitutaceae; genus Opitutus. Next base: position 6,072 of record DASZPP010000158.1, read on the forward strand.
ACGACGGAGCCGAGCGAGCGGTCGGCGCTCAGGATCGGGCGGGCGCGAAGCGGATGGCGCGAGGGGTCCTTGAAACGGTCGCGGTAGTTGCGCTGCAGGATCGCCTCGACGGCGTCGAGGTCGCGGACGAGATCGCTGACGAACACCGGGCCGGCGAACATCGCGTCCGAGATCGGCTTCGAGATCTCGGACTTCCCGCCGCCGGAGACGGTGCACGGCTTGTGGCAGAGCAGGCCCTCGGCCGTCGTGCCGCGGAGCCGCCAGGTCTGCGCGCCCTCGGGCTTCGCCATCTCGACCTTGTAGCCGGACGGCAGGACGTAGGCGAGGCCGGGAAGGAGTTTGAGGGTTTGCTCGCGGGTGGGGGCACCGGCTCGCGGGTGCTCGCCGCTGCTTTCGTGCGCCTGCCAGGTGATCTGCTGGGTGCGGAGATCGAAGCGCGCGTCCTCGGGGACATAAGAGACGTTCGGGTAAACGCGGTCGCGCGCCCAGCCGCCCGGTTGCAGCTCGGCGCGCTCACCGAGCAGCGCGAGCGCCTCGGCGAAGGTGTGCGTGACGTCGGGCAGGTTCGGGTTGAGCTGGAAGTCCTCGCCGAGGTCGTAGCTCGGGAAGACGATCGCGCCGCCGGCGTGCTCCTCCTCGGCGCAGCCGAGCAGGTTGGCGGCGAGGCTGATCTGGGTCTTCACCTCCTTTTTGCAGTAGCCGAAATAGTTGTCGGAGATGACCGTGACCACGACGCCGGAGGCGTCGCGCGCGGTGATCTTGAACGCGCCGCCGTCGTTGTAGAACTCGTCGGGGGATTTCCAGCACATGCCGTCGCGCCGCTGGCGCTCGGTGGCGTCGGCCCACGGCGGCAGGCCGAGGTCGGTTTTCTTCACCGCGTTGAGGTGCGGCGCGAGGATGATGCAGCCGGTGTGGCCGGTCCAGTGCTCGGGATCGAGGGCGGCGTCGTTTTCCGGCAGGTGCGGATCGCCGGCGTTGCCGAAGATGCTTTCGACGAAATCGAGGTTGGCGACGAGGCTGCCCGGGACGATCAGGCGGGTTTCCATCCGGCGCTCGGGCGTGAAGCCGGCGACGGCCGGCACCACGACGGGACGCAGGTGCAGCGAGACGAAGCAGTGCGCGGTGGCCGGCTCGGCGTCGGTGAATGGCAGGGCGAGAAATTCCACGGGCGCCTGGAACGCGAGGCGGAGCAGCCGGGCGAAGACCGCGGCGGGCACGGCCTTCTTGTCGTTGGGAATCGGCAGGCCGCCCTCGGCGACGTGAAAGATCCCCTGGGTCGTGCGGCGGTCGCTGCGCGGGTTGTGCAGCACGCCCTGCTGGACGCGGCGCGAGGTGAGGATCGGGCTTTGGTTTTCGTCGCGCGTCGGCGGCAGCGACAGGATGCGGGCGAGGCCGGGCCGGTCGAGGATGAGCGTGGCAGCGGGCAGGCGCGCGGTCTCGCCGGTGTTCTCGAGGTAGTCGAAAAGAAAATTCTGGATCCGCTGGTCGACGGGACAGAGATGGCGGGCGAGCGCGCGGTCCTTCTCGCGGCTGAGGGCGACGAAGCTGCCGACGAGCTCGCCGAGGCCGTCATCCGCGATGGCGACGCCGGGCTGGGCGAGCTCGCGAAGCTTGAGATTGAGGTAGGCGAGGATGCGGGGATCGGTCGCGTCGGCCGTGGAGGGGACGGAAGTCATGGGCGCGTAATCGGGGCCAAGCAAAGACCGCGCCGCACGGCGTGCAATCCTTTCGAGGTGAGCGGCGACCCCGGCGGTCAGCCGAGCCGGCGATGCTGGGCCGCGCCGAGCAAGGGTCCGCGTTCGCGTTGCGCCTCCTCCTGGTGCTGGTGCAGGCGCGCGGCGAGAATTTCCGCCCGACCCAAATACCCGATGACCCGCCCGGGATCCGCCCGGTCGACGACGGGCAGACGGCCGATGTCGTGGGCGAGCAATTTCTCGAGCGCGGCCGCCAGCGTGTCGTCGGGATGTACGGCGATGGGCGTGCCGGTGGCGATGCGGTCGAGTGCGGCGGAACCCTTAGGATCGCGCTGGAGCTCGCGCATGAGGTCGCCACGCGTGACGATGCCGGCGAGCCGGCCGGCGGCATCGACCAGCAACGTGCCGTGCCGCGCGGAGATCGCGGAGCCGCCGGCATCGATGCGGCGGACGAGCTCGGCGACGGAGGCGTCGGCCGGCATGGCGGGAACGTCGCGATCCATGACGTCGCCGACGCGTTTCAATTCAAACACGTCCACGCTGTACTCGCGGGCGATGTGCTGGCCGCGGCGGGCGAGTTTCTCGGTCAGGATCGAGCGACGCAGCAGCAGGACGGTCACGCACAATCCGGCGACGCTGGCGATGAAGAGCGCGGGCAGGGCGTTCAGGTCGTGGGAGAGTTCCAGGAGAAAGATCATGCCGGTGAGCGGCGAACGCATGGTGCCGCCCATGATCGCGGCCATGCCGACCATCGCCCAGAGGCCGATGTCGCCGATGCCGAAGGCGGAGCCCATGAAGGCGCCGAGCGCGCCGCCCATCATCAGCAACGGCGCGAGCACGCCGCCGGAGGTGCCGGAGCCGAGGGCGATGGACCAGATGATGCCTTTGGCGAGCAGGAGGCCCAGCAGCGCGGCGCCGATCATCTCGCCGCGCATGAGCGCGTGGATGGATTCATAACCGACGCCGAGGGCGCGGGGCTCGACCAGTCCGCCGAGGCCGACCGCGAGGCCGCCGAGCGCGGGCCACCACATCCAGTGGATCGGCAGCTTTAGAAACAAGTCCTCGCAGGCGTAGACCAGCAGCGTCAGCAGCCCGGAAAAAAGGCCCGCCGCGACGCCGACGACCAGCGCGAGCGAGAGCGAGGAAAACCCGAGCGCGGCGTGGGCCGTCACCGGGAAGATCGGGCCGGCGCCGAGCAGCGGGATGCGGATCACGGCGGCGACGACCGCGGCGACCGCGACAGGGATGAAGCTGCGGGGCTTCCATTCGAAGAGGAGCAGTTCGACGGCGAGCAGCACGGCGGCGATCGGCGTGGCGAACACGGCGGACATGCCGGCCGCGGCGCCGGCGACGAGCAGCGTTTTCCGCTCGGCGGCGGACAGTTGAAACAACTGGGCGAAGATCGAGCCGAGGGCGCCGCCGGTCATGATGATCGGGCCCTCCGCGCCGAACGGCCCGCCCGTGCCGATCGCGATCGCGGACGAGACAGGCTTGAGGACCGCGACCTTCGGCTCGATCAGGCTCCGGCCCAGGAGGATGGCCTCGAGCGCCTCCGGGATGCCGTGCCCGCGGATCTTGTCCGAACCGTAGCGCGCCATGAGCCCGATGATGAGGCCGCCCAACACGGGCACGAGCACGCCCCACCAGCCGAAATGCCCGCCGGCGAGGGTCACGGATTCCGACGAAAGCCGGTGAAAGAAGGCGAGATTCGTGAACACCGCGATCAGCCAGAGCAGGGCTTTCGCGACCAGCGCGCCGATGGCGCCGATCGGGACGGCGAGCACGCTGAGCAGGAGCACGCGCCGATCCGTGGTGAAATCGGCGAGAACATCGTGCGGGAGGGCGGAGGAGTGGGTGGCGGATTGCGACATGGAGGTGGGAAAAAAGGCAAAGGAAGGACATGTATCGTTTCACGATACAATGCAATGGGGATTGTCAGCGGCCGCCAGGTGCGGCTGAGTGGCGTGTCACCGATGAAGTCCCGCCGCCCTCCGCCGCTTGCGAAGTCCCACTACGAGACGCTGGCGGGGCTGCGCCACGCGCTGCGGCGCTTCCTGCGGTTCAGCGCGGATGCGGCGCGCGGCGCCGGGCTGCCGCCGCAGCAGCACCAGGCGCTGCTCGCGATCAAGGGGTTTCCGGAGCGCGACTATGTGACCGTCGGCGAACTGGCGGAGCGGCTCCGGGTGCGCCACCACAGCGCGGTCGGGCTCGTCGACCGGCTCGTGCGGCGGCAGCTCGTGCGGCGCCGGCCGTCGCAAACGGACCGCCGGCGGGTTCACGTGATGCTGACCGCGCGGGGCGAGGCGCTGATCGCGCGGCTGTCGGCGGCGCACCTGGCGGAGCTGCGCCAGATCGGGCCGGAGCTGCGGCGGCTGATCGACTCGATGCCGAAAAAATAGATTCCGGTCCGCGCAACCGCGCTGGGGTAGTGTCCTAATTTGTCGTTGCGAGGAGCGCCGGCGACGAAGCAATCCAGCTGGATCGCCACGGCGCACGTGGTGCGCCTCGCGATGACAAACCGAATTAGGACACCACCCGCGCCGGCGGCGCGATTGACAGCGGCGGTGGATTCGCGGCATCAGTCCCGGACACCACCGAATGAAAACGCTGCGCCCGATCCTGTGGTTCGCCTCGTTAATTATGATCGCCGGTGCGATGACGGCGGCGGAAAAACGCGTCGAGGTCGCGAAAGATGTGGGCGGCGCGTGGGTCGTGCCGGACACGGGTTGGGATGGGCGAACCGTGCTGCTGTTGCACGGATTCGCGGACGACATGGATGGCGCGGGCGATCTCACGAAGCGGCTGGCGGGCGAACTGGCGGCGCACGGGATCGCGAGCCTGCGGATCAATTTTCGCGGCGAAGGCGACCGGAACCGCACGGACATCGAATCGACGTTCGACACGCGGATCGCGGACACGGAGGCGGCGCAGGCCTTCGTGCTGAAGCAGCCGGGCGTGAAGGCGGGTCGCATCGGCGCGCAGGGCTGGAGCCTCGGTGCGTCGACGGCGATCGAGGTCGGCGCGCGTCATCCGCAGTGGTTTCGGACGATGGTCGTGTGGTCGAGCCCGAGCGGCGACCAGTTCCAGCAGATCGCCGGAACCGAGACGGCACGGAAGGCGTTGCGCGACGGCGTGGCGACGGAGGAAGTGCCCGGCTGGAAAAAGATCACGACGAAGCGCGCGTTCTACGAGAGCTTCCGCGGCATCGACGTGGATAGATCGCTGGCGAAATATCCGGGCGCATTTTTGTCGGTGCGTGGCGCGGAGGATTTCCTGCCGCCGCACGAGGCGGAATTCATGAAGATCGCACGCGGGCGGCCGGCGGAGGCGGTGATCATCGCGGGCGCGAGCCACATCTTCAATGTGTTCGATCCGAAGTCGGACGCGGCGACGCGGGCGGTGGACGTGACGGTGGCGTGGTTCGAGCGGACGCTGTAGCGTCGAGTATAGCGGTAGGCTTCCGAACCTGCCGGCGAAGTGAGCCGATGCGGCCGGCAGGGACCTGTCGCTACTCAGCACAGGGCGGCCTCGAGGCGCGCGACCACGGTTTTGAGGATCTGCACGCGCGCGAATTTTTTATCGTCGCCGGCGACAAGCGTCCAGGGCGCGTGGCGCGTGTGGCAGCGGGCGATCATCTCATCGACGGCGCGGGCATAGGCGGGCCACTTCCGGCGGTTGCGCCAGTCGTCGTCGGTGATCTTGTAGCGCTTGTAAGGCACGGCCTCGCGTTCCTTGAAACGGCGGAGCTGCTCCGCGGGGCTGACGTGAATCCAGAACTTGCAGAGCACGATGCCGCCGGCGGCGAGCTGTTCCTCGAAGGCGTTGATCTCGTCGTAGGCGCGGCCCCATTCGGCGGTGGTGGCGAAGCCCTCGACCCGCTCGACGAGCACGCGGCCATACCACGTGCGGTCGAAGATCGCCATGAAGCCGGCGCGCGGGATGTGCCGCCAGAACCGCCAGAGATAATGGTGGGCGCGCTCCTCGTCGTTCGGCGCGGCGATGCCGATGACGCGGAAGAGCCGCGGGTCCATCGCCTGCGTGACTCGGCGGATCGCGCTGCCCTTGCCGGCGGCGTCCCAGCCTTCGAAGGCGAGCACGGCGGACACGCCCTTGCGCTGCGCCTTCCAGGCGAGCTGGCTGAGCCGGTCCTGCTGCTCGTCGAGCTCGCGGTGATAATCGGAGTCGGAAAGTTTTTGGGTGAGATCGACGCTCGCGAGGGAATGGGACGAAGGGGATTGATGGGTCCGATCGGACTTATGCGCAGCGGCGACCCTGGTGGCGGGGCGGGCGCGGCGCGCGACGGATTTTTCGATGGCGGCGAGAAGGAGCCGGCCGGCGGTGAACTCGCGGTGGCGGCGGTCGGCGGCGTCGATCACGTGCCAGGGCGCGTGGGGCCGGCCGGTGCCGGCGATCGCGCGGGCGGAGACCTTGGTGAATTCGTCGTAGTGCTTGAAGTGCCTCCAATCGTCCGGCGCGATGCGGCCGATGCGAGCGAGGTGCTTGAGGCATTTCTTCTGGCGCTTTTTCGAGAGGTGCAGCCAGAGCTTGACGATCACGGTGCCGTCGGCGGCGAGCATGCGCTCGAGGGCGACGATGCGATCGAGCTCGGCCTCGAACGCGCGTTTCTTCGTGTCACGGAAAACGCGCCGGACGATCGGGAGGGAATACCACGAACCGAAAAAGATGCCGATGCGGCCGTCGGCCGGCAGCGCGCGCCAGAAACGCCAGAATTCGGGGCGCTCGCGTTCCTCGTCGGTCGGCCGCCAGAAGGCATCGGTGGCGACGCCGCGGGGTTCGAGCCATTCGTTGAGCCGGTGGACGAGCTCGCCCTTGCCCGCGCCGTCGGCGCCGCCGACGATGAGGATGACGGAGAACTTGCGCTCGCGCAGCGCGAGCTGCGCCTGGAGCAGGCGGGCGCGGAGCGCGGGAACGCGTGCCGCGTAGCGTTCGGACGAAAGCGTGCGGCCGCTCTCGGCGGCGGCGAGGATCGAAGGAGGGGCGGACACTTCCGGTTGTTTACACCGGAACGGAACGAGCGGCAAGTGCTTCGAGGGTGCGCGAAAAGATCCGGGCGGGCTCGCCGTCGGCGACGATCGGCACGAGCAGACCCTGGGCGCGGTAGTGCTGCGCGAGCGGCGCGGTGGCGGCGGCGTAGGCGTCGAGGCGAACGGCGACGGCCGTGGCGTTGTCGTCGGGGCGCTGCACGAGCGCCGTGCCGCACTGGTCACAAACACCCGCGGCCCGGGGCGGGTGCGCGGTGACGTGGAAAACGGCCTTGCACTTGGGGCACACGCGGCGACCGCTGAGCCGGGCGATGAGTTGCGCGGCGGGCAGGTCGTAACTGATCACGGCGTCGAGCGTGAGCGATTCCCTGGCCAAAAGGGCATCGAGCGCCGTCGCCTGCGCGAGCGTGCGCGGAAAGCCGTCGAGCATGAAGCCGCCGGAGCAGTGCAGGCAGCGGGTGCGTTCGCGGACGAGGTCGAGCACGGTCTCGTCGGTGACGAGTTCGCCGCGCTGCATCTGCGCCTGTGCGGCGGCCATCGCGGAGCCGGGGGCGACGGGATGATGGCGCGCCGCGCGGAAGACCTCGCCGGTGGAGAGCGGACACGCACCGAGGGTCTGCGCGAGAAGTTCGGCCTGCGTGCCCTTGCCGACGCCGGGCGGGCCGAGCAGGACGAGATGCCAGGCCCGGTGAACCTTGGCCGGCGGATGCGGGCAAACGGTGCAACCGCCTTCGATCCACGCGGTGCGGTCGGTCGTGACGCTCATGGGCTCATGGTGCGGCAAAAGCCCGGGCTGGGCCCGCCGGAATTTGTCGGAGCCTGCGCATTTATTGAAGAACGGCGGCCGCATCCCCGCAGCTTTCCGGGAAGCGTGGCCCTGCAAAGGTGTCACGTATTGCGTGACACTTGGCCGTCGCGACTCCTCCCCAGTGTCACGTAATACGTGACACTGCCGGCGGGCGGCCGGTGAGCCCGGAGAAAACCGTGGGCGGCGGGGAGACTTGCGTTCGGCGGCGGATGGGGAATTTTGCGGCCACCATGAAGATCGGCATTATCGGATCCGGGGAGGTGGCGAGGACTTTGGGCGCCGGCTTTTTGAAGCACGGGCATGACGTGACGATGGGAACACGCGACGTGGCGAAACTGGAGGAGTGGGCGAAGCGCCATCCGAAGGCGCGGCTCGGCAGCTTCGCGGAGGCGGCGAAGTTTGGCGAAACCGTCGTGCTGGCGGTGAAGGGAACCGTCGCAGCGGAGGCATTGCGGGTCGCGGGCGCGGCGAATCTCGCGGGGAAACCGGTGTTCGATGCGTGCAACCCGATCGCGGAGGAGCCGCCGGTCGGCGGCGTGCTGAAATATTTCACGACGCCGAACGACTCGCTGCTGGAGCGGCTGCAGCGCGAATTTCCCGCGGCGAAATTCGTGAAGGTGTTCAACTCGGTCGGCGCGGCTTGCATGGTGAATCCGTCGTTCGCGGGCGGAAAGCCGACGATGTTCATCTGCGGCAACGATGCGGCCGCGAAGGCGGCGGCGCGGGCGATCCTCGATCAATTCGGCTGGGAGACGGAGGATTGCGGCCCGGTTGAGGCGGCGCGCGCGATCGAGCCGCTGTGCATGCTGTGGTGCATCCCGGGTTTCGTGAAGAACGACTGGGTGCACGCGTTCAAGCTGCTGCGGTGAACGCGGCGCGGGAGACCGGGCGGCTTTTGATTCACGGTGTCGGTGGCACTCGGCCTGGTCGCTGGTTCATTGCACGACGAACGACTGGGAATCATAGCCGTCGCAGGAAATCTGGATTTTGTCGCCCGAGGCGAGCCGATCGATCGTCCAAATCTTTCCGCTTTCGATGAACGGCGTGAGGTCCTGCCATTTGCCGACGGCGGAAACGACGACGTGCAGGCCGGCGGTTTTGGCGGATTGATTTTTGATCACCAGCCGGAAGGCGCCGTGGCGGTCTGTTCGGTGCAACCAGACCCTGATCGGGAGCTGCCGCGGGTTGGCGGCGACGGACTGGAGGCTGTCCGTGTCGGTCTCAGCCTGCTTCAATTCGAACTGTGCGCGCGCCAGGTCGAGCTCGAGCGATTTGATCTTGAGCTGCGCGGCCGCGAGATCGCTTTTGGTTTTTTCGAGCTCGGAATCCGGCGAGCAACCGACGACGAAGATCGAGACGAGCGCGACAAGGGGTAATTTTCTCATGACCGTGAAAGTGACGGGCGCGGCGAGACGGCGTTGCATTCAACAAGACCGGCGGTGCGGCGAAGTCGAGGTGTTCCCGGGCAGCCGGCAAACGCGCCGAAGGAGGTTCCTACCCGACGGAGTTTTTTGTTTCAGCTCGCACCTCGTAGCAAAGCGCGACCGTGCCGTTCTTGTAGGCTTTCGCTTCCGTGAGGTGAAGGGCTACGTCGCAGTCGAGTTTTTCGAAGAAGGAAATCCCGTCGCCGATCAGGACGGGCAGGATGGAATAGCGAACCTCGTCGGCAAGACCGCGCCGGAGGCATTCGCCGCAAACCGAGCCGCCGCCGACGAACCAGATGTTGCGAAACGCCGGCCGCAGGCGCTCGTTCACGAATTGCGCGAGGTCGCCGAAATGGAATTCGACGGTGTCGCGGGTCCGCGGGAGCTGGCGATGCGTGAGGACGAACACGGGCTTGTCGCCATACGCCCAGCCGAAGCCTTTCGATTCGAAATTCAGCGCGGTTTCGTAGGTCCGCGAGCCCATGACGTAGCAGTCGATCGACTTCAGGAAGGTTGCGACGAACTCCGGGTCCATCGTTTCGCCGCCGGCGAACTCGTCGGCAGTTTCCATCCAGTCGACGCGGCCGTCCTTCCGGGCGATGAAGCCGTCGAGACTGGCGGCCATGTGGATCGTCACGCGTGAGTCGGTGGTCGGCATGATTCCTTGGTTCCCAGCCAAGTTTGAGGGGACTCGCGGGCCGAAGCCAATACCGCTGCTGTGCAAATCGTCATCGTCCGGCTCTGTTCGCTGGTCGACGAGTTTAGGGAAATTGCCCGCACCGTTTGCCGGAACGGGCTGGGTTACGGTCTTACTATCGAGGCAAACCCCCGTTTTTATGCTTACCCTCGCTTACCTTTTCCCAGTCGCCGCAATCGGCTACTCGCTCCTCTATCTTCTGCTCGGAGGCGGCTTGGGCGGCGCGATCCTGATTTTCATCGTCGCGAAGATCTTTCGAAAGTGAGGCGTGTTCGGGCGTCAAATCGACAGTCCCACGTCGCCTTCCAGCACGGATGTCTTCAACTGCGGACGCTCGCCGCTCCGCCAACGTGCCGCGGTGAGCGCGACGCGATACCGGAGAGGTCCGCCGTCCGGTGTTTCGTTGCGCACGATGGGACGCGGGATGCAAACAAACTCGGTGCGCATCTCTTCGCCCGACAGTCGGACCTTCGCGTAACCGTGCCCGCCGAGGTCGACGAATTCGAGGTGCGGCGCCAGTTCCGGGTTGGACAACGACCGGGCGCGCGGGAGATCGAAAGTCTTCGCATAGGCGAGGCACGCGCGAACGCCGTGCCTCAGCAGCATGTTATGGGTCCAGTCCGGTTTCGCGGCGCCCGGCCGGTCGGCGAGAAACAGCGCGCGCAGTGGATCCGTCTTCGACACATTGTGCTCCTGGGCTTCCATGGTTCCGGCGCTCGAGAGCGAGGCGCCGACGAAGCTCAGGCCCACCGGATCGAACTTGCCGGGCGGCAGCTCCGAAGTCGCATAGCCGGCCCAGAAGCTGTGGCGGTCGCCGGAAACGATTGCGAAACCGGTGATCTTCGCATCGCGCACGAGGTCGTAGATCTCGGCGCGCTCCCGGTAGGCCATGCCGTAGTCGCCGATGGGGAACACGGCATACGTCGTTTTCGGTCAGGTTTCCTTCGTCAGGCCCGGCGGCAGATTTTGCGGGTCGGCGCGCGCGTCGAGTGCGCCTTGCGAGTTGCCCCAGATTTTCCACGTCGCGGTTGACTGGCGCAGCTGGTCCTTGAACCAGGCTTTCTGAGCGGCGCCGAGGATCGTTTGCGGCGGTGCGTGGCGCTGCGAATTGGGCACCCGCGCGTCGTTGAAGCCGACTTCCACCGGCGGATTCCCGCCGTTGAACGCCCGGCCGCCGTCGAGGATCTGCGCCACGTCTTCCGGAAACATGTCGGGAAACTCAGGCCCGAATGCCCCGACCGCCGGGTCGCTGAACGGGTCGGCGCTGCGATAGCTGTGCTGATCGGTGATGATCAGGTCGAGGTGCTGACCGTAGCGGAAGGAGCGGTAGCCAATCAGGCTGTTGATCGCGGCCAGGTTGTTGGGCTCGTCGCCCAGGCCGTGCTCGTCCCACTTTTCGATGGCGACATTCGTCACCGCAGGCGGGTCGAAGCGCTCGAGCGAGGGTCCGCTGACCTTCTTGCAGCGCGAGGGGAGATATTCCCACCAGGCCTGGTTGGCGGCGACCTTGATGGTCTGGCCGGGCCGCGCCTTGCCGGCCTTCTGGATGCTCTGCCAGCCCTGCCACGAGAATTCGTGGTTGTCCCAGATCGCGACGAACGGCCAGCGTGCGCGCGCGTCCTGCAGATCGGGATCGGCGAGGTAGCCCTTGTAGATGGCCCGATAGCCTTCGACGGTCGTCGGGACGTGGAAGGGACCGGCCTTCAGGGCTTCCGGAATGCGCGCGACCTCGTAGATGATGCGATCGTAGCGGGTCTTCGTCTCCTCGGGATACTCCACCACCTCGTAGATGAAATCGCCGAGGTGCAGAACGAAACCGAGCTGCTCGGCGGCGGGCGCGCGCTCGTCCTCGTAGATCATCCGGCGATAGGCGTTGAGCTTGCCCTCGTTGACATCCTGGCAGCTCACGAAGGCGAAGTTCAC
>DASZPP010000159.1:0-6201 GCA_035549975.1 Opitutus sp.
CTCGGCGAAATCGATTTCGCCTCGCTGTTCTGGCGCGGGTCGCTGATCGCGGTCACCGGCACGAACGGCAAGACGACCCTGACCGAATTCCTGGTGCATGCGCTGCGCGGGGCCGGGCGCGAGGCACATGCCACGGGCAACATCGGCCATGCCTTCGCCGAGCTGGTGGGCGAGAGCGACGGCGGCACGGCCGACTCGATCGCGGTGTGCGAGGTCAGCTCCTTCCAGGCGGAGACGCTCAAACATTTCCGCGCGGACGCGACGCTGTGGACGAATTTCGCCGAGGACCATCTCGAGCGGCACCAGACGCTCGAGGGCTATTTCAGCGCGAAGTGGAACCTCGTGGCGCACACGAAACCGGGCGCCTTTTTCGCCGGAAGCTCGGTGCAGCGATTCGCGCAGAAGTTCGACCGCCCGCTGCCGGCGGCTGCGGGCGTGGCGACCGAGGCGCAGCCGGCGGACGAGCGGCTGGCGGGCACGGTGTTTGCGGATTCTCCGCAGCGGGAAAATTTCCTCCTGGCCGCGGCCTGGTGGCGGGCGGCAGCGCTGCCGATCGACGGGCTTTACGCGGCGGCACGGAGTTTTCATCTCGGGCGGCACCGGCTCACGCGGGTGATGGAACACGGCGGCGTGACCTACTGGAACGATTCGAAGGCGACCAATTTCCACGCGGTCGAGGCGGCGCTGGCGCGATTTGCCGAACCGGTCGTGCTGATCGCGGGCGGACGGGCGAAGGGCGGCGATCTCGCGGGCTTCGTGCACCGGATCGCGCCGCGCGTGAAGCATGCGGTCCTGATCGGCGAGACGAGCACGGAGCTGGCGTTTCATTGCTCGGCGTTTCGCGTGGCCCACACGACGTGCGGCACGCTCGCCGAAGCGGTGCGGCGCGCGGCGGAGCTCGCCGGGCCGGGCGAGCACGTGCTGCTGAGCCCGGGCTTCGCCAGCTTCGACATGTTTCGCGGCTACGCCGATCGCGGCGAACAGTTCGAGTTGCTCGTCAGGGACCTCGGCGTCGCAGCCAATTTTTGATAGCATTCGCCTCCGCAACCCACCAACTATTCCACCAATGAAACTCCTCAAAATCTTCGGCTTCGTCGTGGGCATCCACGTCTTTGCGTTGATCCTGATTTTTGCGAATCCCGGCTGCAGTTCCACGAACAAGCCGGCCGCGACGGCGTCCGACACGACCAGCGCGCCCGAGCCGGCGCCGGCCGCGGCTCCGACGACGCCCGCCCCGACGGGAGACGAGGTTCCGCCGACGATCGTTTCGTCCGCGCCCGCGCCGATGACCGAATCACCCGTCACCGCGGCGCCGATGCCGTCCGACACCGCGGTGTCGAGCGCGCCGGTCGGAGTGCGGTTTTCGCCCACGCGGCCGGGGACGCCGGCGGCGGCGGCGCTCGAAAGCCAGCCGGTTGGCGACGTGACCCCGGCGACGACCTACACGGTCGCGCACGGCGACAGCCTCTGGTCGATCGCCAAGAAGAACCACATCAAGGTCGGGGAACTGGCGGCGGCGAACAATTTGAAGACCTCGTCGATGGTGAAGCTCGGGCAGAAGCTGATCATCCCTGGCAAGGCGATGATGGCATCGCCGGCGGCCATGGCCGACACGATGCCGGCGAAACCGGCGGCGGTCGCGGCGCCGGCGCCGAAGATGTCCGGCGAGCCCGTGAAGCACACGGTGAAACCGGGCGAGACGCTCGGCGGCATCGCGCGGAAATACCAAGTGAAATACGGCGACATCGCGGTGGCGAACAACATTTCGGATCCGACGAAAATCCGGCCGGGGATGGTGTTGACGATTCCAGGCTGGCAGGCTCCCGCCGGAAAATCGAGGACGCCGACCGAGAAGACCGAGGCACCGCCGAAGCCGGCCGAGGAAACCAAACCGGCCGCGCCGGCCGCCGGGCAGGACCTGGACGCGGGCGTGAACTCCGGCACCGGCGCACCGCCGGTGATCCAGGTGGACGACAGCACCCCGGCTCCGGGAAAACCCTAGGCAGGCCGTCCCCGCATCGGCTCCGCGCATGGCCTCACGATCCCCGGTGGACGGTTCTCGCGCACGATTCGCGCTGAATCCGGCGACCGTGATCATCATCTGCGCGCTCGGACTGACGATCCTCGGGCTGACGATTTTGTTCAGCGCGAGTGCGTCGTTCAAACAGGGCCCTTATTTCTACCTGAGCAAGCAGCTCGCGGGCGTGGCGGGCGCGGCGGCGCTGTGCTGGGTGACAAGCCGGATCAATCTCGATTATCTGCGGCAATACGTGTGGTGGATCGCCGGCGTGATGGTGGTGCTGCTCGTGCTGGTGCGCGTCCCGCACATCGGCATCTCGGTCAAGGGGAGCTGGCGCTGGCTCGGCGTGGGGCCGGCGCGGGTGCAGGTGTCGGAGTTCGCGAAGTTCGCGCTCGTGTTCTGCCTCGCGCACTACCTGGCGCTCAACCAGACGCGGATCGGTGAGCTGAAGCGCGGCTATCTTTATCCGCTGGCGCTGATCGGCGGCTTTGCCGGGCTCATCATGCTCGAGCCGGATTTCGGAACCTCGGCACTGACGCTTTTCGTCGGGCTCGCGCTGGTTTATCTCGCCGGCGCCAAGTGGCGCTACGTGGTGCCGACGGTTGCGGTGGCGGCGGGACTGTTTGGCGTCGCCGTGATGCACAACCCGAACCGGCTGCGGCGCATGACCGAGTTCCTGAGCGACGACAAATCCTACCAGCTCCGGCAGGCGGTCGCGGCCTACGCGGCGGGCGGCGTCGACGGCGCGGGGCTGGGCCAGGGGCGGCAGCAGCTCAGCTTCCTGCCGGAGGCGCACACGGATTTTATTTTCTCGATCATCGGCGAGGAACTCGGGCTGTGGTTCACGCTCGGCGTGGTGGCGCTGTTCCTGGTGATTTTCGTCGCGGGCCTCGTGCACCTGCGGCGCGCGCCGAATCTGTTTCAATACCTGCTCGTCGCCGGCAGCCTCCTGCTGATCTGCGTGCAGGCGATCATCAACATCGGCGTCGTGACGGGCGTGCTGCCGACGAAAGGGATGTCGCTGCCGTTCATCTCGGCCGGGCTCTCGAATCTGCTGCTGATGGGACTGCTGCTCGGGGTTTTCCTGAACACGCAACGGACGTGGAGCCGGGCGACGCTGCCCGGCCGCGGCCGGGCGATGGAGGAGGTGCTCGCGTGACGCGGGTGCCGCTGGCAATCGCATGAGCACCTTTCTGATTTCGTGCGGCGGGACGGGCGGGCATCTTTCGCCGGGCATCGCGCTGGCGGAGGGGCTGACGGCGCGCGGCCACGCGGTGAAACTCCTGATCAGCCAGAAGCGCGTGGACGCGCGGTTGATCGAGAACTACCCGCAGTTCGAATTCGTGCGGGTGCCGGGCACGGGTTTTTCGGCGAGTCCGCTGCGGTTCGTGCGGTTTGGCGTCAGCCAGTTGCGCGGGCTGGTGCTCGCGGAGCGTCTCGTGGCGCGCGTGCGGCCCGACGGCGTCGTGGCGTTTGGCGGGTTCACGTCGGCGGGCGTCGTGCTGGCGGCGCGGTTGCACGGCGTGCCGGTGGCGCTGCACGAGGCAAATCGCGTGCCGGGACTGGCGATCCGCGTGCTGAGCGGGCTGGCGCGGCGCATCTATCTGCCGCCGGGGATCCGGCTCGGCGGATTGCGCGCGGCGGCGACGCGGCATGTGGGACTGCCGGTGCGGCGCGAAATCGAACGGCGGCCGGTGGCGGAGGCGCGCGCGGCCTTCGGGTTTGATCCGAACCGGAAACTGCTCGTCGTGTTTGGCGGGAGCCAGGGTGCGACGGCGTTGAACGACTGGGCGCGGCGCGAACTCGCGGCGCTGGCCGCGGAAGGCGTCCAGGTTTGCTGCATCACGGGCCTCGGCAAGGGCCGCGACGAAATCGTCGAACTCGCGGCGCGCCGCGGCGAGCCGGTGAAGGCATTTTTCATGATGTTCTGCGACCGCGTGGCGGACCTCCTGTCGGCGGCCGACCTCGTGGTGTCGCGCGCGGGCGCGGGCACGATTGCGGAGCTGATGCGCTGCACGACGCCGGCGATCCTGGTGCCGTTTCCGCAGGCGGCGGACGATCACCAGCGGGCGAACGCGGCGTATTTCGAGCGGCAGGGCGGCGGCATCGCCATCGAGCAGGCCGTGCTGCCGACGCTCCGGGCGGAGGTGCTGGACACCATTTTCAACGACGCGCTGCTGCGGAAATTCCGGGGCAACCTGCAGCGGATGGACCGGGCGAACTCGCTCGATTTCATGCTGGCGGACCTGGAGGAGATCGTGGCGCCGAGACGCGGCGGAACGCCGCACCCGCAGGCGGCGGTGGCATGAAAGCGAACCTCCAGCTCTTTTCGCGCAGCGTGGGGCGGGTGCATTGCGTGGGCGTCGGCGGCATGGGGATGGGGCCGCTCGCGATCTACCTGGCGCAGCTCGGACTGGAGGTGTCGGGGGAGGACGATGCGATCAACGAGGAGATGCGCGGGCAACTCGAGCGCGGCGGCGTGGCGGTTGGGCCGCTGCCGGCGGACTGCCAGCTCGTGGTTCATTCATCGGCGATTCCGAAAAACCACGCGACGCTCACGGCGGCCGCGGACCGCGGAATCCGCGCGGTGCGCCGCGGCGAGATGCTCGCGGAAGTCACCCGCGGCGGGAAGCTCGCCGCGGTGTGCGGTTCGCATGGAAAGACGACGACGACCGCGATGCTGATCACGGCGTTGCGGCACTCGGGATTTCCGGCGGGTTACGTGCTGGGCGGATTGTTTGCGGACGATACTTCGCCGGCGGCGGTGGGCGAAAACGAATGGATCGTCGCCGAGATCGACGAGAGTGACGGCACGATCGACCGGTTTGCGCCCGCGATCACGGTGGCGGTGAACCTGGACTGGGATCATCCCGACCAGTATCGGCGGGCGGAGGATCTGGAGGCGGCATTTGCGGCGTTGTTTCATCGCACGCGCGGAACGGTGCTGCTGAGCGATGCCTGCGCGACGAGTGCGCGGGTGTGTAGCGCAGGCGTCCCGCCTGCAACGGAGCAGGCGGGACCCCTGCGCTACTTTACGTTTGGGCGGACGGGGAGTTTCGCGGGGGAGATTGCGAGGGAGGAAGACGGGCGGATGACGTTGCGGCTCGGCGGGAAGTTTTTCGCGAGCGAGGCGGAGGTGCGGGCCAGCGGGGATTTCAATGCGGCGAATGCGACCGCGGCGCTGGCGGCGGCGCAGTTGATGGGGGCTGCGGTGACGGCGGCGGCGCTGGGTGATTATCCGGGAGTGCGGCGGCGGCAGGCGGCGCTGACGGGGGCGAACGAGCTGATGGTCGTGGAGGACTACGCGCATCACCCGGCGGAGATTCGCGCGCTGCTCGGGAGCCTGCGGCAGCGCGTGGCGTCCACTCGCGCGGAAAATGCGGGCGCAAGGCCCGCGGGATCGGCGGCGAGGCTGATCGTGGCGTTTCAGCCGCACCGGTTCAGCCGGACGGCGCAGTTCAAGGGCGAGTTTGCGGCGACGCTCGCGGCGGCCGACAGCGTGCACCTGTTGGATGTCTATGGCGCGGGCGAGGCGCCGCTGGCGGGCGGGACGACGGCGGACATCTACGCGGAGTTGAAGCGCATCGCGCCATCGCTGCCGGTGAGCTACCTGCCGGGCGACGACGCGGAATTTTTTCGGGCGCTCGCGCGCGAGGCGCGGGGCGGCGACCTGGTCGCCTTTGTCGGCGCGGGGGACATCGACAAGAAGGCGCGGCGGTGGATCGAGGTGTTTCGGCAAACGGCGATGAAGGCGAAAAAAAGGGATGATTTTGTCACGGCGGTGCAGCCGGCGCTGGGCGCGGAGGCGAAGCTGCGGCGCGAAGAACCGGTTGGCGCCAAGACGACGCTGCGCGTCGGCGGAGCGGCGCGGATTTATGCGGAGCCGGCGAGCGTCGGGGAATTGCGCGCGCTCGTGGCCGGGGCGAAGACGCGCGGGATCGAGGTGTATCTGTTCGGGCGCGGATCGAATCTGATCGTGCCGGACGAAGGCGTCGACGGGTTGGTGGTTTCGCTGGCGCATGCATCATGGGCGGCTTTCGAGCCGCGGCCGGGCGGGCGGGTGTGGGCGGGCGCGGGGCTGAGGCTGAAGAACCTGTGCGGGCTGGCGGCCAAGGCCGGGCTGACGGGATTCGAGTTTCTCGAAGGCATACCCGGGTGTGTGGGCGGCGCGCTGCGGATGA
>DASZPP010000160.1:0-4600 GCA_035549975.1 Opitutus sp.
CGTGGTCGTCGTCGTCGCGCCTGTCGGCACGCGAGGGTCTTGATCGTAACCAAACGACTTTGCCCCTCCGGTGCCGAACCGGAGGGGCTTTTTTTCGCCCCGACGGTTTCGCCCCGGGATCGGGCCTTCAACCGATTCCCATGAAACCACCCAACACCACCGAACCACCGCCCGAACTCAGCGGCGCCGAAATCCTGCGCACGCTCCTCGAGCGCCAGGGCATTCGCACCGTCGCGGGCATCCCCGGCGGCGCGATCCTGCCGTTCTACGACGCGCTTCACGATCCCGGCTTCTACCGCAAACTCCGTAATACGGACTTTGCTTCCGGGCTGGCTGCAGATGCTTCGCCGCCGGGTCGCGGCATCACGCACGTCCTCGCCCGCCACGAGCAGGGCGCCGGCTTCATTGCGCAAGGCATGGCCCGCGTCACCGGCCGCGCCGCGGTGTGCCTCGCCACGTCCGGCCCCGGCGCCACCAACCTCCTCACCGCCATCGCCGACGCGCGCCTCGACTCGATCCCGCTCGTCGCCATCACCGCGCAAGTCCCGCAATCGCTCATCGGCACCGACGCCTTCCAGGAAGTCGACACCTACGGCCTCACGCTCCCGATCACGAAGCACAACTTTCTCGTCCGCTCCGTCGGGGAACTCCTCGCGACGATTCCGCTCGCCTTCACGCTCGCCGAGTCCGGCCGCCCCGGCCCCGTCGCCATCGACATTCCCAAGGACGTGCTCACCGCGAAACTCGCCGTCGCCCACTGGCCCGCTGTAGGGCGGGGTCTCCCGACCCCGCCGCCGCTCGAATCACCCCATTTCGCCCGCGCCGCCCAACCGTCCTCCGACGACCAGATCGCCGCGCTCGCCCGCCACCTCACCGCTGCCGAGCGCCCCGTGCTTTACCTCGGCGGCGGCATCATCGCGTCGAACGCCGCCCCGCTCGCCCGCGAACTCGCTCACCGCCTGTCCGCGCCCGTCGTCTCCACGCTGATGGCCCTCGGCGCGATGCCCGCCGACGACCCGCTCTTCATGGGCATGCTCGGCATGCACGGCACGAAAGCCACCCATGTCCTCCTCGACGAAGCCGACCTCGTCCTCGCGATCGGCGCGCGTTTCGACGACCGCGCCACCGGCAAGGTCGCCGAATTCTGCCCGCACGCCGCGATCGCGCACATCGACATCGATCCCGCGGAGATTGGAAAAATCAAGAACCCGTTCCTCGGCTTGGTCGGCGACGCCGCCGAAATCCTCCGTCGCCTCCTCGCGATCTTGCCGCCGGTAGGGCGGATCTCCGGCCCGCCCCGTTCTTCGTGTCATTGCGAGGAGCAACGCGACCAAGCAATCCATCCAAATCGCCACGGCGCACTTCGTGCTCCCTGCGATGGCACCGCGCACTCGTCCGCGACACCACGCTCCGCCTGGCGCGCCCGCGCCGCCGCCCTCCGCACCGCACACCCGCTCGCCCATCCGCCGCGCGACGAAGACCCGCTGCATCCGATCAACCTCATCCGCTTCCTCGCCGAAACGCTCCCCGCCGACACGATCGTCGCGACCGACGTCGGCCAGCACCAGATGTGGGTCGCGCAAGCCTGGCCGTTCCGCGCACCGCGCACGCTGCTCACCTCCGGCGGCCTCGGCACGATGGGCTTCGGCCTCCCCGCCGCAATTGGAGCCGCCATCGCCCTGCGCGAAATCGAGGGGACCATCGGCGCCACCCTCGCCCTCGCCGAAACCTCCGGCGCTTCAAAAAACCATTTTCACGTATTACGTGAAAATGGCTCGGGTGCCGCAGCGGCGACTTTTTCGGGGCCGAACCATTCGGGCCGAGTCGTGTGCGTCAGCGGCGACGGCTCGATCCTGATGAACATCCAGGAACTCGCCACGCTTGCCGAACTCGACCTGCCCGTCGCCGTTTTCATCTTCAACAACGGCCACCTCGGCCTCGTCCGCCAACAGCAGGAGCTTTTCTATCGCGAAAACTACGCCGCCTCGCGTTTTGCCGCTGCGCCCGACTTTGCGGCGCTCGCGCGCGCCTTCGGTATTCGCGGCATCCGCCTCGATCCCGCCGAGGATCCCCACACCGTCCTCGCCGCCTCACTGCTCGAACCTGGCCCATGCGTGATCGACATCCCGATTCGCGAAATGACAAACGTCTATCCGATGGTGCCGCCCGGCGCCGCCAACCGCCACACGATCTGCGAACCCACCTCCATTCCCGCCTGATTCACCGCTCCAAGGCTGGCTAAAGTGTCACGTATTACGTGACACTTCAATCATCTATTTCAAAACCAACCCAAACTTCGTTCGTGAATTCAACCGTGCCGCAATCAAGCCAGTGTCACGTAATACGTGACGCTTTTCCCCGACCATCTGATACGGTCCTCGAACTCCGCGTGCGCAATCATCCCGGCGCGATGTCCCACATCACCGGCCTGTTCGCGCGCCGCGCGTTCAATCTGGAGGCGATCATCTGCGTCCCGCTCAACGATGGTGCCACCAGCCGCATGCTGCTGCTCGTCTCGGACGAGCCCCGGCCCGATCAGGTCGAGCGCCAGCTCGGCAAACTCCACGACGTCCTCTCCGTCCGCCATCGCGCCGATCTCAGCGCCAAATCCTTCGCGCGCACCGCGGCGTGCTTCTGAAGCGACGAATCGGCCACGCGCAGCTCGCAGCCAGGGGTCAGCAGATGCAAGCGGCTCTTTCATCCAACGAACTCGAGCCTGGGTCATTGGACCGCCGCGCCGACCCCGCCACCCGATCGGGCAGCGATCTCGCGCAGCACCCGCTCCAACAGCGCATGCAGCAGCGGCGCGGAGCCGCCGTCGCGGACGAAATTGCGCTCGGTCAAGCCCAGCCTCGCCGCATCCGTGTGTGCGAGGCGGGCGCCGTCGGCCGGATCGAGAAACACCAGCGTCGCGCCCGGCCCCTGTCGAAATCGATAGACTCCCGCCGCCTCGTTTTTCCAGGCATCCGCCCCGGTCTCGAGCGCCCGACTACCCGGCGGATCGTCGCCATCGCGCGGCAAAATCCGCACGCCGTAGATCAGAAATTGGGCGGCCAGCGGCGACGACCGCTTCTCGAGCGCAGCCGTCGTCACGGTGCAGCCGCGAAACGCCTTCGTCGCGCAACGCTCCGTCTTCAGCATGACGATGATCCCCTTCTTCCGCTCGCGCTCCGGCAGCGCCGCCATCCGCCGCCGATAGTCGGCCACCAGCTCGGACGGCGTCCACAACTCCGCCGTCATCGGCACGATGTTCGCGCAATCCGCCAGCGGCACCCCGGTCGCGTCGGGATAACAGTACAACTCCCCGGGCCTCTCGCCCGCGCCGCGGTAATGCTCCGCAAACGCCAGCGCCGCCGCCGGCCCGTAGTTCTGCGCTTCGCCGCCGGACGCCCGCGCCAGCACCAGCCCGGTCAGCAAAAGAAGCGCGATTCGTTTCATGGTGCGCGTAGTCCTGCTGACGCTCCACCTCGGGAAAAATTAGGCAACTTCCGAAAAATTTCCTCGGCGCGAATTGCCGGCGCCGCGCCGGATTCGGTTTCCTTCGAACTGCCGCGTTCGCTTGCCGTCACGCGGGAGCCCGTTTGCTTGCCCGGTCCGCTCGATCCCACCGAACCAAAATCAATCCAACCCCCGCATCATGAAATCCGCCGAAATCGCCCGCCACCTCGTCGAACTCTGCCGCACCGGAAAATGGGAACAGGCCCAGAAGGAACTCTACGCCGATCACGCCGTCAGCATCGAACCCCAGGCCACGCCCGCGTTCGAGAAGGAGACACGCGGCCTCAAAGCCATCATCGAAAAAGGCCACAAGTTCACGGCGATGGTCGAGCAGATGCATGGTCTCACCGTCTCCGACCCTGTCGTCGCCGAAAACTCCTTCGCCTGCACGATGCGCATCGATGCCACCATGAAAGGCCGGGGGCGGATAACGATGACCGAGCTGTGCGTCTACGACGTGAAGGACGGCAAGATCGTCGCCGAGCAATTTCACCTGTGAGGCGGTCGCCGCGCTGCGCTCAGCCCGCCGGCCTCGTCTCCAGTTCCAGCGCGTTGAGTCGCCGCAACGCGTCCTCGCGGTCCGCGCCGCACATCTCCGCGCACGGCCGCAGGCTCGCACACACCGCCGGCCGCTCCGGCCGGCCGAACAGCGCGCAGCGAAAATCCTCCGTGAGCTGCACGCAGCGCTCGCCGGCCTTTTTTCCCTTCGGCATGCCCGGAATCGGCGACGAGATCGAGGGCGCGATGCAGCACGCGCCGCAACCGGTGCGGCATGGCAACAAATCCGTCGGCTCCTGCCTCATTCGAGATGCAGCGTGACCCGCGCCCCGTCTTCCGCAACCGCCTTCGCGATGGTCACCTGATCCGGCGAAACCTTTTTGTCATCGAGGATCCGATCGCGCACCCGTTTCGCGCGGGCATCGGCAAGTCTATGGAGATCATCCGGCGTGACCTCGATCGCTGCGAGCATTCTGCGTTCGATCTCTTCCGGCGGCAACTCCGGCGCACGGACAACCGGCCGCGCTGCGGGTGGCGGCACGATTTGCTTCGGCACCGGCTTCGGTTTCGGCGGTGGTGGTGGCGGCAGCGGCGCGGGCTCCTT
>DASZPP010000161.1:0-1820 GCA_035549975.1 Opitutus sp.
CGGCCCGGCTCGCCGGGCTGGCGGTCATGGCTTCCGACGACGCCGGCGTCGAGGAACACGAAGGGGTCGAGCGCATCGCCCGTCCGCAGATGCCGTGCGGGTGCGTGCAATTCGTCCACCAGCACGAGGCCATCGTCACCGTTGGCCTCGCGCTCCTCGTAGCCGCGCAGGTTGGTCGCGCCGCCGAGGCCGAGTTCCTCGCTGCCCAGCAGGTTCGCGCTGCTGAGCTGCGCCGTGCCGTGCACGCGCCAGGACCAGCCCGCGGACAACTGCGTGATCCGCTCCAGGTCGAGCGTCGCATACGTGTAGTCGGGCCGCGCGCCCGCGCGGGCAGCCTGATAAACCGCGGTGTGATCGCCGCTCGTCAGCCCGCCGGGACTCGCCGTCACCGTCAGCTCCGCGGTCGTCGCCCCGTGCTTGTCGGTGTGCCGGACGGCGAGCGCCGCGGTGGCCTGGATGACGTCGGTCGACTGTGCGAACACCTGCGTGCCGCCGAAGGAGAGGTTGTTGTTGCTGCGCTTGAAATCCGCGCCCGCGGTGAAGTCGGGCGTCCACGCGCCGTGCGCTGCGAGCGGCACGCGGTAGCGCGCGCTCACCTGCCAGCTCCGGCCGTCGAGCGAGAAGAGTCCCCCGGCCAAATCGGGCCGGCTCGTCGCATAGCTGCCGAAAATCGTAAGCGTGTGCCGCAGGTGCTGAAGCGGAAGGATGTAACTCGCGGAGTGCGCCACCAGTTTCCGGAGGTCGGGGCTGGCGGTGAGCTGATAGTTCAACTGCTCGTCGCCGCCGAAAGCCTGGCCCCAGTTGAAACCGGCGAGGACGCGATCGAAGCCGGTGAGCGCGTTGCCCGAATCCTCGTAGCCGGCGTAAAGTCGCAGCGGATTGCGATCGCGCGTGCGCAACACGAGGTCCGTCTCCCCCGGCTCGCGACCGCGCATGAAAACCAGGTCGACCTGCCGGAAAGGATTCTGGTTGATCCACACCATGTCCTCGAGCAGCGGCGCGCCCTCGATGATTTCACCGCGCGGCGCCCGCACGGCGGACGCGATCTGGTCGGCCGAGAACCACCGGTTGCCCTCGACGCGCACCTCGCCGCGCCGGCCCTCGACGACGAGCACCTGCAGCGCGCCGGCCGTGACGTTCTGCTCCGGCACGAACACGTCGACCACCGGGCGGCCGCGCTGGCGGAAATACAGCACGACCTCGCGCGTGAGCCGGTCGAGCGACCGATGCGTGACCGGCCGGCCGAGGTAAGGTGTGACGAGCGCGCGAAATTCCGCCGTTTCGAGCAGCGGCTCGCCACTCACCTGGAGGCCGGACAACGGCACGCCTTCGCGGTGAAACTTTTCGCGATCCGTCAGGAAACTCAGCCCGCGCAGCTCCGGCAGAATGACCCGGTCGTCATCCGCCTTGCGGTCGGCTGACACAGCAGCTTCGGGCAATGCGCCGACCGGTGCCGCCGGCGGCGTCTTGGGCGCCACCTGATCGTAGGTCTGGGCGCCCAGCGGCAGGGCGAGCACGCTGCCCAACAGCGAAAGTGTCACGGCTGTCGCCGCCGGGCGCCACCCGCGGACGGCCCGGTTCACAACCCACCTCCTGCGTTCGCGCCGGACGCGTGTTCGCCGGGCTTCCGCTCGACCTTGGTGCGGACCAGGTTGATCTGCGGATTATCCGAGTCGGAAAACTCGCGGTAACTGGAGCCGAGCGCGGCGTTGTCGAGGCTTTGCTCGTGCTCCTCGGCCAGCGCCTCGTGATAGATGATATTGAACCCGCCCTCGCTCACCGAGGTTTCACGGAACAGGCCGGCGTCGTTCGCAAAAGCG
>DASZPP010000162.1:0-26423 GCA_035549975.1 Opitutus sp.
CGCCAGCGAGCCGACGAACCACGGCTCGCTGGCGCCCGCCGCTACGAAGGCCGAATCCGCTTCGATCGACATGAAGAGGATTTGGCTCAGCGGTTACGGGCGCGCATCGGGTGCACGGCTGAGCAACGGCAGCGTGACGTCGGCGTAACGCTTCCCAAACTCGCGGTAACCTTCGGGCGTGAAATGCAGATGGTCCGGCCGGCCCGGACAGCCCGCGGACGAGACCACGTGCGCGGTCGGGATCGTTTGCGGGAGGGCGTCGATGATTTTGTTCATGCTCGCGCAGGCGCCGTGCTGGTCGGCGGCGACGACTTCGCCGGCGATCAACGGCACGTCCGCGGCCGTGAGGTCGAGGTCCTTGAGCAGGTGTTCGTAGATGGCTTTGACCTTGTTCGGCCATTCCTGGTCGCCGGTGTTGGATTCGCCCTGGTGCAGCAGGATGCCTTTGATCACGCCGGCCTTCTTCGCTTCGCGGCCCATTTCGACGAGGCGCTGGTACGGGTTGCCACCGTAGGCGGCGATAATGCCTTTCATCCATCCGGGCGCTGTCGCCGCGTAGGACTGGTAGCGCGTCTCATCGAACACCTCGATTTTGCTCCCGGCGACGGCGACGTCGACGACCCCGACCCGGATATTCGCAGGCAGTTTGGCGACCAGTGTGCGGCCGAAATAGTCGACGGGACAAAGCCCCGTCGTGGGCCGGCACAGCGGCGGCACCGCGGTGTACCAGTGGCTCTTCTGCCGGTCCAGCTTCGGAAAGTCGACGGCCGCGAGAACCTGGAAACGGGAATCCACGGGCCCCTTGTCGGCATCCTGGATGCCGGGGAAGCCTTCCATGTTCGACTGCCCGAAGCAGAGGAAAATGTAGAAGTTCTTGTCCTGCGCCCGAACGGTGCCGGCGAGCAGGAGGAGGCCGATGAGCGCGAGTCGTTTGAATGGGATCGTCATGTGGTGGAGGGAAAAAGGGACGGGGATGCGAAGGCGACAACGCCTGATTGACGCGGGATGCGCGGCAACGTTGCGGGTCACGCGCCGGCGAGGCTGCGCACGGCGCGGCCGACGGCTTTCAGGTTCGGCACGTGCATCTCCTGGTAGTCGCGGGAGACGACGATGCCGTCGGCGCCCGCTTCGAAGGCCTTGCGCGTCGCTTCCTCCACGGTGGCGGGATCGTCGGGCGCGCTGTGCGGCACGTCGAAACCGATGCCGGTGTAGATTTTGGTTTTGCCGTTGGCGGAGGCGACGCTGCGCTTCGTTTCGTCATAGACGTATTGCGGCGAAAAGCCCCGGTGGCCGAGTTCGTCGAGGGCGGGCTCGGTGGATTTGTGATAGCCGAAGACGTCGTAGTAGAAGCTGAGCGAGTCCGCGAGCGGCAGTTCGCCGAGGATCGTTTTCTGAAAACGCGCGAGATACCATTCGCGGATGCGCGGTCCGAGGACGGCATGGTAGGCGATGAACTTGATGAAGTCGGAGTGCGGCGCCATCTCCTCGTAGGACATCTCCGCGCGGTAAACGAGATCCCAGCTCGAGGGCTCGTGGTCCACGTGCCAGCCGATCTGCGCGTCGGGCTTGACCGACTTGCCGCGGCGATACATCGCGGCGCAAAGCTCCTCGCGGGACAGGCGATACTGGTATTCCCACGCGAGGATTTCGGGATAGCGAAACAGCACGCGCAGGAATCCGGTGAAAATACCATCGGCGGGCGGCGGCTGGCCCGCGATGCGCGCCTGCACGTAGCGATACAGCCCGGCGAATCCCTCGCGCGCGCGATCGGGGTCGATGTTGTGGCGCCGGGCGCTGGCGCAGCAATGCTCGCAAAAACAGGCGGGCGGATCGTTGTTCCAGGGAAGAATGACATTGATCAGCGGGCCCATCCGCTCGGCGCCCCATTGCAGGCCGTCGAGCTCGTAGTTGCGAAACAGGTCCTCGACGGTGTCGGCCCAGAACGCGATGTAATCGGGGTGATTCCAGCACGCGGTCGTGGTGGGGCGCCCGTCGATATCGCGCGTCACGACGCGGTCGAAGTGGGTGACGAATCCCGCCATCGCGGAACTCTCGAGCACGCGCGCGTAGACCTTCATCCCGCGCCGGCGGGCGGGCGCGAGCATCTCGGCGAAGAGGTCATGGTCCGCATATTCGAAATCCGGCGTGACGGTCGGATGGCGGAGCGGCGTGTCGCGGTAAAACTGCTCGTGCGGCTTCACCCAGATGACCGGCAGGTGGCGGTGGTGCGGATCGCGCGGCGGGACGCCATGATCGTCGGCGAGGTCGGTCTTGAGCACGGAGCCGTTGTAGGCGTGCGAGTAGGTGAGCACGGCGTTGACGGCGGCGGTGTCGCGGATGAGGTCGAGCACGTGGTCGACGCCCTCGTCGAGCAGCGAATGCGGGCCCATCTGGATGCCGACGAACGGATCGCGAGGAGCTTTCGCAGGCGGGTTGACGATCGGATCGGCGGGCTGGCCGGCGGCGATGGGCCCGGCGGGACCGAGGCCGAGGCAGGTGGAGGCCACGGTCAGTTTTTTCAGGAAATCGCGGCGATCGAAAGCCGGCGCGGGTGGGCGGGGATCGATGGACATGAGCCCAAAACAAGCCGCAAACGATGTCGGCGGCAACGAAAGGAAAAACGAAAGCGAACGATCGCGAACGCAAACGAAGGGGCAATGCCGGCGGGCGGTCGCCCGGAAGCAACGCGCCGGCCCGGACCGCGGGATCGAGGCGGCGCGAGAAGCTTCATCGGCAGCTTGACGGTTACATGAATATTCCGACGCCGGACGAAACCAGCCGACCGCCCGAGCGTCGGGCCACGCAACCGTTCACCCCGCCACATCATGAAGTTTTCCCGTTCCCTGTTTCTTTCGGCCGCGCTCATCGGCGGCGGTGTTTTTTCCCGCGCCGCGTCCGCGGCCGACTCCGGCTTTCGCACGATCGACTTCTCGGCGATTCGCGGCGCGAACTATTGTCCGGCCGGCGGGCATCACGTCGAGCATTGGCGCCACTACGATCCAAAGGAGAACGAGCGCGATCTGGATTACGCGCGGAAGATCGGCATCAACCAGGTGCGCGTTTTCCTGAGCTACTCCGTTTATCTCGAGGACAAGCAGAAGTTCCGGAAAAACCTCCGCCACCTCGCGCGGGCGTGCGCGGCGCGCGGGATCGGGCTGATGCCGGTCGTCGCCTACAAGTCGGAAATGATCCACGAGGCCGCGCCTTATCCGCTGACGCGCGCATGGGCGCAGGACCTGATCGACACGATCGGGAACGAGCCGGCGCTGGCGTTCTGGGACGTGTTCAACGAACCCGACTATCCGCCGAAAAATCCGCGGCGGGCGGAGGTCATCGCGTATGCGCGGGAGGTGGCGAAAATCTTCCGCGAACTCGACACGCGCCGGCCGCGGACGCCCGTCACGATCGGCTTCGCCTTCGAAAAGCCGATGGAGGAAAACGCCGACGTGGTCGACGTGCTGTCGTTCCACGATTACAGCCCGACGCGCGAGGAGATCCGGGCCAACATCGCCGCGGCCACCGCGTTCGCCGCCAGGGCCGGCCAGCCCGTCATCAACACGGAAATCGGCTGCACCGGCCGCGCCAACCCCTACGACATGACGATCGAGGAATTTTCGCGGGCGCGCATGGGTTTCTTCATTTGGGAACTGATGATCACGAAGTATTGGGGCAACGTGCACGGCGTCTTTTATCCCGACGGCACCGTTCGCGATCCGTCGATTCCGGCGGCGATGCTCGGGCTCTTTCGCAATCGCGGCGCCGATGTCGTGCCGGAGCTGCCCGACCGCGAGGGCTGGGTCACACGAACCGGGAACGATGGCCGGAAGTGGCTGGCCGACCCTGACGCGCCTTACGCGGATGGTCTGCGGTTCGCCGAGATCGCAGCGAACATTCTCGAGGCCAACCAGCTCGTGGCGATGCACGATCTCCCGTCGCGCCGCGTCGCGGTGCTCCGTCAGGGGCAGCCCGCGCCCGCCGAGTTGCGGAAACTGCTGGGTGAACTGCTGGACCGGCTCGAGCCTTACGAGCTCAAGCCCGCTGCGAAGTAGCGAAGCGCGGCGCCATCCGGCCTCGGGCGAAGCGCGGCGGCGCCGGGCCGCACCGGCCGTGTTCCCCATGCCTCCGCGTCTCCGGGATTGTCTTCCCGCCGTCCGGCTTACCTCGCCGTGCAGTTGAGCATCCAGCGGAGGCCGAAGCGATCGGTGAACGAGGCGAAGTAGGCACCCCAGAACATGTCCTGCAGCGGCATGTCGACCTCGCCGCCGGCGCTCAGCGCGGCGAACAGCCGCTCGGTTTCCGCGCGCGAGTCGGGCTCGAGGCTGATGTGGACGTTGTTGCCGAAGTTCAGCTTGAAGCCCATCGACTCCGGCGCGTCGGTGCCCATGAGCTGGTGGCCGCCGAGGATCGGCAGCGCGACGTGCATCACGAGATTGGCGTCGGCGGGATTCGGCGCGGGCTGGTCGGGCGCGGCCGGCGCGTCCTTGAAACGCATGATCGGTCCGGCGAATTCGGTCTTGAAAACCGATTGGTAGAAGAGGAAGGCGTCCTCGGTGTTGCGGGCGAAGTTCAGGTAGGTGTTGACGCGAGCCATGACGGGTGGGTTTGGGAGTTCGAGTGCGGGTGAGGTTGAGAGGATCGGGATCGGGAAGGGACAGGCGGGGCGGCCTGACTTCTCTTCAACGAACAACGATCAGCAAACCGGACAGGTGATTCGAAATCAATTGACCGTGGATGGCTCGGATCAGCACGGGCAATTGGGGCAAAATGCGCCGGCGGTGACTCTTCCGCGCGCCCTTCAATCGTGCATGGCCCCGGGTCCCGTCGACAAAGTTGCGCACACAAAAGGTCCGCCAGCCAGCGAAAGAAAGGAAATCGCTGGCGAATAAGGCAACGGCGTGCGGGGAAAAGATATCGCCGCGACCAACTAAATAGGTGGAGGCATTCACAAAGACAAAGTCACGCATAGGGAAAGACCGCAGGGCCGTGAGATCACTCCAACTCGTCGCCATAAAAGACTTGGTGGCGCATGAGAAAGAGTTCGGCGCGACAACAAAAGACCAAGTCGCGTGCGCAAAAGACTTCATCGCGACATGATAGGTTGGGCGCGCGCTCCACAAAGACCGGCGACCGTGCCGAAGACATGCGACGACCTCCGCAAATGATCGGGGAGAGGGTTGGTCAAACCGGGTCGCGGGCGGGAAAGACTTTGCCCGATGATTGTCCGACATCCCCGGCGGATGTCATTTCGAGCATCTGCAACCGGGTTAGGCCGCTCAGTAGCGCGGTGTTGCCAACAGGTTTTGATTCGAATGTCCGGCGGTAGGGAAAGCTCCAATCCTGTTTGAATCACGGAGACACAGAGACACAGGGGAGAATTTCCAAGGATTTCTCCGTGTCCTCTGTGCCTCGGTGGTTCACCACAAATTGTTGTTTTACTTGATCGTGTTCCGGCGCGGGCTGAAGCACCGCTCTACCTCCGACGCGAACCGCAGTAACGGCCGCTCGATCGCGCTTTGACTTCGGGCCGTCGCCTTCTAATCCCAACGCCATGCCCCCTGAATCCGCCGCGCCGGCGTCCTCCTACATGCTGCTCTTTCGCAACGGCGGTCCCGAGGCGCATGCGCACCTGACGCCCGCGGAGCGCGCCGCGCTCGCCGCGAAGTGGAACACGTGGGTCGACAGCCTGAAGTCGCGCGGCGCGATGGAGCAGGGCAGGCCGCTCGGGCTCGAGGGGCGCGTCGTGACCGGTTTGCACGGCGAACGTGTGACCGACGGTCCCTACGCGGAAACGAAGGAAATCGTCGCCGGCTACATCATGATCCGCGCGACCCATCTCGACGCCGCCGCCGAAATCGCGAAAGGCTGCCCCGGCCTCGCCATCGGCCTGATCGTCGAGGTCCGCCCGCTCCAGGATTTCAGCCCGGTGCTGGAGGAAGTGAAGGCCGTCGCGCCGGGCAGCCGTTAGGACAGGTTCGGAAATCCGTGGCTGCGTCAGTTCAATTCACGACGCCCTCGAGTCTGTTCAGCCGCTTTCGAGCATGGCTGCCCGCAAGCAGCGCGGTGCTTCAGCCCGCGCAGGAGCAGTTTTTCGGCATTCGAAGCGCGGGCTGAAGCACCGCGCTCCTTCGGAACGTTCGCACTCACTCGGTCCTGCCGTCCAAACGGAAAATGTATTCCTCCGTGTCTTCGTCGCGGCCTTCGGCGAAGCCCCTGTCTTCGCCGATGATCTTGAAGCCGCATTTCTGGAGAACGCGCACCGAGCCGACGTTGTCCTTCGCGGCCCGGGCGAAAACAGGCCGATGGGTGATTTCCTGGAGCAATTGCCCGAGCGCCCGCGTCGCGACTCCGCGGCCCCAGAACGTTTTCCCGATCCAGTAGGTGACCTCGAGTTGTCCTTCCATCGGAAAGCAGGCCACATGGCCCGCGACCTCCTCGCCGCACAGGATCGTCCGGTTCACGATTCCCGGCTTGTTAAGGATTCGTTTCCAGTGCGCGTCGAAGACCGCCCGTTCATGCCGTTCCTTTTTCACGAACGCCGCCATCCGGTTGGCTTCGGGGTCGAGTTGTTGCTCGAAGAAGATGGGAAGGTCGGAAGGCTCGACGCTGCGGAGAGTGATACGGTCGGAGTCGTTCATCGGAGGTCTCGGTCTCTTGGTGCTACAAAAACGAGACCGCAAACGCGGCCCAAGCAATGATACCAAGAACAAGTGACACTCTGGCTGGCACAAATCGGCTCCAAGCGAAAAGCACGACCAAGCCGAAACCGATCGCAGCGGAACTGAAGGCCCACAAGACAACCCCCGAACTGGAATCAAACGCTGCTCTGCCAATTTTCATGAACACCAACAGGAAGACTGGCATCAAAAACAAAAAACCGAACGCAGTTCGGTAATCGCCCGGCTTTGCTTTTTCCAGCCGCTCTCCAGCGAGCCATCGACCGATCCAGAGTTTAAGCCAGGGGGGCATTGATTTTGGGCGACCGGTGTCGTTCTCCTTCGCGTTGCTCGGCTCGAAGTGAAAGACAGCCCGTGAGCAAGGTCGAGTTGAACGACGCTCACGCGTTCTCGCCGCGGGCGTGCGCGACCCAGCTGATCTGCCAACGCGGGCTAAAGCACCGCGCTACTGGATCAGAACCGGAAATCCCAGCGGTTTTCCTCGTTGGCGCGGACGTGGACGTTGAGCGTCCTGCGTGTGCCGTCAGGGAGGATCGCGATGACGTCGTAGTTGCCCTGAAATCCGCGGAAGCCGGCGCGGCCGGATTGGTCGGTGGCGAGGGCGACATGTTTCGTCATCCAGTCGTGTTTGATGAGCTTCATGAGCCGATGGTAAACGGGCTTGGGTTCGTAGTGCTCGTCGAGCAGGCCGCCGCCGGGGAGCCAGATGTCGGCGTCGGAGAGTCCCCACCAGTTGATCGTCGCCACCGCGGGATGGCCGAAGGCGATCGTGTAAAGCTGCTCGGCGCAGTCGGCCTGCGCGTCCGCGGTCCAGTTGCCTTCGCGCCAGCCGCCGGTGATCGGCTTGCCGGAGGATTGGGGGATGAACTCCGTGATGTGAAGCGGGAGGCCGAATTGCCCGAGCCGGTCGAGCGTGGCCTTCACCTCGGCCGGCGGGAACCACTCCTCACGCGGCTCGTGCGCCTGGATGCCGAGCCCGCGGACCGGCACGCCGCGCGCGAGCAACGTCTTCACCAGCGCACAGAATCGCTCGCGCGTCCGCGGCAGGGCGATGAGGTTGAATTCATTCAGGATGAACGTGCCGTCGGGGTTCGCCTCGGCGGCCCACTTGAAGGAGTCCGCGACCCAGGGAACGATGTCGTCGGTGGTCACGCCGGTGACGTCGTAGCGCGCGCCCTCGCCGATGCGCGTGTCGCGGTTGGTGCCGCTGCCCAGGACGCGGTCCATCGGGATCGTGTTCACCGGCTCGTTGACGACGTCCCAGATGCGGACGGCGCCCTTGAAGCCGGCGACGGTGTTGCGAATCCGCGCCTCGTAGAGCTTGAAGGCGGTGTCCTTCGGCAGCTCCAGCAGCCAGTCGGGTGTGCCGGCCGGATGCGTCCAGCCGAGCGGATGGCCCTTCAACGTGATCCCGTTGCTGCGGCACCAGTCGATCGCGCGCTGGATGCGCTGCCACTGCGGCTTGCCCTGAGCGGGCTCGTAGGCGGACCAATAGAAGGGGAGGATCGCGTAATTGAAGAGCGCCTTGAACCGCTCCTTGAAGGCGTCGAGGTGCGGATCGGCCGGATCGTGTTCGGCGAGCTCGAAGGCGAGATTGCCGAAGAGAAAATCCTGCGTGACCTGGTTGACCTCGAGCCGCACGCCGGCGAGCGGCTGGCCGTCGCGGTTGCGGATCGTGAGCAACGCGTCGCTCTTCCGGTAGCGCTCGATGTTGTCCCGCGCCTGGGCGAGAGCCTCGTTTTCGGTCTGCGCGTGATCCGCGGACTGCGCGCGCGAGGATGAAGGTGCAACGACGGCCAACGCCGTGATCGCGAGGACGGAAGTCAGGGCGGTCTCCAAAAAACTGTGGCCACGGGTAGCGGCAGGCGTCCCCGCCTGCCGGTCTTTGCGGCGTGTGGGACGGCAGGCGCGGAGGCCTGCCGCTACGCGCCGGAGCCGACGGTAGTTTTCTTGAAACCGCTGTAGCGCAGTTTGGCTCGATGAGAATTTCGAGAACATGGATTCAGGGGTTGGGGTTCTTTCCGGTGCGCCCGTCGAGGAGCCCGATCGCGAAAGGATCGCCGCAGTTCGGGCCGGGAGACGGAAGCGTTGTTGCGGAGTTTACCGCGCGCCTGACTCGCTGCGCAAGGCATCAGGATGATCGCGAACAGGGGGAGGAATTCCGGTCCGTTGCTCCCCCGCGACCGCCGGAGCCGCTTCGCGCGGTAATTTCATGAGTTTTGTCACAGCGGCATGGTCCGGGTTGTCCAACCGGACGTATGAACACTGAACTCATCCGTGAAACCTCCCTCAAGAGCCTGGCCGGCGTCGCATCGTTCCCGCAGACGGTCGGCGCTCTCATCCAGGCCGGCGTGGAATACTACCGCATGGACTACGTTGCGCGGACCGCGACCTATTACGGCGCCGACGGCTCCGTCGCGATCACGCCGCTCAACTACGAAGGCCTGCCGGCGGTCGCCGCCGAGTTCGATGCCGTGGCGCTGAAGGCCGACGTGCTGGACAGCCAGCGAAACGGGCAGCCCTATCGCGATTTCAGCCGCCGTGCGATGCAGGCCGGCGTGCAGTCCTACACGGCATTCCTGCGCGGGAAACGCGTGGTCTATGTCGGCCGGCAGGGTGACGAGCACGTCGAGTGGTTCCCCGGCGCGCAACCCGCGACTCGCCAATAAGCGCGAATTCTCCAACGTGAAACGGATGCCCTCGCCCGAGCCTGCCTTGCGCCCGCCGCTCGCCTCCGACCCGGACGAGGAAGCCTGGCTCGCCGAAGCGAAGGCCGGCAGCCTGCCGGCGCTGGACCGCCTCCTGCGCCGGCACCAACCGTGGGTGTTTAGCCTCGCCCTGCGCATGGTGTGGCGGCGCGATGTCGCCGAGGACGCCGCGCAGGAGATCCTGATCAAGGCGGTCACCCACCTCGGGACGTTCGAGGGACGCAGCAAGTTTTCCACCTGGCTTTACCGGATTGCCGTCAACCACCTGCTCAACGTCCGCCAATCGGAGATGGAAGCACGGCGCACGACGTTCGCCGACATGGGCCGCTCGCTCGATGGCTGCGAGGATTCCGAGCTGCCCGACGAGTCGGCGCTGCCGGTCGATCACGGCCTGCTCGTCGAGGAGGCGAAGCTCGGCTGCGTGACGGCGATGCTCATGTGCCTGGACCGGCGGCAGCGGCTGGCGTTCATCCTCGGCGAGATTTTCGGCGTCACCAGCGAGCAGGGCGGCGAGGTCATGGAGATTTCCGCCGACAATTTCCGCCAGCTCCTTTCGCGCGCCCGTCACGATCTCTACCAATTCATGGAGAACAAGTGCGGCCTCGTGAAGGCCTCGAATCCCTGCCGCTGCGTGAAAAAAGCCGGTGCCTTCATGCGGAACGGATGGCTCGATCCGCATCGCCGGCAGTTCACGGCCGACCGGGTCGCGGCCGTCCGCGAGGTTGCGCCGAACCGGCTCGAGGAACTGCAGGAGATGCAGCGCGCCCACGCAGAGATCTACCGCGGCGCTCCGCTCACCGACGCGCCGGCTGTGCTTCAGCGCCTGCGAGCCACACTGGAGAATTCAGGCTTGAGCGAGGAACGTGCGAACTGAGTTATTCGGGCACGCGGCAGTGCGAGACTGATCTGACTGATTTCCGCTCCAACCGCAAAGGCCTTCTCGGAATCACTTCGGACAATCTCACGGCAGGCAGGGACGCCTGCCGCTACGATGCGATTCGCGGTCACTTGTCCGTCCGGAACGGCGACGCCGGCAGGCCTTCCTTGTTGACGAGGTTGGCGAAGTCGGGGTTGTCGGCCCAGGCGTAGCGGACGAACTTCGGGGCGGGGACTTCGGGGCTCGAGACGATGACCCGGTCCTTGCCTTCGATCTCCGCGGTCGCCCAGACGAATTTCCTGTCGGCGCCGGCGATCGCGAAGTGGGCGAGGGGTTCGCCGTTGCTCGAGGTGAGGCCGCTGCCGGCGTCGTCGAAGGTGAGGATGATCTTGCCGTCCTTGATTTCCTGCGAATGGAAGATCGGCCCGGACGCGACGAGGTCGCGGTCACCGTAGGAGAGCTTCATCGCCTGCAGCGCGAGCCGTTCGCCGACTTCCTTTTTCCGCGCGGGGTGGAGGTCGTTCCACTCGCCGAGGTCGATGTTGATGTCGATGCCGGTGCGCGGCGTCGTTTGCGCGGTCTTCAACTCGGCGTCGCGGATGACCGCCCAGCCGCTCTCGGCCGGCGGCAGGTAATCGATGTCGCCGTAGCCGGGAAGCTGGACGATGAGGAACAGCGCGTCGCCGAGCCCCCAGTGGCGGCGCCAGTCGGCGACGAGGTTCGGGAGCAGCTGGTAATAGGGCTCGGGATGGCCGGCGTTGCTCTCGCCCTGATACCAGAGCATGCCGCGGACGGCGTAATTCGTGTAGGGCGCGATCATGCCGTTGTAGAGTGAGGCGGGCTGGTCCTGCGCGGAGATGCCGCGGACGAAGCGTCCGTGAAACGGACGATAGGCGGTGCCGACGCGATACTGCCAGTAGCCCTTCAGGTCGATGCGCTGGCCGGCGGCTTCGACGTAGTAGGGCTTGTCGGGCACGAAGCCGCCCTTGCCGAACTGGTTCGTGACGCGGATCACGAAGAGGTTTTTCCCCGGCTTCAGCACGCCGGCGGGAATCGTGTAGCGTCGGCGCGGGTATTGGTAACCGGTTTCGCCGACCTTCCGGCCGTTGATGTAGAGTTCGTCGGCATCGACGATCCGGCCGAGTTTGACCAGGGCCTCGACGCCGGTCATCGCGGCGGGAACGTCGATCTCGCGGCGATACCAGACGACGCCGTCGAGATTGCGGACGCCCTGATCCTCCCAGTAGCCGGGAATGCCGATCTCCCTCCAGTTGTGCGCGTCGTAGGAGGGATCGGACCATTTAACCGGGCCGGCGAGGCCGGCGTCGGGTTCGCCGCGCGGGCCGGCGGCTTCGCGGGCGGCCTTTGCGTCGGCGTTCGTTTTCTCGACGTAGGCGGTGTCCTTGTTCTTCGCGATCGTGGCGAGCTCGGCGGGGAAATCCTTGAAACCCTCCTCGCTCGTCCACGCCTCGATCGGCGTGCCGCCGACGCAATCCATGATGATGCCCTGCGGGACGTGGTAGCGGTCGTAGAGTTTTTTGGCGAAGAAGTAGCCGATGACCGTGAAATCGAGGAGGTTTTTGGGATTCGCCGGCTTCCAGGACAGGCCGGGAATATCGTCGAGCGGGCCGGTGAGGACGGCCTTCGTCGGGACGAGGAACTGACGGATCGCGGGATTGTCGGACGCCGCGATTTCCTTCGCATAGCGCTCCGTCCAGCGGACGAAGGTGTGCGTCATGTTCGACTGGCCGCCGCAGAGCCAGACGTCGCCGACGAGCACGTCGTGCAGCGTGATGCGATTGGTGCCGGCGATCTCCATGTCGTCCGGGCCGCCGGCCTTCAGCGCGGGCAACGCGATCTGCCAGCGGCCGTTCGCATCGGCGGTCGCGTCGTGATGGTCGCCGCGGAAGGTGACGGTGACGTGTTCGCCCGGATCGGCCCAGCCCCAGATCTTGAGCGCAGCATCGCGCTGGAGGATCATGCCGTCGCCGACGATGCCGGGCAGTCGAACCGCGGCGGACAACGAGGCGGCGACTAAAACGGAGGACAGGAAGAGAGCGGTGGCGGTGAGACGTTTGTTCATGAACACGAAGGCGGATATTTTGAGGAGGTAGCCGTAAGCAACGAGCAAAGACGCGAAGCGGCGGCGATCGATGCGGACTAATTTCAGCAGGAGTCACGCGCGGCGGCACGAATGGTCTCGGCGGGCGCGATGGGGTGGGCCCGCAAATTTGCGCCGCGCCGGCATGACCTCACGCGCGCTCGACACCAGCGTGTTTGGGCGAGAGTCTCCTGTCCGGGCATCCCATCCATGAACCGTCGACATTTTCTGCAGACTTCGTTCCTCGCGGCGGCGTTCGCGCCGCTCGCGCGGGCCAGTTCCTCCGTGGATATTCCGCGTGTCGCGGCCGGATTCAAGGTTGGCGCCGGCGCGGATCGCAGCGGCGAGGAGCTGCTGATCATGGGCGGCCGCTTCAACTTGAAAGTCTCCGCGCGCGACACCGGCGGCGACCTGTGCATCTACGACACCTACCGCGACAGCAAGGGCGGCCCGGCGCTGCACCGGCATTTTTACCAGGACGAATGGTTTTATGTGACGCGTGGAGAGTTCGTCGCGCGCGTCGGCGAACAGACGCTGACGCTGGGGCCGGGCGACTCGGCGTTCGCGCCGCGGAAGATTCCGCACACGTTCGCCATGACGAGTGAAGGGGAGGGGCAGATGCTCGTGCTGTTTCAGCCGGCGGGCACGATGGAGGATTTTTTCCACGGGATGGCGCGGTTTGGGAAAACAATTCCGAAGAATCAGGAAAACGTGCTGAAACAACTCTGGCTGGACCACGGCATGGAGGTGCTCGGCCCGCCGCTGAAGATCTAGGGCGGGCGCGACAGGCTGCTGTCCCGACCGTTGCCGGGGATTCAAGACCGGCCGGCAGGACGCCTGCCGCGACAGGCAACCACCTAACGGGCGAAACCGGCTTCGGTGTTCTGGCCGGGGACGCTCGCGCGGATGGAATGCGGTTTCCAGTGGCGCGCGATGTCGAGGTCAGCTGCGACCTTGTCGGTGAGCTGGGTGATGTTCACGTAGCCGGCGCGGCCGTAGAGCGCGGGGACGTATTGGCCGTCGCGGACTGTGGCGTAGTGTTTCCACGCATCGAGTGCGGCCCCGAGGTGGCGAATCGCTGACGCTTGCTGATCGGCGTCCTGACTCAGGTCGAAGAGACCGAGGTCGCAGGCAGCGCGGGTCTTCTCGGCGTAGAACAGCGCGAGCCAGCCCAGCGATTCGCAATCAACGAGGGTTTTCCGAAACTCGACGGCGTGGTTGCTCGGAGTCTGCGGGTGCAGCGACGAGACGGCTTGCAGGGCCTCGCGGCCCGCGCCCTCGAGTGCGTCCGCGATCTGGAGGGGAGTGGTGCCGTTCATCGGGCGGCCGGCGAGGAGGTTGGCGCGCCACTGGCGGATGTTGAGGACGTTGGCGCCGGGCATCGACTCGCCCTCGGCGAAGTCGAGGACGTTGAGATAGCCCTTGTGGCCGAGACCCCTCACGCAGCCTTCGGGATACCACTTCACGTCGATGTCGCCCCAAAAGAAGCGCGTGATCAGCGGCAACGTCTGCGAGGCGGCGCGGAGTGCGCGGTAGATTTGGGAGGCGGAGGCGCCGGGGAAATGCGCACCGAGCACGCGTTCGAAGTGCGAGTCGGAAAGCGTCGGATCGAAGCTCAGCCGGCCGAGCAGCATGTAGCTATACCATTGCTTCGCGATCACGAGCTCGCGTGGGCCGGGGCCGGGGTCGCGTTCCAGAAACTCGCGGCCGGGACAATAGCCGTCGGAGCCCATGTCGAAGCCGGCGATTTGTTTCGCGGGCGGGAGATTCGCAACGTAGTCGCGCAGGTAATCGGGATCGCCGAAGCGGAACGTGTAGTTGTCGTCGTTGCGCAGCGTCAGCCACATCTTCGTCCCGGCGGGCAGCAACTCGAGGACCGGCTTCACCATCGGCGGATTGGTGATCGAATACATGTGCGCGATCGAATACTTGAAGCAGAAGTCGAAGGGGCCGGGAAAATCCTTCCAGTGCTGCATGATCGCCGTGAAGCCGGTCTGGTGAAAACGGTGGATCAACCGGAAGACGCGCTGCGGGTGTTCGCCGAGCGCGTCGCGCACGCCTTCGCCGTAGGTGGCCCAGAGCCAGTTTTCCTTGGCGTCATCGGTGGCCCTGGGCATGTGCTCGCCTGCGGTGATGCCGAGGCCGGCGAGCAGCGGGTAGGTCTTGACGAGCTCGCGCACGGAGGCGCGCGTGTAGGCGATGGTGGTCGGGTTGTCCATCGTGTCGGTGATGCCGTATTTGCCGGTCGCTCCGTCGGTGAAGACATTCCACGTGATGATATAGACGGCGATGCCGCGCTCGTGCGCGTAGCTCATCACGGCGCGCCAGAAGGCGATTTTGTCATCGATCGAAATCTTCTTCACGAGCTCGCCATGCCGGTAGCGGCCGTCGGGGTCGGGGCGGCCCTGCCAGACATCGTCGAGTGCGACGTCGGGAAACTCGGGCACCTTCACGAGCGACGGGAACGGATGCAGGCTCCAGAGGAAAAGCGTGTTGTAGCGATCGCGCGCCATCTCATCGAGAAACGCGTGCCAGAAATCCGCCGACCACATTTCGGGGATGTTCTGCTGCGAGGCGTCGGCGCGGTCGGAGTAAGTCGGCGTGCGCCAGTCGAGCGGAACGTTGAACTTGATCCCGCGGTTCGCGACGTGCGGCGTGTGCACGCGGGCGTCGGCGGCGAGCGCGTCGAGCGTTCCGAGACGCAGGCTTTCGGCCACGTCGAGGCCGGCGTACATTTCGCCGGCGTCATCGCCGCCAGTCACCTTGATCATGCCGTCCACGCCGCGATCGAAACGATAGGCTTGCGGACCCAGCGACGCATCGATTGCAAACGTCACGTGCGGCGAGGCGACATCGGCGGATTTCGCCGCGGCGGCGATCTCCTGAGCGGCGAAATCGACGGGCGTGGCTTGCGCGATCCGGGCGACGAGGAGGAGAGTGGGAAGAACCGAGAGTTTGAGGCGGTGAACTTTCATGGGGAGGGCGGCCGCGAGCCAGCGGTCGTGAGGTTCGACGATGGAGTATACGAACGGGCGCGGAGGAAGTTGCCGGTCTCGACCGAACTGGCGATGAAACACGGACGATGTGCTCGCGCTCACGGTCG
This sequence comes from Opitutus sp., assembly GCA_035549975.1. Classification (GTDB taxonomy): domain Bacteria; phylum Verrucomicrobiota; class Verrucomicrobiia; order Opitutales; family Opitutaceae; genus Opitutus. Next base: position 15,464 of record DASZPP010000162.1, read on the forward strand.
ACAATCCGAAGACGATCGATTTTTACGCGGAGCTGCAGCGGGCGTTTTTCCGGCATCCCACCCGCATGAAGGTCATGCAACGCACCGCCGGCGCGATGGTGATCGGCGCGGGGATCTGCTGCAACCGGAGATCGGTGACGGCCGTGAGGTGCGCCGTCGTGTGGCCGGTGTCGACGGTGGCACAGCGCGATCGTTCGAGCGGCGCGACGGTTTTTCCGGCCCGTTTCGCGAGGAAGGCGGCGGTGATGCCCACGATGCCGCCGCCGATCACGATCACGTCGACGTCGAGGCTGCGGGTGAGCTTGGGCTGGTCGGCAAACGGAGCGGAATCGATCCAGTAGGAGTTCGTGGCCATCGCCCGATGGACCGGGGCGCGCGGCGGGCGTTGCGGGCGGCGCGCCGCATCGGGCCGGCGCGGATGTTCAGCGCGGCGGCTTCGGAGTTTTTCCCATGCGGTCGAAGGCGAACAACGCGGCGTCGCGATTCGGTTTGCCGAGACAGAGGTCGCGGAGGATGCGGGCGGCGATCTGGCTGAACGTGATCCCGTTGCCGCCATAACCGAGCGCGTGCAGGATTCGCGAGCCGGGCGTCGCCCGACCGATGAAGGGCAGGCCATCGACGGTCTCGGCAAACGTTCCGGTCCACGCGTAGTCGGCCCGAAACGCGAGGTCGGGAAACAACTCCGCGAACCGGCGCTCGAGCCAGCGGGTCTTGGCGTGAAGCAGGCGGTCGCGGCGGCTGGGATTGGTGAAGGGTTCGTCGCCGCCGCCGAAGACGACGCGATGATCCGTCGTCGTGCGAAGGTAGAAATACGGCCGCGCGGTTTCCCACATCAGGCACCGCAGCGGCGCGAGCCGGTCCGGGCGAAACGGCGGGCTTGCGATCACGTAGGTCGATTGAAAACGCACGAGCGGGCTCGGTATGAACCGGCGCGCCTCGTAGCCGGCGGCGACGACGACCCAGCGGGCGCGGACGCAAGGACCCGCCGCGGTGGCCACCGTGACGGTGTCGCGGTCCTCGCGCATCGATCGTGCGCGGGTGTTTTGAAAATATCGAAACAAGCGGTGGCGCGCGCAGTGCCGGAGCAGGCCGCGCGTTAGGGCGAACGCGTTGACCTGGCCGGCGCCGGGCGCGAGCAGGGCGGCGGGAGCGGAGAGGCCGTAACGTTCGTCGAGCGCGGAGCCGCGGAGCGCGGCGACGGGAAATCCGATTCGCCGGGTGTAACGGGCCTCGGTGCGCAGCGGCCGAACGTCGCGAGGCCGGCGCGCGACATAAAGGGTGCGCCGGGCCTGCCAGCCGCATTCGATGTGAAGCTCGCGCGCGAGCTCGCCGATCTCGCGAATCGCGTTTCGCCCGAGCTGGTAAACGCGGCGCGCCGCGCTGAGCCCGTGCAGCCGCGAAAGTTCGGCGAGGGACGTGTCGGGTTGATAGAGCAGCAGTCCGGTGCTGGCGGCCGTGCTGCCGCAGCCGGCGGCGCGTTTGTCGAGTATCACGACGTGGAGGCCGGCGTCGGTGAGCTCGCGGGCGACGAGTGCGCCGGTGATTCCCGCGCCGATGATCGCGACGTCACACGCCTGGTCGCGACGGAGCGCGCGCCTTGGCAGACGTGACGATCGATGTGCGAGCCAAAGCGGCGTTCCGGTATGCAGGTCCATCGTTCGCCGGCTGATCATTGCCGGCGACAGGGCGAGACCGGTTTGGCGAATATTCGTTCGCGCGCGATTCGCCTGAATTGACGCTCACGAAGGATCGGGGCGCGACCGCCAGAGCAATCCGGCGGCTGTTTCGCGGGCTGGTTGACCGCTCGGGGCCTTGATTTCGGAGAAATTCCGTTCGCGGCGGAACCTTTTCCGTTTCGCCAGTGTATTCCTCGCTTCACATGGATTCCGCTCCAGCTGAATCGCCGGTCGCCCCCGCCGGTCTACCCGCTCCGCCGGAACCCGGTGGCGGTGCGTCCAGCGATGCCCCACTTTACTCTTCGCCTGGCGGCGGCTGGATGTGGCGGCTGGGTTCGCGTTTTCTGATCTGCTTTTTGGTTCTGAAAATGGCCGGAGTGGCGGTGGGCGTCATGCCGGGATTGAACTGGCTGGCGGCTCAAGACTACGCCTTCTGGCGGAACGTCACGCCGTGGTTTGGGCGCGTCGTCCTGCGGTTGCACGAACCGGTGCTGTTCACCTATAGCGGCAGCGGCGACAAGCTTTTTGACTGGGTGCAGATGGCCGGGGTGCTGTCGCTCGCGCTGGTCCTCGCCGCAATCTGGATGTGGTTCGACCGGCGCCGCCGCTGGGATCCCCTCGCCCGCGATCTCATGCGGATCGTGCTCCGCTATGGACTCGGCACGGTGATGCTCAGCTACGGCATGTCCAAACTTCTCCACCAGCAGATGCCGGCGCCGCATCTCTTTCGGCTGGTCGAACCTTATGGCGAGTCGTCGCCGATGGGGCTGCTGTGGACGTTCATGGGCCAGTCCGCCGCTTACAGCGCCTTTGCCGGCGGTCTCGAGTTTCTCGGTGGCTTCCTGTTGTTTTTCCGGCGGACGGTCATACTCGGCGCGCTGATTCTCGTCGTCGTGCTCACGAACGTCCTCCTGATGAATCTCTGCTTCGACGTTCCGGTGAAACTCTATTCGGCCCTTTATCTTTTCATGGCGCTCGTCCTGGTCGCGCCGGAGGCGGGCCGGTTGTGGTCGCTGCTGGTTTTGCGCCGGGCGGTCGCGCCGTCGCTGGCGTCGGAGGTCCGGCGGGCGTGGCCCGCCGGACGGGCGGGACGATTGCTCACCGTCGTGAAGGCGCTGGTCGTGCTCCAAATTCTGTGGGTCGTGCCGGCGCAGGCTTATTTTCGCTGGCGGGACCATTCGCCGGCGAAGCCCGAACTCTACGGCCTCTACGAAGTGGAAACCTTCACGCAGAACGGCGAAACGCATCCGCCGCTTCTCACGGACCGCGCGCGCTGGCGGCGCGTGATGATCGACGAGGGAAATTTCTTCGTGGTGCAGTTCATGGACGATCACCGGAGATTTTTCCGGATCCGTAACACGTCACAGCCCGGCAAACTCGTGGTGGAGCCCAATTCCGGACCCAAACGCGGCGAAAGCATTTCGTTCACGATCGCCCATCCCGCCGAACGCGAACTCCTGCTCGAAGGCCGGCTCGACGAGGCGGCGCTCGCTGTTCGCCTGCGCCGGGCCGACGACGCGAAGCTCCTGCTGCAAAATCGCGGCTTCCACTGGATCAACGAGCAGCCGTTCAACCGCTGAGTCCGTTTCGGGCACGTTGCCGCTGCGGCCAGGCAAATCTCACGCTGCTTTCGCGCACCGCAACGCGAACCCGTCCGTCGTTTTCAAGAATGAGCGTTGACGGCGGCGGCTTTTTGTTTCGCCAGCTCGTCCCGGAAGGCCCGGTCCTTTTCGGTGATGTATTTCTGATAACCCTCCGGGTCGATGAAGGGGTTCGCGGCGCCGGCTTTCAGTTTCGCATATTTGGCGGCGAGGCCGAAATAGTCGCCGTGGGCGCCGAGGAAGAGATCGCAGGGAAGCGCTTTCAGAGTGCGGAAGGTCCGGGCGAAGTCGTCGGCGATCTGCGGATAGGGGGCGTTGCCGACGAGCTTGTAGCCGGGGTTGACGTTCGGGCTGCCGATGATCACGGCGTTCAACTCGCGATCCCCGTCGGAGATTTTCATCGTCCACGTCGTGCAGCCGCGGGTGTGGCCGGGCGTGAGGTGGGCGACGAGGTCGATGCCGCCGAGGCTGACGACGTCGCCGTCGTGGAGAATCCGGTCGACGGTGGCCGGCGGGTAAAACGTCGCGGCGATGTTGCCGTAGTTGAAGTCGGCGCGACCACCGGACTCGACCGTCGGCAGGTCGGCGTCCATGACCATGTAGCGCGCGCCGGTGAGTTTTTTCACGAGCGCGCTGCCCGCATCGTGATCCCAGTGGGCGTGGCTGATGAGGAGGATTTTGACGTCGGTGAACTTGAACCCGAGCTGCGCGATGCTTTTTTGAATCATCGGCACGTTTTCCTCGAGACAACTGTTGATCAGGATGTCGCCCGCGGGCGTCACGACCAGGTAGGTCGCGAGGTCCTTGCTCCCGACGTAATACAGCGGGCCGGCGAGGTGGAACGGCGGCTGGGGCTCGACCCACTCCGGGTGAACCTGGGCAAACGCGGCGGACGTCAAAACGGCGCCGAAAAAAAACGCGGCGCCGACGAGTTTCCGGACGATCAGGGCGGGGAACTGCGGGAGAAAGCTCATGGGGTGGTGCCGGAGTCTTTGACCCCGGCTGGCGCGGATCAATACGGATGATGCCGCACCAGTGCGCCATTGCTTTTCGCGACGAACCGGGTTCGCGCGGCGGAGCCGCGGCGTCCGGTTACATTTTTCTCATCGACGGGGCGGTTCCGTCCGACCAGCGCGCCACGGGCACCATGAAGATGATTTCCGGTTCCGGCATGTCGGTCGACTCGCCGTTGAAAATGACCGGCGACCCCGGGAGGTTTGCTCCCCAGGTTGCCGGGTCGGTCTTGGGCAGGTGAAACATCAGGTGCGGATGCCAGTGCCCGCCGGCGTCGCTGAGATACCCGTCCTTCGACATCATGTAGGACATCGCGCCGATCTCCGGCACCGGCAGTTCGCCCGTCGCGACCGCAGCCGCGATCCGCCGGTGCATCTCGGCCTTGGGCACGCCGGCGAGGACCAGCTTTGTGCGATTGAGGGTGTAGGGCAGAATGGATCGCACCGCGGCCGGATTGTAACAGACGGGGCCGCGGAGTTTCGGGTTCCAGAATTCGGCGCTGTCGAAGGGCGACATCCACGACCGCTCGACGAGGCAGGTGAAACCGTTCTTGCCCGTGATGGCCGTTTCGTAGCCGTTCCGGCCGAGCACGAGGACGGTGGCGTCGCGCGAAATCGCCTCTGGCGCCGCACTGCGGGCCAGGGCGATCTCGGCGTTCCGATCGGCCATGAGGTAGCGATCGATGGGCGCCATCGCGGAATAGGGCGTCTTCGCCTCCTGCGCCGTCGCAAGAGTGGAAATGCCCAGCGCCAGAGGCAGCATCAACAGGACAAACCGGCAGGCGAGCGGCGACGGCGCGGACGGCTGCAGCGGAAGCCGGCCGCCCGGGCTCCGGTCTGGGGATCGTGTTTCGGTCGCGATCGAAGGATGAGAGGACGAGGCGATTGTTGGGTTCATGGAGGGGTTCTCCCAACTCAACGAGTGACTGGACCCAAAACGGACACGCCCGGAGACGAAACCGGCGCTGAAGCTTTTCCCGTCGATTTCCAGGTCCCTGCCGGCCGGTCAAAGATCAACCCGTGCGCTCTCCGCGTCGGACGTTCAATGAGCCTCCGGCCGGGAAATCTGAAACATCCAGCGCACCCCAAATTTGTCGTTGAGCGCACCGTAGATTCCAAACGGAACGTTCCTCAACGGATCGGTGACGTCCGCGCCGTCCGACAGTTTGGCAAAGACGGTTTGCAGCTCGTCGCTGCCGTCGCCGGTCAGATACAGGCAAACCGTGTTGCCCGCCTGGGGCGCGCGGTCGGCCCGCATCCAATCGGATGCGGCCACCTCGATGCGGCCGTTCGCGAGTCGCGCATGAAGGGTTTTCTGGTGCAGCCATTCCGGCATCTGATCCTTGAGGACGGAGTCCTTGACTTTCGTCAGCGTCAGAGCGCCGCCGAGGCACGTTTGGTAAAATTGCATGGCCTGCTCGCAGCAACCGTCGAACAGGAGGTAGGGAATGAGGATATTCATCGCAGTGTTGGTTTTTGGGTGGTTAAAAAATTCGGCGCCGGTCAGCGATCATGACCCGGCCGCGGCCCCGGGCCGGGCCCAGGGCCGGACTTCCCCGGTGAATCCGTAACGGATTCCCGGGTGCGACCGCGCGATTTCCTCCGCCTCGCCGAGGTGGCGCGCTTCGAGGAACAGCAGGGCGGACAAAATCGATTCATCGCCATGCGCGGTCGCGCAGTCCGGACCGAAGAGCGACCGCTCGCCGGACAAGATGCGCGGGTCGAGCTTGTGGTCGGAATGTTTCTTCGCCCACGCGGTGGTTTCGTCATTGAGGCGCTGCCGTTCGTCACCCGCAAGGGCGGGCAGCCGGCGGCGAAAGATAATCACGAAGGTGTTCATGGTTTTGTTGGGTTGTTCGAGTGCGCGTCGAGATTAGCCGATCACCGGGTTGGCGAATTGGAAAAATTCGGCGCGGGGTTCGTTTTTTGTGCGGCCGCACCCGGACGGCCGCGACGGACACTCGCGCCCGGCGAATTCAAGGACTGAAAGGCCACTTGAGGATTGAGGCCGGGAGGCGGCCGGGCTGACCTTGGAGGCGTGCCGTCGGAGCTTAGAGATTCCCCGCCGATCTACGCGCAATGGCCGACCGAGGCGCTGCGGCCGTTCGTGCGGCGGTTCCTCGTCGTGGAGTTTCGCTCCGTCCAATGCGACGTGCACCTGCCCGACACGGGGCCGGTCGCGTCGTTTACGTTTCGCGGCCGCTGCCGGCTGGACCGACATCAATGGGCGCCGGCGACGGCGCTGACGGGCCTGCGCGAGACCGTGCGCCATCACGAGCATTTTGACCGCCACGCGGTTGTGCTCGTCCAGTTTGAGCCGATGGGTGCGGCGGCCTTCCTGCGGCCCGGCCTCGACGAGTTGTCGCGCCGCACCACCGACCTCGCCGATATTTTTGCGGGCCGGGACCGGCTCGATCATTTGCTGGACTGCCTGGCGAAGGCGCCCAATCACCGCCGGCGCGTCGAAACGCTGGAGTCATTCCTGCTGGCCCGGCTCAGGCTCTCGGCGCCCGATCCGCTTTTGAGCGCCGCGCTTAGATGGATTGAAGGGATGGCCGGTCCGAAGCGCATGGAGCAACTCACTCGCTACATCGGACTCAGCCAGAGCGCCCTGGAGCGGCGCTTTCGCCGGACGATCGGCCTGTCGCCCAAAAAATTCGCCTCGGTGATCCGTCTCCGCCATGCGGTGCAACTGATGTCGACCGAGGACGACCTGGCGGCCGTCGCAAACGCCGCCGGCTACTTCGACCAGTCCCATTTTATCAACGATTTCAGGCGTGCCATGGGTCGCACGCCGACCGCGTATCTCAAGGACGCGCCGGCGGACTGGAGCCAGTTGTTTCCGGTTCTCGGGTCGTCAGGCGAGGCCGGAGAAAAGCCCAAGGCGAATGGCGATCAGCTTGAAGCGTAAGAGACGGGACGGCAATCGGCCCGAAGCGGCAGCGTGCGATCGGGAAATCTCCGCAAAAAAACGCGGAGCTACGTCACGGCATTGAGGCCGCCGGTTTTTACGGCCTGCTTCACCAGGGTCATCGCGGCGGCGAGGTTCAGGTCCTCGAGTTTCTTGAAGTTGATGCAACTGCGGCCGGTCTTCACGTGCCCGAGCTTGGCGGCGTTCTGTTCGACGAGATAGCCGCCCTTGTCGGCGGAGCAGATGTGGAGGCTGTAGTGGCTCTTGCCTGCGGCGAGCCCGATCAGAAACCAGTCGCCCTCGCGACCGCTGGCGGACTTGTAGCGATACTTGCCGTAACCGATGAGCGCCGAGCCCATCCCGGTCATGATCTCGGGGGCGAGCTTCGGCACGGCCTTGCGAATCGCGGCGTGGACCGCGCTCATCGCATCGCGGCGATCGGCAGGGAGGCTGGCGATGAATTGGTCGGGGGTCGTGGGCTTCATGGCAGGCGGAGTTTTTCCCAGGGCATCGCGGCATTTCGCGGGTGAGGCTGGCGGCGGGAAAGCCAATGCGCGCGAGTTGCCGGCAAGCAAGCTCGTTGGCGGCGGGTGAAAATCCATGCGGTCGAGAGCCGAGGCCTGATTTCGCCGCGGCTCTCGATACCCGTTTCACGATTCGCACTGTGCCCGGGCGGCATTGCCGGATTGCGCCGGGGGCGAGGCCCTGTTGCCTTGATACAAATGATGCCCACCCGACAGGGATCTTTCCGGCTCTTTCGTTTCAAGGGAATCGACGTCCACGTGCATTGGTCGTGGTTTCTCGTGGCGGTGTATTCCATCTCGCAGCGCCTGCCGGGCTATGCGTCGCCCGTCTGGGCGTTGTTCGAATACCTGGTGTTGTTCCTCACGGTGACGCTCCATGAGTTCGGTCACGCGCTGGCGTGCCGGCAGGTGGGCGGTGAGGCGAACCAGATCGTGCTCTGGCCGCTCGGCGGCGTGGCGTATGTGGCGCCGCCGCCGCGCCCGGGCGCCACGCTGTGGAGCATCGCGGCCGGGCCGCTCGTGAATGTCGTGCTGCTGCCGGTCTTCCTCGGGCTGTTCTTCGCGTGTCGCGCGGCCGGAATGCTGGCGGGAAATCCGGACCTCCTGCATTTCCTGCGCGCGCTGATCCTCATGGATGTCAGCCTGCTCGTGTTCAACCTGCTGCCGGTTTATCCGCTTGATGGCGGGCAAATCCTGCGGTCGCTGCTCTGGTATCCGCTCGGCCGTGCGCGCAGCCTGAAGGCGGCGACGATCATCGGCCTGGCCGGCGGAGCGGCGCTGGGGGCCCTGGCGTTTTGGTGGGAGTCGCTGTGGATCGGGCTGATCGCGGTTTTCCTGCTGTCGCAATGCTGGCGCAGTTTTCAGGCGGCGGGCGCGCTGCGAAAGCTCGAGCAACTGCCGCGGCGGCTGGAGTTCAAATGCCCGGTCTGCCACGCGTCGCCGCCGATCGGTGCGTATTGGCTGTGTCCGTCGTGTCGCAACGCCTTCGATGCCTTCGCCCACGCGGCGGTCTGCCCGCACTGCCAGGCCGCGCTCGGCGCGACGATGTGCCCGGATTGCCGGAACGCCCGGCCGCACCGCGCGTGGGAGACGTCGGTCGTGGAGGTGTAGTCGATGTTCGGCTCAACCGAACAAGCGCGAAGCCGCGAAGAAGGCGAAGGCTCGCGAAGGAGTTTTCGGCGACACTTTGTCAGCCTTTGCGACTTTGCGGTTGGTCAGGCCGTGCAGCCGAACATCCACTCCACGCCGTAGCGATCGATGAGGCTGCCCCAGCAGCCGCCCCACGGCATGTCGGTCGGCGGATACTCGACCGTGCCGCCTTCCTTCAACGCGGCAAGAAATGCAGAAGGAATAAATCCTCCGCGCGCTCCGCGGGCTCCGTGTTTCGACGGTTCGGAATCCGGGATTAGGCACAGAGAACACAAAGAGCGCAAAGAGGCAGGGACCGACAGTCGCTCGGCTCCTTTGCGCTCATTGCGATCTTTTGTGTCAAAATGGATTGGGACGGAGTTTTAACGCAAAGAGCGCGAAGACCTCGCAAAGGGCGTGAAGAAGGGAAAAGGCGGGTTGGAACGCGGACGCCGCGAAGGGGGCGAAGAGGAACGCTGAGGGTATTTTGCACGGCGTGCGTCTTGCACGCGGCCGTTCGTCTCACAAATGTCTGCGGCCGCGATGATCTGATTGCGGTTTTTCCAATCCCATGAGCACCCAATCCCCCCGGCCCAAGGTTCGCGTGAATTGCTTCGCTGTTTCCCTCGATGGCTACGGCGCCGGGCCGCGGCAGGACCTCGCGAATCCGCTCGGCGTGGGCGGCATGGCGCTGCACGAATGGTTTTTTCCGACACGCACGTTTCAAACCCAGGTCCTCGGCAAGGCCACCGGCGGTACGACGGGCGTGGACGATGATTTCGCGGTGCGCGGCATGGCCGGTCTCGGCGCGTGGATTCTTGGCCGCAACATGTTCGGCCCGATCCGCGGCGAGTGGCCGGACGAGCAATGGAAAGGCTGGTGGGGCGACACGCCTCCCTATCACGTGCCGGTGTTTGTCCTCACGCACCATCCGCGCGCCCCGCTCGAAATGGCGGGCGGCACGACGTTTCACTTTGTGACCGACGGCATCCACGCGGCGCTGAGCCGCGCGCGCGAGGCGGCGCAAGGCAAGGATGTGCGGATCGGCGGCGGGGTGGCGACGGTCCGCCAATACCTGCAGGCGGGGTTGATCGACGAGCTGCACCTGGCGATTTCGCCCGTGCTCCTCGGTCAGGGAGAAAACCTGTTCGCCGGACTTGATCTGCCGAAGCTCGGCTACCTGCGCACCGAGCATGTGCCGTCGGCCAGCGCGACCCACGTCGTGTTCACGAAGCATACGGCGTAGTTCGCCGGCTGTCGGCCAGTCAACAGTCAAGACCTGACGTCTTCAGGGCTGAACAGGTATTCCAGCCGCGAGCGAGCCGCGCCTGGATAGCGGCGTATTCCGGCGAGCGTGCGGAATCGGCCGCGGTGCCGGGTGTCACGATCGACAGGAGGAAGATGAAGACGGCCGGAAGCGAACGGTTCATCGCGTAAGGCCGCGAGCGTGCGCCCTTGGACGGCACGGAGCAACCCGGATCGAGCGCAGGAACGAACGGGCAGCAGGCGCCACAGGCTTGAGATGGCGTGCCAATGTCTTGATCGAGCATGAAGACAAATCATAGAGGCGCGCGAAAGAACAACACGCCTGCTGATAAAGAGAGAACGCCTGTGGGAAAGATGCTCAGGCGTGTTGGCAAAGGGGAAGCCACGGCGAAAGAAATCATCACGCGAACAAAGAAGACCAACACGCGCGTGGGAAATGGGGAAAGGCGTGTGAACTAATGGGGACAGCCTCATAATAAGGATTCAAGAGGTGGCGGATCGAATCCGCAGCCCCGCGCAAAGCTTCCTAGCGCGACAAAGAGCTTCCGCGCCCCGGCGTTTTCGTTCCTCCACCGCCGTTGCTCCGACCTTCCCCGCTTTCCCAAGAAGTTCAAGCCACGGCGAAACGATCTACTATACAAGCCCAACAGGCCCAGCGGCATTCTGGACGAAGTCTGGCCAAGCCGAAGAAGAACAAGACCGTGACCTGCCCCCCGGGGCTGGAGGGTTAAAACGAGAGAGCCGGATCGGTTGGGGTTGGTTTACTGGCTAAGGTTTGGGCTGCAAGTGGAGGATTGATCAGGTCCACAGGGGCCCCCATGGGGGCCCGCGCGATTTTGGC
>DASZPP010000163.1:0-3021 GCA_035549975.1 Opitutus sp.
GAACGCATGTCGGCCGTCGCCGCCGCGCCTTTCAGGGCGGCGCCGTTCGGCCGGAATCTTCGCCAACCCCGGGGCGCCGTCACCGCCACCACCGCCTGGTCCTGCTGCGCCATGTCACCGCGCCGCCGCCAGGATCTCGCCCGGCGATTTGCGCGGACGCTTTCGTGTCAGATGTTCGAAGTCGCCGCGCAAAAACCTGAGGACAAATTTTTCACGCTCGATTTCGCGGCGGGTGCGAACCCCAAGCCGCCGCAATAACGTCAGCGGCGGGCACCACCCCTGCAGGGCGTTCATCAGCAAAAAGCCGGCGACCACGCCGCCCAAAAGGATCCCCCGCCGCCGTCCCGCCGCCGCCGACAATGCGCCGGCGAGCATGACCGTCGCCGCATTGGCCTCGAGCACCCGTTCGATGTCCCATTCCGCGTCGAGTGCCCCGATGCGCTCGGAGATTTTCATCTCCGGTTCGCCCGCGTAGCGTTCGACCGTTTTCCGGATCAGCGAGTCGACATGCCCGTTCCCTTCCGCTACCTCGCGGCGCACGGGATCCTTGTCGAGGCGTTCCTCGTCCATTCGCCAACCTAGTCCGCGACGGCCGCCCACGCCATCGGGTCGACGCCTGAACCGTCAGTCAGGGAACCAGTCATTCGGGGCGGAATCCTCTGCGCCGCCCGCGAATGCCATTCCACGCACCGCCGCCATTCATCGTCCCCGTCGTGCACTCAGAGATTTTCCTGATCCGGGGACCGCTCCATCATCGCCTTCGCGCTTTCCGCCGGAATCTCAATCGACTTCTTCATCGTTTTTGTGCCGGGTCGTTTGGCCGGCAGGCTCTGCTTTCTCTTCGGAAAGCTACGCCGGGCGCGACGTTTTGAGGGTGTTTGTGTTTTCATGTCGTATCCTTTCGTAAGCTGCCGGGCGTGCCGCGTTCGCGGTCTTCCCGTTCATCGTCGCATCCAGGCGACAACCGGCCGAGCCCGAGTCCGGCGTAGATTTCGGCGGCAGCTCGGTTCCATCCGCACCGCCGCCCGTCGCATGCCCATCGGATTTTTCCCAGCTTCATGCGTGCCGCGCCGCAACCGGCTGGGATAACCAGGTTGAAACGCTTCGGTTAAAATTTTGGCCGGGCAAATCACTGCGTTCTCGCGCGGGAAGGAAAAGGCGAACTGCATTTCAGCGCCGCCGTTGCGCCGCAATCTGCACACCTCGCAACGAGACGCTTTTGCCGTCGCGCGGAACCCGCCGCGCTTTTGCGCCTCTTACCTTCTACCGCCGCAAAATCCGATGGACAAACGACCCTCTCTCGCCAACTCCCCTGAGTTCCACCTGCATCCCGGCAAGGGTGCCGCCGAAGCGGGCACCGGCGTGGTGGTCGGCGCAATCCTCGGCGGACCGGTGGCGGCCCTCATCGGCGGCGCACTCGGCACCGCCTTCGCCGCCGCCGTCGGAAGCAAACACCCGGCCCGGCCTGAACCCCGCGCCCGATCCGCGCACCGCCGCAAAGCGCGGCGCAAGCGCTCCGGCTAATTCATCTCGATTCACTCTCCGGCGGCCGCGGACCTCCGCCGCGGTCCGCGGTTATTCGTCGAGCCCCATTTTCTTGATCAATTCCGCTGGCGGCCCGTCGAAAGTCGCGAGCGGCACGTTGCCGATGTAGCCGAGGTCCTTCATCCCTTCCGGCGTCGTGTAGAAACCGCCCGACGTCAGGTCGCGAAAGCGCGCGAAGAATTTCGCCGCCTGCTTGAGCTCCGGTTTCGCCGCCGGCTCGTCGCAAACATCATCGCAGATGGCCGCCTGCTGCCGGTGCACCGCCGCCGCGAAATCCACGCCAAACCGTCGCTGCGATTCCGCGTCGATCCACGCCAGGCCATCGAGAATCACCGGCCGGTCCGTTTGCTGCTCGGGGTAGGGCGCGCTGATCCACTCGTCGATGAAATCGGGCACGCCCACCGCCGAGGCTGCGGGCGAATGTTCGTCCGCCGGGATGATGATGTCGCACAATGCGGCGCTCGTCCGCCGCTGGGCATCCGTGAAGGTCAGCGGCCACAGATCCCCGGGTTTGTAGGTCTTGAGCAGATCGGGATCGGTGCCGTAGCCCTTCGCCTCGATCGCCGTCGCTCCGGCCTCGGCGCCAAAGGAAAGGCGCGGCGCCAGCGTCGCGCCCGCATAGGCGGTGAGCATCCATTTCACCGCGGTGCGGCGGTCGATGCGGGGAAGGTCGGGTGTGTTCATGATATTCGTAGCGCAGGCGTTCCGCCTGCAGTTTCGTCCGCGGCAGGCGTGATGCCTGCGCTACACTTCTCCTTTCCGGAGCAATTCCAGCATGTGGTCCGCCGCGCGCCAGGCGAGCGCCATGATCGTGAGCGTCGGATTTTTGTCGGCATTCGACGCAAACGGCGCGCCGTCCGTCAGGAAAATGTTCTTCACGTCCCAGGTCTGGCTCCACCGGTTGGTCACGGAGCTCTTTGGATCGGCACCCATGATCGCTCCACCCACCTCGTGGATGATTTCGCCGCCCCTGGAAATCGCCTTCCGGCCGTCAAGCGCCGGGCTGCCGTTCACCCTGCCGCCCATCGCGCCGATCAGGTCCACAAACGTGCGCTGCATGTGCGCCGCCTGCCGGATTTCGTGCTCGGACCACTGCCAGTGAAACTGCAGCACGGGGATGCCCCATTTGTCCTTCAAAGTCGGATGGATTTCGCAAAACGAATTCTCGTTCGGGATCATCTCGCCGCGTCCGCTGAACCCGGCGGACGAGCCGTAGTAGCGCCGCGCCTCCTCCTTGAGCGCGCGACCGTAGGACTTCGAACCGGTGCCGAACATCCCCGGCATCTGCTTTCCGCCCCAGAGCTCGATGTGGTAGCCGCGCGCGAAGCCGAGCTTGCCCGCGAGTTGCTCCCGGTAGAGCCACCACGGTGCGTAGAGGTGCATCCCGCCGGCGCCGTCGTCGTTCATCGGCGGCAGGTTTTCGAGCAGCGGAAACTGGCCCGACACCGACGAGCCGACGGTGTCCATGATGTAGCG
>DASZPP010000164.1:0-12168 GCA_035549975.1 Opitutus sp.
TCGCTTTCGTTCGTGTGCACGATTTCCCTCTCGCGCGCGACGGAGGAATCTTCCGCGTTCACCGCCGGGCTCGACCTCACTCTCGAAGCCGCGGCCGGGCTGAGTGGCGGCGCGAGGACTGGTGATGCCTTCGAATCGCTCACCATCGGCCACATGGCCTGGCGCAACACGCCCGCCCGTTTGGGCGCGCCGCGGCTGGAGGCTTTCGCGAGCGTGCTGAATCATGCGGGCGACGGGCCGACCGGGCGCTTCCTCGGCGATTTCCTCGCCGCGAGCAACATCGAAGCCTACAGCAGCACCCGCCTCTACGCGTGGTGGTTCGAGATCGCGGGCGACAATTGGTCCATCCGGACCGGCGCGCTGCTGGCCGACGAGGAATTCGCCGGCACCGAAGCGGGCGGCCATTTTGCCAACAGCGCCTTCGGCTGGCCCGCATTCATCTCGGCGAACACGATCAACACCGGCCCGGCCTTCTACGTCGCCGCGCCCGGTGTGCGTTTCGAGCGCGCGCTTTCGCCCGCGGTCACCGCGCGCATCGGCCTCTACGACGGCGACACGTTCGATTCGCCGACCGGCGACCCGACGGTCAACGCGCACGGCTGGCACTATCGACTCGGCGGCGAACAAGGTTGGTTCACCATCGCCGAACTGGCCTTCGCGCCATCCGACCGCCGCGGCCGGTTGAAGCTCGGCGTGTGGCATCACACCGCCACGTTCGCCGATGTGTATGCCGACGACTCAGGCCGGTCGTTCACCCGCACCGGCGCGGCCCCGCGCCAGCACGCCGGCAACACCGGCGGCTACGTGACCTTTGAACGCGTGCTGAACGGTGAGCGCGACCAGCCCGGTTTCGTCGATTTCTTCAGCCGGCTCGGCGCCGCCGTCGCCGATCGCAACGCGCTGTCGTGGGCCGTGGACACTGGCATCGCCTGGACGGGCGCGGTGCCGGGGCGGCCGAAGGACGTGCTGGCCCTGGGTTTCACCCACGCGCGCTTCAGCTCCGGTTTCACGGCGACTGCGCAGCTCCTCGATCCCACGGCTCCGCGCATGGACTTCGAGGGCGCCGTCGAAGTTTGCTACGATTTCGCGCTGTCGGATCATTTCTCGGTCAAGCCCGACGTGCAGTGGATCCGGCATCCGGGAGGGAGCCCGGCGCAACGCGATGCGCTCCTGCTGCTGCTCCGCTTCGTCACGAGCTTCTGAAGCGCTTGCCGGGCGAATCCAACGAAACGCGGCGAAGCGTTTGCATCCTAATTGGAATAATTCTAAATATCAGTTGAAACTTGGAACCATTCCAGTTTGTTAGCCGCTCCCTCACGAAATGATCTCCGAACACACCTCCGCCCCTGATTCGTTGGCGCAAAAACTCGCCGACAGCGGACTGCGCTCCACCCCCCAGCGCGAACTCGTTTTCAACGTCCTCCTCAACAAGCGCGACCATCCGACCGCCGACGAGGTTTATGCGCGGGTTCGCAGCGAGCTGCCGACCATCTCGCTCGCCACCGTCTACAACTGCCTCGACACGCTCGTGCAGTGCAACCTCGTCCGCGCCGTCAATTTCGAGCGCGGCCCCACCCGCTACTGCCCGAATCTCCATCCGCACGCGCACTTTCACGACGAAGCGACCGGCCAGACCCACGACATCGATCTTCCCGCGGTGCTGCTCGACAAGGTGAAGAACATCCTGCCCTCCGGCTACGACGCCTCCTCCGTCGAGATCATCTTCCGCGGTTCGACCCGCTCACCACGCCCCGAGCCGGCCGAAGGGCGCGGCAAAGCCAGGCGCCCCGCCCGCTGAGCGGTTCGTCTCTCAACTCTCAGCCCTCAACTCTCAACTTTCGCAATGAGCCAACTCGAAATCAAAGACCTGCACGTTGCCATCGGCGACAAACCGATCGTCAAGGGCCTCTCGCTCACGATCCGCCGCGGCGAGGTCCATGCCATCATGGGCCCGAACGGCACCGGCAAATCCACCCTCGCGAAAGCGATCGCCGGTCATCCGGACTACACGATCACATCCGGTGACGTGCTGATCGACGGCAAGTCGCTCCTCGAACTCGAGCCCGACGAGCGCGCGCGCGCCGGCGTCTTCCTCGCCTTCCAATACCCGAGCGAGATCCCCGGCGTCACCATCGCCAATTTCCTCCGCGCCGCCCAGCAGGCCCGCCTCGCCGAGGGCGAGGAACTCGACGCCACCGCCTATTACAAGCGCCTCTACAGCAAGATGGATTTGCTGAAGATCGACCGGAAATTCACCTCGCGCGCCGTCAACGACGGCTTCTCCGGCGGCGAGAAAAAGCGCTGTGAAATCCTCCAGATGGCGATGCTCGAGCCCGCCTTCGCACTGATGGACGAAACCGACTCCGGCCTCGACATCGACGCCCTCCGCATCGTCGCCGAGGGCGTCAACGCCATCCGCGCCGGCGCCCACCCTCCCGGCGTCCTCCTCATCACTCATTACCAGCGCCTCCTCAACTATATCGTGCCCGACTTCGTGCACGTCATGCACGAAGGCCGGATCGTGAAGAGCGGCGACAAGAACCTCGCCCTCGAACTCGAGGCCAAGGGCTACGACTGGCTCAAAAAAGCGACCGCCGCCTGAACCCGCAGCCCCGCGCGTGAGCGCAGAGACCGCTTCATTGCGCGGTCCTCAACTCTCAACCCTCAACTCTCAACTTCTTCATGAAGCCCCCTTCCGACCTCGCCGCCCCGCCGGATCCCGCGATCGACGAAACCGTCGTCACGGAAAATCCCGTCGCGGGCATCGACCAGACCGCCGGCGATTTCAGCTACAACGTCAAATACGACTTCGACGCCGGCACCGGCCTGAACGAAAACACCATCCGCTACATCAGCTCGGTGAAGAAGGAAGCGCCGTGGCTGCTCGAGTTCCGGCTCAAGGCCCTCAAGACCTTCCTCGACAAACCGCTCCCGACGCACTGGGCGACGAAGGATCTCGAGAACATCAATTTCGACAAAATCCGTTATTATCTCTCCCAGGGCCAGAAGCCCAAGCGCACGTGGGACGAAGTGCCCGACGACATCAAAAAAACTTTCGAGCGCCTCGGCATTCCCGAGCAGGAGCGCAAGTTCCTCGCCGGCGTCGAAGCCCAGTTCGACTCCGAGGCGGCATACTCGAACGTCAAGGAGCTCGTCAAAAAACAAGGCGTCATCTTCGTCAACTCGACCGAAGGCCTGCGCGAGCACCCGGAAATCTTCCGCAAGTTTTTCGGCAAGATCATCCCGACCGGCGACAACAAGTTCTCCGCGCTCAACAGCGCCGTCTTCTCCGGCGGCTCGTTCATCTACGTCCCGCCCGGCGTGAAGGTCGCCCAGCCGCTCCAGGCCTACTTCCGCATCAACGCGGAAAACTTCGGCCAGTTCGAACGCACGCTCATCATCGCCGACGAGGGCGCCGAGGTCGTCTACATGGAGGGCTGCACCGCACCGAAATTCTCGACCTCCACGCTCCACAGCGCCGTCGTCGAGCTCGTCGCGCTCAAGGGCGCGAAGATCCAATACATCACCGTCCAGAACTGGGCCGCCAACGTCTTCAACCTCGTCACCAAGCGCGGCGTCGCCCACGAGAACGCCGAGATCAAGTGGATCGACTGCAACATCGGCAGCCGCCTCACGATGAAATATCCCGGCGTCGTCCTCAAGGGCCGCAAGGCCCGCGGCGAAGTCATCTCCATCGCGCTCGCCAACGACGGCCAGCACCAGGACACCGGCGCGAAGATGATCCACGCTGCCGACGAAACGACCTCCAACGTCGTCTCGAAATCCATCTCCGTCGGCCAGGGCCGAGCGACCTACCGCGGCATGGTCCACATCCCGAAGCACCTCAAGGGCTGCAAGAACAACACCGAGTGCGACGCGCTGCTCATCAACACGAACAGCCGCACCGACACTTACCCCGCGATCACCGTCCGCGGCGACCAGAACGCCACGCAGCACGAGGCCAGCGTCTCGAAGGTGAACGAGGAAATGATCTTCTACATGCAGCAGCGCGGCCTGACCGAGGGCCAGGCGATGAGCCTCGCCGTGAACGGCTTCATCAACGACCTCGCCCGCCAGTTCCCGATGGAATACAGCGTCGAGCTCAAGCGCCTCATCGACCTCGAAATGGAGGGCTCCGTCGGCTGACGCCGACGGAATGACGAATGCCGAATGACAAATGTTCATCGGCCTTCGTCTCGTCGCCCCGTTCGCAATTCGTCATTCGTTATTCGTCATTTCGCCCGCGATGTCCGCATCCTCTTCATCTTCCACCGTCGCCCACTCCGCCACCGGCGCCTTCACGCCGGATGCCTTCGCCGCGCACCTCGCGACGCAGCCCTCCGCGCCCGCTTGGTGGCTCGACCGCAAGCGCGCCGCCTACGAATCCTTCGCGTCCCTGCCGATGCCGAAGCGCACCGACGAAGCCTGGCGCTTCAGCAGCATCGCCACGCTCACCCTCGCCGACGTGCAGGTCGGGGCCGGCGTCCCCGCCGGGCTTTCGATCGAGTCGCCCTTCGGCCCCGTCGCGCTCACGTTCGTCAACAATACCGTCGTCCGTAGCGGCGAGCGCCAGCGAGCCGACCTTCCTCCCGGCGTCCTTGTCACCACCCTTTCCGACGCGCTCGCGAACCATTCCGAACTTCTTCGCAAGCATTTCATGGCCCAGCCGCAGAAACTCGGCTCCGAGAAATTCGCCGCGCTCCACACCGCGTTCATCGCCGACGGCGCCTTCATCCACATTCCGCGCGGCGTCGAAGTCGCCGCGCCAATCGTCGTCGTCCACGCCGCCGCCGGCGCGAACACCGCCGTCTTCCCTCACACCCTCGTCATCGCCGATGACAACTCGAAAGCCACCGTCATCGACTACTTCGTTTCGCTGGACAGCCTCTCGCCTCTCGCCTCTGGCCCCTCGCCAGCGCCGCAGGCGCTCGCGCTCGCCCTTGGCGCCAACGACCTCTACGCCGCCCACGGCGCCCATCTCACCTACGTCGCCGCCCAGGCGTGGTCGCGCGACACGCTCTCGTTCCAGCTCAACTCCACCGTCGTCCGCCGCGACGCCCGCGTGCAGTCGCTCAACCTCCACCTCGGCGCCCGCCAGGCCCGGCACGAATCGCTCTCACAGCTCCAGGCGCCCGGCGCGTTTTCCGAAATGCTCGCGCTCACCGTCGCCGACGGCACGCAGGAGTTTGACCAGCGCACACTCCAGATCCACCAGGCGCCGAACACGAAATCCGACCTTCTCTACAAAAACGCCCTCCGCGACAAGGCCCGCACGATCTTCTCCGGCCTGATCGTCGTCGATCCCGACGCCCAGAAAACCGACGCCTACCAGAGCAACCGCAACCTCATGCTCAGCGACGACGCCGAGGCGAACTCGCTCCCCGGCCTCGAAATCCAGGCCAACGACGTCCGCTGCACCCACGGCGCCACGAGCTCGCGCATCGACCCCGAGCAGGAGTTCTATCTTCGCTCCCGCGGGATCAGCAAAGCCGCCGCCGACGAACTCCTCACCTTCGGCTTTTTCGAAGAAGTCCTCCAGCGCCTCGAGAGCGAGCCGCTCCACGACGCCCTCCGCTCCCTGATCCAAACCCAATTCCAAAAGTAGCGGGTATCCGGTAGCGGGTAGCGAGCATTTGCCTTCCTACTCACTACTCGCTACCCGATGCTCGCTAGTCCCACCATGATTCGCGAACGCGTCCTCTCCCGCGACCTCGTCGCGACCCAGATTCCCTCCGGCGACAAGACGCCGCTGGCCGCCGGCACGTCCGTCGTCATTCATCAGACGCTCGGCGGCAGCTACACCGTCCAGACCGACTTCGGCCTCTTCCGCATCGACGGCAAGGACGGCGACGCGCTCGGCGAACAGGTCATCGACAACACCGTCGCCGCTCCAACGCTCTCCGACGGCGCGCCCGATCCCGAGGCGATCTGGGCCCAGCTCCGCAAGGTCTTCGATCCCGAGATTCCCGTGAACATCGTCGACCTCGGTCTCGTCTACTCGCTCGACGTTGAAAAAATCGACGGCCCCGCCGGTGCCGCCGACACCGCTGCGTCCGCCTACAAGGTCAACGTCTCGATGACCCTCACCGCTCCCGGCTGCGGCATGGGTCCCGCGATCGCCGAGGACGCCAAATCGAAAATCCTCCTCGTCCCGGGCGTCACCGACGCCGACGTCCGCATCACCTGGGATCCGCCGTGGAACCAGCAGATGATTTCCGAGGAAGGCAAAATGAAACTCGGCCTGATCTGAGTAGCGCAGGCGTCCCGCCTGCGTCGGTCGAACTTACTCGCCCGCAGCCGGTCATCCCATGAAAGCCCGCGAAAGTGGCATGCCTCCCGAGGACGCATGGTCCGCTTTCTTCGATCCCGCCGGCATCCTCGCGCAATTCCTTCAACCGAACTCGCGCGAAACCATCGCCGAGTTCGGCTCCGGCTACGGCACTTTCGCGCTTCCCGCCGCGCAACTCACTCGCGGAGCCGTTCACGCCTTCGACATCGAGTCCCCGCTCGTCTCGCTCGTCCGCCAGCGCGCGCGCGACTCCGGCCTCGCCAATCTTCGCGCCGAACTCCGCGATTTCGTCGCCACCGGCACCGGCCTGCCCGATGCGGGCATCGACCACGCGATGCTCTACAACATCCTTCACCTCGAAGAACCGCTCGCGCTGCTCCGCGAAGCGCACCGCATTCTGAAGCCCGGCGGCCATCTCTCGATCATCCACTGGAATTACGACCCCGCCACACCCCGCGGCCCGCCGCTGGCCATCCGCCCGCGCCCCGGCCAATGCCGCGCCTGGGCCGAATCGGCCGGCTTCGTTTTCGTTCGCGATGCAGATTTTTCCCGCTGCGCACCCCATCATTACGGCCTTCTGCTGCAGCACCCCGCCAGACCCCGCGCGACCGCGGACCGTTGATCTAGGCGCCCCGCGTGCATTGTCGCCGCGCGCCGCCTCACGCCGCCTTCGCTGCGCGCACGAATGCCCGCACGCGCGCAGGATCCTTGAACCCGTCCGCGCCCTTCGTTCCCGAATTCACGTCCACGCCCGCCGGCCGCACCTGCCGCACCGCCGCCGCCACGTTTTCCGGCGTCAACCCGCCGGCGAGAATCACCGGCGTGCCGGCGCAGCGCGCCACGATCTCGCGGCTCAGGTTCCAGTCATGCGCCCGCCCGGTTCCGCCCACCTGCCCTGTCGCGGCATTCATCGAATCGAGCAGGAACGAATCCGCCCCGCCGCGATAGGCATCGCCATAGCTTAAACTCTCCGGTCCGGTCACGTGCCACGACTTTCTTAGCCGATACCCGCCCAGCGCCCGCAATCGCGTCAACCCCGCCGGCGACATTTCACTGTGCACCTGGATTTCGCGCACGCCCGTCGCCTGTGCGAGCGCATGCACCTCGTCGGGATCGCTCACATGCGTCACCAGCACCGGCCTGATCCGCGCCGCGCAGGCGGTGACGATCGCCGCTGCTTTTTCCACCTCGATGAAATCTCCGCTCGGGTGCCGCTGGCCGACGAGCAGCCCGATCTCGTCCGCGCCCGCCTCGACCGCGGCCAGCGCATCCTCCACCCGCCGCACGCCGCATATTTTTACCGTGATCATGTTTCGGGCGGCAGCGCCGCCAGCTCGACGCGAAACACCGCACCGCCGCCATCCCGGTCGGCGCAGCTCGCGCGGCCGTCCATCGCCTCCACCAGCGTCTTCACGATGTGCAGGCCGAGGCCCGTGCTGCTTTCGCCTCCCGTCGGCCGGGCGCTGCCCCGGTTGAATTTTTGAAACAACGTTGCGCGCTCGGCCTCCGGCACGCCGGGGCCCTCGTCGCGCACCTCGATGCGGCACGCATCATCGTGCACGACCAACGCGAGCTCGATCGTCGCATCGCGCGGGGAAAATTTCACGGCGTTGCCGAGCAGATTGTCCATCACCTGCGCCAGCCGCGCCGCATCGACCCGTGCGACCGCCGGCACCTCGGGCAGGGAGAGCGCGATCCGTTGACCTTTGGCCGTGGCGCCCGCGCGGGCGCGCTCCGCCGCCGCGCGACAGGTGTCGCGGAGGTCGAGCGGCACGAGGACGAGCTTCGCGCCGGACTCCTCCGCCTCGTGCGCCTCGACGAGTCGCGAGACGAGGTTCACCATCGCGCTGCAGGAGTCGGTCGCGAGCGCGAAGAGCCGGGCGAGCGAGCCGACCTCGGCGCCGGCCTCGCGCCGCCCGAGCGCGAGCAGGTTGCGCAGGTCGTGCAGCGGGCTGCGCAGGTCGTGCGCGGCGATCGCCATGACCTCGCGCAGCTCGGCGTTCGAGGCGGCGAGCGCGCGGTTGCGTTCCGCGATGGTGCGCTCCTTGAAAAAATTTTCCCGGGCCGCGTGGTACAGGAACCACGAGGCGAAGCCGGCGATCGCCACGCACACGGTGCCGTCGATCAGCGGGGCCGTCACCGGGCGGCCGGTGGCGTGCGCCAGCAGCAGCCGGATGCAATAATACGCGTGATTGAGGCCGAGCGCCGGCAGGATGACGCGCGGCGGCAGCAGGAAACACACGGCGGCGACCATCACGCCGATGGCGTAGCTCGCGTTGTGGGTCCCCCCGGCGAACGCGGCAAAATAATAGACGTCGAGCGACAGCAGCCACATCACCGTGAACCCGGCGACCAGCAACCGCGGCCACCGCCCGCGCCGCGGCCGCTGCCGCACGCGCCAGAACACCAGGATCGTGAGCGCCGAGACGATCAGATCGCTGCCGGCGACCCGCGTGCCCGTACCGGGCTCCGCGAGCAGCAGCTCGGTCACGAAGACCGCCACCGCCAGCCCCGTGCCGACGAGCAGGACGATCCAGATCCGCCGCAGGTTGATCGCGGTGATCACGTCGAGAAACTCTCCGGTGTCGGCGAACGGATCGGATTTCATCGGTGAGCCGGGCCTGAATCGATTTCCAATCTGGGTTGAACCACGGATTTCACGGATGGACGCGGATGACGGCGAGATTCAATCCGTGCTCATCCGTGAAATCCGTGGTCAAAGTACGAGTGCAGCGCGGGCGCGTCTTCACTCCCGTTTGCCCACGCGCACGTCGCGTTCCTTCCCGACAAACTCCCGCGCCCGCTCCTCCAGCTCGCGGCCGTCCGCGATCCGCAGCTTGGCCTTCAGTCGTTCGCGGTAGGTGCCGACGGTTTTCACGCCAAGGTTCAGCTCCTCCGCGATCTCCGTCGTGCGCCGGCCCTCGCCGAGCAGCCGGAGAATCTGCAGTTCGCGGTTCGACAGCTCGTCCAGCGGATTGCCGTGCCGCCCGCCCGCGGCGGCGTCGAAGAGCGTGCGTTGCACCGCAGCGCTGAACGCATACTCGCCGCCCGCCAGCCGTTCGAGCGCGACGCGGACGTCGTCGAGATCGCGATCCTTCGCGACCAAGCCGCGCGCTCCCGCGCGGAGGACGCGCGGCGCGTAGCGAATCTCGTCGAGGCTCGAGAAAACCAGGATCTGCGCCGCCGGGCAGGCCGCGTGCAGGTCCTCGACCAGCTCCAGCCCGTCGCGCCCGCCGAGCCGCAGGTCGAGCACGATGAAGTCCGGCTGCAATTCCTCCGCGAGCCGGCGGGCCGCATTCGCGTCGCGCGCCTCACCGCGGACGGTCCACGCCGGCGGCTTTTCCAGCACGAGGCGCAGCCCCGCGAGCGCGACCGGATGGTCGTCGACGAGCAAAACTTCCCGTTGCGACGGCATGCAATCGTGCTAGCCGATTTTGTAGGGTTGGCACCTACAAAAAAATGCGGACAGCGAAATCGTGCGCCGGCCGCGGCATCCTTTAGTGACTTGGGACATGGGCTGCCTGCGCCGATTCTGGCCGATCCTCCCCGCGGTGCTGTCCGCGGCTTCCGCATTTGCCGGCGATTTCACCGGCTCCGACGTCGCCAGCGGCAGCTACGGCTCGGACAATTACAACTTCTACGACACCTCGAGCGCGGGCAGCGCCACCTTCAACGTGGGCTCCGCCGACCCCGACTCCCCGCTCTACAGCATCAACTTCAACAACAACTCCTCGGCGGCCAGCGGCACCTTCAATCTCGCCCGGACGACGGTGGACTTCAACGACAGCTCCTCCGGCGGCAACGCGAACTTCACCCTCTACGCCAACGCGGGCGTCGGCTTCATCTTCACCTCGGCCGGGGCCGCGACGATCACGGCCGTGGACGCCAACACGAACGTCAGTTTCCTGGGAAATTCCGGCGGCACCGCCACCGTGAATCTGCTCAACGCGGGC
Source organism: Opitutus sp. (assembly GCA_035549975.1). GTDB lineage: Bacteria > Verrucomicrobiota > Verrucomicrobiia > Opitutales > Opitutaceae > Opitutus. Next base: position 10,243 of record DASZPP010000164.1, read on the forward strand.
GCCAAGCTGACCGTGGCCGGCTCCGCCGTGAGTTTCGGTTCGCTGTCCGGCATCGGGCAATTCGTCACCGCGAACACCGACATGGCGGTCACGGTCGGCACCAACAACGCGAGCACGACCTTCACCGGCACCTACACCGGCTCGGGCTCCCACTCCTCGCTCACGAAGGTCGGCACGGGCACGTTCACGTTCGACAGCACGAACAGCTACGCCGGCGGCACGACGGTCGCCGGCGGCTTTCTCCAGATCGACAGCGACGCCCGCCTCGGCACCGGCGGTCTCACGCTCAACGGCGGCGGCATCAAATACGGCGCCGCCTTCAACGACCTGCGCGCCTTCACGCTGGGCGCCAGCGGCGCCACGCTCGACACGAACGGCTTCGACGTCACCTACGGCGGCAGCATCGCGAGCACCGCCGGCTCGCTCACCAAGGCCGGCGCCGGCACGCTCGCCCTCACCGGCTCGAACGCCTACACCGGCGGCACCACGATCACCGGCGGGCTGCTCGAGTTCTCCTCCCTCGCCAATCTCGGCAGCGGCACCGTCACGCTCGACGGCGGCGGCCTCCGCTGGGCCAGCGGCACCACGACCGATGTCTCGTCGGTGCTCAATCCCGTGATCGGCGCCGGCGGCGCGAGCTTCGACACCAACGGCAACAACGTCACGCTCTCCACCGCACTCTCCGGTTCGGGCGGGGTGACGAAGCTCGGCTCCGGGACACTCACGTTTTCCGGCGCCAACAGCTACACGGGCGACACCGCGGTCGACGCCGGCACGCTCGCGCTCGGCGCGCAGGACATCCTCGCCCACGGCAGCACCGTCACGGTGAACGGCGGCACGCTTTCGCTCGGCTCGACCACCCAGACCGCGGGCACCGTTTCGCTCCAGTCCGGCAGCCTCACCGGCGGCACCCTTTACGCCGGCACCTACGATGTCAGCTCCGGCACGATTTCGACCGCGCTCGCCGGGAGCGGCACGCTCGTCAAGTCCGGCTCCGGCACCGTCGTCATCGATCCTGCCCTGATCGGCTACACCGGCGCGACGACGGTGAACGGCGGCACGCTCGCCCTGTCGCGCTCCTCGAGCGTCCTTAGCTTCCCTTCTCCTATCACCGTCAGCAACGCCACCGTTCAGGTCACCGGCAGCAACGCCGGTTTATACACGAACACGATCACGCTGCTTTCCGGAGGAGTTTTCTTCACCAGCGGATCGACCGTCGAGTTCAACAAGCTTTTCATGCAGGGCGGCACGTTGAGCGGAAACTCCCCGACCGATCAGTTCTACGGAAACTACTATTTTCCCGGCGGCGGCAACCAGGGGATCTACGTCTCCGGCGACACGCCTTCCACCATCGACGCCGCGACCGCCACGTTGTCGGGCGTCATCACGTTCGAGGTGGACAGCGGCACGGCGCCGTCGGTCCTCAATGTTTCCACCCGGCTGCTGGCCAACCCGTCTCCCGTCGGGATCAGCTATGTCAGCAAGACGGGCGTCGGCACGCTCACGCTGAGCGGCGACAACAGCTACACCGGCCTGACCATCATCAGCGGCGGCACGCTGATCGCCAGCCACGCCGACGCCCTCGGCACCACCGCCGGCGGCACCACCGTCGCCGATGGCGCGACGCTCACGCTCAACGGCGTCGCCGTCGGCGCCGAGCCGCTCACGCTCTCCGGCGTCGGCGCGGCGGGCAACGGCGCGCTCACGGGCATCGGCACCGCGTCGCTCGGCGGCACCATCACCCTTGCCGCCGATGCGGCGATCGGCACCGACGGCACCCTCACGCTCGCCGGCGGCATCGGCGAATCCGGCGGTTCGCATTCGCTCACCAAGCTCGGCACCGGCACGCTGACGCTGAGCGGCAGCAACAGTTACTCCGGCCTGACGACCGTCAGCAGCGGCACCCTCGTCGCCAACAACGCGAAC
>DASZPP010000165.1:0-22692 GCA_035549975.1 Opitutus sp.
CCAGCGTTTGTCTCCCTCCGCCCGACCGATCTTCCGGCCCGGCGGAATCGCCGCGACACGCTCGTCGCAATCGAGCAGCTCGTGCATCAGGTCGCCCACGCGCTCGTCCGCCGTCAGGTAGTAGTAGAACCGCCGGTAAACCGCCGTGCTGATCCGCACCTGCTTCGCGCTGTCGCCCCAGTGCTGCACGTTGTGCCGCGAGCCGAGTCCGCGGAACCGGCCGAGGTGATAAACATCCACCTCGCCCGTGTGCCGCGTCATCGCTTCCGCCACGCGAAAAACATCCGGCCGCCCCGTGCGCAGGAACGAATACCACAGCCACAAATCCGGCGAGAGCTCCGAGTTATCCCAGGCAAACCCGCCGACGTCGTAGCGCCACACGTGCCGGTCCGCGTCATAGGTGTGCCGCACGTCGCCAAAATTCCAGAACCCATACCAGTGCCGCTGCTCGATCTGCTTCCGGTAGAAATCGAAATAGAAATCCAAGTCGTCCTCGATGTGCGCCTTGGCCGGAGTCGAGCGGTCCGGCAGTCCCCAGCACGTGCCGAACAATCCGATCGAATGATAATACTCCGGCCGGCACACGATCACCGCCGGCGCGCGCACCGCCGCCGCCAGCTCGATTGTCCGCTCCCGCGCCGGCGTCGTCGCCAGGGCCCACAGCATCAACTCGCTCGTCCGCGCGATGCCGTGCGGCGTGTTGAATCCCGGCTCGTAATCCTCGTAGGTGATCTCGAGCGCATCGAGCTGCTTCGCATACGTGTCCTCCCCCAGGTCGTCGTGATAGGCGCGCAGGTCCATCGCCGGCGCCTCCGGCGACCACAACCACATCGTGACCTCCGCCTCGTCGCCACCCGCGCCGCGCACGTCGAGCTGCGCCGGATGACTCTGCCAGAAATTTCTCAGCCCAAACGCCACCCCGCCGGACACGCCGCCGATGTAACCCGTCCCGCCCGCCCGCCGGCCGCAGCCCGCACCGATCCAGCCCTGCCCCGGTTTCGTCCGCTTCCGAATTTCGAACCCGTCTGCCGACGACTGCACCAGCGTGAAGTCGCCCCACACCGGCACGTATTTCAACCGGTCCGTCACCCGCCGGTCCCACTCGCCCAGCGGCGGACAGGCCTGGCCCGCGATCTGTGCCTCGCGCACCGCCGCGCCCGGATCGCGCCGCAGCCCCGTGATGCCCTGCACCGCTTCCGCCCAAAGCCCCGCCCCTTCGCCCACGAACCGCACATGCCGGTCGTAAAGTGCGTCGCGCATCGGCACGCCAAACCGCAACCCGAGCCCGGCAATGAAATCCTTCGCGGCGTCGCCGTCGAAAACGAACGTGTGCATCACCCGCACCGCCTCGCCCCCCGAATAAAAATACAACCGCACGACAAACGGCAGCCATGCCCGCCCGCCGTTCGCGATCGCGTGCCGGCCCTCGATCTTCACCACGGCCCGCACCGGTCCGCGCTGCTCCAGCGTCACCGCATCGATTGCGCCGACGAATTCCTCCCGCACGCTCGCGCCGTTCGCCGCCGGCTCGGCGCTCGCCTGCCGCAGGCACACCAGCCGTCCGCCGCGTAATATCTCCCGTCCGCCGCGCGTGATCGATTCGACCAGCACCGCCCCTTTCTTTGCGATCCGGCACTTCACCACGCCCGTGTCGACCTCGATCGCCTCCGCCGTCTCCCCGGTGCGCAACGCCCTCGGCGGCGCCGCCGCCGCGCCCGGCGCGATTTCATAATTCGCCGCCCCCGGCGCATCGGCCGGAATCGCGTGCCCGGTCCATTTCAACGTCCCGTCCGGCCAGGTTGCGAGCGGCCACGTCTGCACCGGCACCGGTTGCCCGTCGGCGGTGCGCAATGCAAACGCCGTCTCCTTCGCGTGCTTTCCGCGCGGCCACGGCACGCCCCATGTCGCTCCCGTCATCGCCGCCGGCGCGGCTGCGTCGAGCCAGTGCAGCTCGGCCGCGTCCTCCGGCAGCGGTTTCCGCGGCGCCGCCGGCGGGACTGCGGCCGCCGGCGTTGCCGCGGCGGCGCGCATCGGCGAAACCATTTGGGTGGCCGCCGCGGCGAGCGCAGCGGAACGGACAAATTCACGACGGGTGATCGGGGGCATGGGAAAAAAATTCGTGCGGTGCTTGAGGCGCGCGGTTGACACGGCGCCGCGGGCTGAAGCCCCGCGCTCCAAGCTTACTTCAAGTGAAAAACTTCCCGCAGCTCCCGCGAAACCGGGCTGTCGTCCGCATGGCTGGGCATCACTTCGCGCATGTGCTTCCACCAGCGCCGGCATTCCGGCGTCTGCGCGATCGCCGCCCACCGCGCCTCGTCCTCGATTTCGACGTAGCCGAAAAGCTGTCGCGTCCCCGCGTCCAAAAAAATCGAGTAGTTGTGCACGCCGTGCGCCTGCAGCACCTTTTCGAGTTCGGGCCAGATCGGCTGGTGACGCCGCTCGTATTCGGCCTCGCGGCCGGCATCGACGGACATGACAAACGCCTTGCGAATCATCGGGCGGTGGGTGTGAGCAGGACATTACCCGCCGGCCTCTGCATCGCGAGCCCGGCTGCATGGGATAGTTCGAATTTTCCGCCCCGGCTGCGCGCGAAATTCGGCCAGTCCGAATTTGCGTTGAACTTCGCGCCCTCCGGCAAATCCTAGCCGCGCACCATGGCCGCCCCCACCCTGCGCACGCTGGCCCGTTCCCTCGGCCTCTCGCGCACCACCGTCTCTGATGCGCTGCGCGGCTCGCCGCGCGTCAACGCCGAGACGGTTGCGCGCGTCCAGGCCGCGGCCAAGGCCGCCGGCTACGAACGCAATCCCCTCACCGGCGCCGTCATGTCGCTGCTGCGGCGCTCCCGCGGCCAGCAATTCCGCGGCGTGCTCGCCGCCGTCGAGATCGTCGAGTCCGGCCGCCCGAGCCACGCCGTTCGCTACAACGAGAGCCTGCTCGCTGGCGTGGCCGAGCGCGCCAACGAGCTCGGCTTCAAGGTCGAGCATTTCGTCATCGGTCCCGAGGGCCTCCGCCTCAACCGGCTCGACACGATCCTCCACACCCGCGGCATCCAGGGACTCGTCGTCCTGCCCGCCTCCGGTTTCCCCGACTTGGCGGAGCTGAGCTGGAAGCGTTACACCGCCGTCTACGCCGACTACTTCATCGACCACCCGCCGCTGCACTGCGTCTGTTCCGATCACTACCGCTCGATGATCGGCCTGTTGCAGGAGCTCCACGCGCGCGGCTACCGCCGGCCCGGGCTCTTCATGGAGATCACGCACGACGAGCGCCTCCACTTCCGCTGGGAAGGTGCGTTCCTCGCGCTGCAAAAATATCTGCCCAAAATCTCCACGGTCCCCGCGTTGCGGCTCAAGAACGTCCGCCAATCCGATTTCGCCGCGTGGTTCAAAAAATACGATCCCGACGTCGTGCTCGGCCATTTTCCCGAGGCGATCGCGTGGATGAAAGCCTGCGGGGCAAAAATGCCGAAGACGCACGCCTTCGTCTGCCTCAACTCGCTCCGGACCGGCGCTGAGTGCGCCGCGCTCGATTTGCGCACCGGCCAGCTCGGCGCCCGCGCCGCCGAGCTCGTGATCGGCCAGCTCCTGCACAACGAATTCGGCGTTCCCGAACAACCGTCGCTCACGACGATTCCCGCGATCCTCCGCGAAGGCCCGACCCTGCGCGCACCCGTCGCATGAGTAGGGCGGGTCTCAGACCCGCCCCACTTGCTCACCGCCGCCTCGCGCCCAACCCGAGCCCCGGCAATTTCGCCAGCGCGTCCGCCACGATCGTCGCATTCAGCTCCGCGCCCGCGCGGCTCGTGTGCGTGTGCGGATCGCCGAACAGCAGGTTCACCCGCTCCGGCCCGAGCTCATCGTAACGCGCCGCGATCAACTCATTGAGGTCCACAAACGCCACGCCTTCCTGCTCGGCGACCTGCTTCGCCCAGCCGGCGTAGCCATTCGGCGCCGACCGGACGATCCTCCCGTCCTTCCAAATCTTGCGCGGAATCGGCGAACACACGATCGGCGTCACGCCCCGCGCCTTCGCGTCGTGGATGTAGCGTCGCAAATACCATCCGTAGCTGTGCACGACCTCGTGCTGTTTCGTGAGCAGGTTGTCGATCGCCTGCATCTCGTCACCAACGCCATGAATCGTCCCGCGCGCCCGCGAGTTGTCATTGAGCGGCCCATCGTCGTTGTGCCCGAACTGCATCACGACGAAATCGCCGGACTTGAGCAAGGTGAGCGCGCGATCCCAGTGGCCCTGCGTCAGGAAGGTCCGGCTGCTCAGCCCGCCGATGGCGCGATTGACGACGTTGATCTTCGCCGCGTCGAAACGGTCGACGAGCGGCTCGCCCCAGCCCCACTGCCCGCCCGCGCCATCGCCGCGGCCGTTGCGCACCGTCGAGTCGCCGATCAGCAACAACGTCGGCAACGCCGGGTTCGCCGGTTCCGGCAGGTTCAACCAGCCGATCTTGTCCGCCTCAACCGCCGCACCTTTCGTCGACATGAATCCTTCCCACGGTCCGCCGCGCAGGCCTTTCAGGCCCGCCACGACCGCCGCCGCATTGAGCTCCGCTCCGGCCGGATTCGTGTGCGTGTGATCGCGCGGGAAAAATGCCTTCACCTTCGCTTCGCCGAGTTCCTGGTATTCGTCCGCGACGATCCGCGTGAGATCGACAAATTGCACCCCCGCATCCTGCGCGATCTCGCGGTCCCACTCGCGAAAACGGCCCGAGCCGCGCTCGACCTTTCCAGCCCTCCAGATGTCCCGCACGGTGAGCGACAGCACGATCGGCGTCGCCGCTCGCGCCCGCACGTCGGCGATCATTTTCCGGACATACCAGCCGAACGTGTGGACGGTTTCGGGTTTTCCCGTGATGACGTTGACGATGTCCTGGGTTTCCTCGCCGAGGCCGGGGAGCGAGCCGCGCGAACGCAGGCGCTCACGCGGCACCGATGCGTCCTCGTTGACCGGGCCGGCGTCGTTGTGTCCGAACTGAATCAACACGAAGTCACCCGGCCGCACATCGGCGAGCAACTGGTCCCACAACCCTTCCGTGATGAACGTCCGGCTGCTCCGGCCGCCGCGCGCGCGGTTGACCACGTTGATTTTCGCTGGATCGAAGTAGTCCGCGAACGGCGCGGCCCAACCCTGGATCGGGTTGCCGTTGTAGTGCGCGGCCGTCGAGTCGCTCGCGATGAACACCGTCGGCAGCTTCGGGTTGATCGTTCCCGTCGCGGCAGCCGGATTCGAAGACAGATCGGGCGCCGGCGTCTGCGCGCCCAGTCCGAGCGCCATCGCCAGCGAGCCCAGGAGGATTGAGATTCGTGTGTTCATAGTCATGCGCGGCTGCTCACGGCGCCGCCCAGCGCAGCAATCCGACGAACAGCAATACGATCAACCCGGACGCCACGCAGCAGATGATGAAGCCGACCGCATCCTCGCGATCCCACCGGCAGAACTCCCAGTTCGATCGGGGCAGCAATTTCGTGTCGTCGAACCGCGTCGGATTCCGCCGCGTTTCCGCGATCGCCGCCGCTTCCAGTTCCGGCGTCGCGCCGACCGGCGTTTTCATCTTGCCGTAGAAATACGTCACCCGCGCCGGGTCGGTCGGCCGCGTCAGCCAGCTCGTCACCAGGAGCACCGCGAATGGAAACAGGCCGTCGAACATGAACTGCCACGCGAACCGCTCGTTCGGCGTGAGCGCGGTCACGTTCAGTCCGAGCTTGCCGAGCAGCCACACCTCGAGGTCGAAGCGCCCGCTGCCCACGCGCGGGGTCGCGAGGTCGTCCGCCCGTTTGTGCACCACGGTTTCGAAATACACGCCCACGCCCGGCTTGCGGCTCATCTCCGCGAGCGACTGGTTGCCCGCCACGGCCGGCACGTATTGCGCGACCTTGGGCACGACGACGATCGCGAGCGTCGACAGGATCACGCAGCTCCAGACCGCCGGCGCCGTCACCCGCCGCCACCAGAAGGTCAACAACACCGCCGCGCCGAAGGGGACGTTCACGGTGAGCACGAGGTTCACGATCGAGAAGAAACTGCCCATCAGCAGCGCGGAAATCATGCCGAGCACGAGCACGCCCACGATGGTGCAGCGCGCCAGGAACACGCCCCGCTCCTGCGTGATGTCCGGCCAGATCTGGCGGTAGACGTTGCGCACGAACAGCGACGACATCGCCAGCGCCTTCGCCGCCAGCGTCGACATCGTGCCCGCGATCACGCCGGCCAGCATCAGGCCGACCAGGCCGGGCCCGAGCAGCTTGCTGGCCATCGCGCCCCACGTCTCGTCGGGATCCGACAGCCCGGTCGGCCCGAACAGCGCCACCGCGATCAACCCCGCGAACGCCCACAGGATGATCATGAAACGCTTCAAATAATTTCCCGACACGCCGCTGCGCGCCGCGAACTCGTTCTTCGCCGAGCCGCAAATCCCCATGTTGTGGCTCAGCCCGGCGTTCTGGACGATGCTCACGAGCAGGATCGCCAGCAGGGCAAAAATGGAGAACTGGTCCGATCCATCCGCGCCGAACAGGCCGAACATCCTTGCCGGCACCTTCCGGGCGAGCGCGTGCCATCCGCCGATGGCGTGCAGTCCGGTCGGGATCAGCAGCAGCGAGAACACGATGATCAGCACGCTCTGCAGGCCCTCGTTCACCGCCGCGGCGGACATCCCGCCGAGCACGATGTAGGCGCCCACGACGGCCGCGAACACGATGTAGAACGCCGTCTCGTTCAGCAGCGTGATGTTACTGTGAAGTTCGCCGCGCGCATCGCGCTCCTCCAGCAAACCGAGCCGCTCCTTCCCCGCCGCCGACAGCAGTCCCGCCGCGCGTCCGCGTTCGAGTTTCCGCAACTCCTGGTATTGCTCGACCGACGCCCGTTCTGTCGCCGTCCACTGCGTGTCGGATTTCACGACCAGCGACGACGCGATCTTGTAGGCCGTCACGTTGCCGAACCCGAGGAACACGCACGCCACCAGCACCTGGAACAACGCGTAAAACATGCTCAGCCCACCGCTGGCGAACCGTTCCTCGAACATGTCCGACAGCGTCGTCAGCCGCACGCGCCGAAACCACACGTTCATGAACCAGAAATACGGATTCATGAACACCGTCTGGAACGACAGCCACGAACCCGGCGCGCCCTGCTGGTAAACGAAGCTCGCCGTGCTCACCGCGCCCTGTGGCTCGGTGGCGTTGCCGAAATTCAGGAAGAACTGGTAGAGCTTCCCCAGCTTGCGTCCCGCGAGAAAGAATCCGTCCTCCGAGCCGGTGCCCTTCGACGCGCGTTTGCCGATGTAAACCACGGACGCGAGATACGCGACAACGATGACGAGATCGAGGACGTGCAGGCTGCCGATGCGCATGGGGGTGGAAAGGGGCTAAGGAAGCCCGCCTGAGCGTGCAAGAGAGCTTCCCGCCTCAACGAGCACCGGCGCCTGCGGACAGTTCGCGCGATGCGGCGCGGGCCGCCCGCTCAAAACGACACTGTCGTCGTCGACACCGCCGCGCACGGATCGCTGATGCTCTGCGCGGCCGGCCAACCAATCCGGCGCCGCCTTCCTCGCCCCCGCTCGGAAAAAGATCCTCCGCCTTCCGGGCGGAGGATCTTGTAACACCCATGCGCCGGCGCTGCCCGCCGGGGCAAAATCAGCCTAGAAGTCGAAGGTCGTCGTCAGCGTGAACTTCCGCGAATCGATGATGCGGTAGCCATACGGCGAGCCGTCGTAGTTGACGGCGACGACCTGCAGATGGCCGCCTTCGAACACATCTTCGACGTTCAACTGCACGATCAGGCCCACCTTGCCGTTCCAGAGCTTGGTTTTGTAATTCACGAACAGGTCGGTGTAGGAATTCGCCTTGTCGTAGATCGGCCGCGTCGTGTCCGAGATGTCGATGAGGTTCGGGTTCGCGGAGTTGCCGTGACTCGACTTGCCGTAATAGCCGATGATCGATTTCGATTCCCAGCGCTCGGCGCCGCCGATCCCCCAGCCTTTCAGCCAGCCTGAGTCGAAGTCGTAGCCGGTGTTGTAGGCCCAGTGATATTTGCGCTGGCCGGGGGCTTCCTGGCCGTCGAGGTCCTTCGCGAGCTGCACTTGCGGGGTCAGATTGACGTCGATCCAGTTCTGCGGGCTGAGCCCGCCGTTGGCGTTGGTGACCCGCACCGTGCTGTTGTAGCCGTAGCTCGACAGGAAGTTCGTGAGATCGACCTGTGTACCGGTGTCCTGATTACCGATGCGGTAGGTCACCAGATTTTGATACTGCGGCAGCAGGTAGTCGGACGCCTTGGCCGCCTGCCAGACCGGATTGCGGACGGCGAACCACTGGTCGTATTGTTTCAACACGTTCGAATTGGTCGTGCTCTGGCGGCCCAGCGTGAACCGGTTCCGCCAGTTGCCTGAATTGTAATTGACCTGGATCTCCATGCCCGTCGCCGCCGCATCGCCCGTCGCCGTGATCGCGCCGGGGAGATCGTTGTAATAGTCATAGGGCAACTGCCATATCTTCTCTGCGGCTGCTTCGACATCGAGCTCCTGCTGCGGGCTCAAAGCCGGCTGGGGATCAATCCGCGGGTCGATCCCCATGTTGATCTTGGCGATTGCCCGCGCCCAGTCCTTGAACAGCGCATCGACGCTCGCCGCCGCGGAGTCGGGCGTATCGTTGGGAACCTGCGCGGTCAGGCGGTTGATCGCCGTCCCGGCCGAGACGCGGAAGTTCTGGCTGGTCGACCGAAACCAGGTCACGCGGGCAAAGAGCTTGTTGTCGAGGCCCGAGAACTGAAACCCGAGATCCCGGCCGACGCCCTGCGGGTTCGGCAGTTGATTGCCGAAGGCGTCCACCTGCGCGCCGGTCGGCACGTCGAAGTTGTCGGACCAGTTGTAGACCACGCCGAAGTCGCGGACAAACTGCCAGAACAGGTTCCCGTCGGCCGCGCGATGGTCGATGGCGTCCCAGTTCTTGAAGGGCTGGAAGACGCCGCCGCCCGTCTTCGTCCGGCCGGTGGTGTATTGCCACGGCTGGAAACGATTCCAGATCGAGTCGTAATCGTAGTAGCCCGAGGCCAGATATTTTTGCTGCGGGGTCAGTGCCGGTTGCACGGTGCCGTCGGCGTCGGTGATCGCGCCGCTCGAGGTGTTCCGCGCCTTGAATTTGTCCAGACGCGCGCCAAACGTCGTGATCAGCCGGTCGCTCCACCAGTAGTCCGTGGCGCCGGCGCTCCAGGATTGGAGCGTGCGCTGGCTGCGCACGGGGTCCACCACGCCGGAGACATACTGTTCCGTGACATTCTCGTCCTCGAAATTGTTCGTGAGGTAATTATACGCCTGGATGTTGCCGGTGAATGTGTCCGCATTCCACTCGCCCGACGCGGTCGTCACCTTGCCCAGCGGGTCGCCCGGATTCGCGAGGTAGTAGAACCGCTGGGTCGCGCCGCCGAAGTGCCATCCGGTGCGGCTGCCGTCGGCGTTGTTGTTCGGATTCGCCACGAAGCGGACCGCCGCCGCCGGGCTGCCGGCGCCGATGTAGCTGAGCCGCAGCCGGTCGGCCAGCGCCATCGACTCGTCGCGTGACCAGAGCCCGAGGATCTGGTGGTGGCCCAGCCATCTCAACCAGCTCTTGTAGTGCGTGAAGTCCGGCGTCCACGCCAGCATCGCGCGGAAATGATCATCCACCTCGTTGTTCACATAACGGTCGGGATCCATGTCCGTCACGAACGGCAGCCCGAAATACGGATTGGGCGAGCCATTCGGCAAATTGACGTTCTCGTCGATCCGCAGGGCGGTCGCGTTGAGCTGGCCGATCGTGTAATTCGTCGTCTGCTTGAAATCCTGCCGGAACCACCCGGCGTTCAGGTACAGATTGTCCAGGAGCTCCTGGTCGAGATCGACCTCGTAGTTCTTGTTCGATTGCTTGCCGTAATCGGCCTGGAGGATGTTGACCTTCTTCCAGTCGTAGATCGAACGATCGGTCACGCCCGGGTAGCGGTAGTTGCCGAGGTTGGTGACAAACGAGTTGTTCGTCCAGCCGGTGGAGTTGAACCAGTCGCGATCGTAAACGTCGGCCGACGCGGCATTGTTCCAGATGTTGGAAATCGGGTTGTTGACGTTCGGCGGCGCCGCCTTGCCGCCGGCGCCCGGAATGGCATAGCCGGTGGTGTAGGTCGTATTGTAGAGCGGGAGCGCCCAGTTCTGCAGCTGGCCGCCGCCGATCTGCATCACCGCACGCCCTTGATTGACCTGCGCGACGCCCGGGACATACAGCACGGAAGCCGCCGGATCCGGGACGGTCAGGCTCTGCGTCGGGCTCAGGGCGCTGATGCCGAAAATCGGCTGGTGGTTGTAGAACGTAAAGCTCGTGTCGGTTCCGCCCATCGCCGTCGCCGAGGTGCCGCGCAGGGCCGGATTATAGTTCGGCAGCGAGAGGATGTAATTCCGCACCTGCTGCGCATTCGGCGAGCTCGCGCTGCTGATGTATGGGCCGTAAACCTGGCCGGTCGTGAGGAGCGTGATCTTCTTGGTCACCGGATCGTAGGAAGGACGGCCGGCGAGATTCCATTGCGTGACGTAATCGATCGGCGAAATCGTGTTCGGCCGGTGGTTCCGGTCGTCGTAGTTCTCGAAGTTGGCGCGGATCGTCGTCTTCGAAAACGGCTTGAACGTGATCGCCGCATACTCGCGCTTCGTGATGTCGTAGGACGGCTTTCGCTCGAACTGCTCGTCGCTGTACATGGCGGCGCCGTAGATCGCGAGCTTGTCCTTCCAGAGCGTGCGGTTGAACGACAGGCTGCTGCGGAAGGAGCCGCGGTCGTCGCCGCGGAGCTGCACCCGGTTGAAATTCTCGTTCACGAGCGCCTGCGCCGTGGAGCTGTTCACGATGCCCGCCGGGCTGCCCAGGCCGAACAGCATCGAGTTCGGGCCGCGGCTGATTTCGATCGATTGAATGTTATAGACGTCGGGCGGAATCGCCGCGATCGACGGATAATAATTGATCGAACTGCTCGGGATGCCGATGCCGCGCACGCGATTCGCCTGCGCATTGGTGTAGGCGCTGACCAGGTTGCCCTGGGTCCCGCCGGCGTTCACGTCGAGGATGCCGTCGTTGCGGAACGCCTGCGTCGCCGGCGTGTACGTCGACGAGCTCTCGGTGTTCACCTCGTAGCGAAAAACGTCGTTTGCGTCCACCGACGCGAAGTCCTCCATCTGCGCCTTGTTGATGATGGAGATCGCCGCGCCGAGGTCGGCGATGTTCGTGTTCATGCGGCTGCCGGCGAGCGTGTTCGGCGCGAAGTAACCCTTGTCCTTCGACGCATCGACGGTGAACGGCGAGAGCGTGACCACCTGGTCATTCGATGACGAGCTGGCCGCGCTCGATGGATTCGTGGTCTGGGCCGACACGGCCGGAATCGCCAGCAGCGCCAGCAGCGCGACGGCCGGCGGGCGGACGCCACGGATGAGCAGGGAGGTTTGTGAGGTCATGGTGTCTTGCGGTTTTGGCAGGGGGTTGAAGCGACGCGCGATCATCGGGACCGCGTGCAGGGAGTGAGGAAAAGAAAATGCACTCGCATGGTGCGAAGAGCGACGGACAGGGGCGGGGTGCGCTACGGACGGACACGTGAAGGCGCTTCGCGTTGCCACACAACGGGTCTGGTCTCAGACAGTCCGAACCATCGTCCGCGCCTGCGATCAGGCCCGCGACGCGGGCGGTCGCCGCTCATCGCCGGACCGCCGATACGCGGCGCCGCTCGCGAACGCGCACCGCGCCCGTCGCTGGTCAGAAATTGAACTGGTCGATGTTCTCCTTCGTGAACACGAACGGGGTGCCGAGCAGAATGTTGTCCCCTTCGATCTCGAACGTGCCGAGCGAGCCGGCCGTGAACGTCTTGTCGCCCGGCTTCAGCGTGCCGCGCGCGAGCGCCACCGCCGCCTCCACGGTGAGATAACCGAGGTCCTCGGTCTTCCAGAGGATCACGCTGTCGGTCACGCCCTCCTTCACGTAACGGCGGTTTTCGCTCGGCAGCCCGAGGCCGATCACGTGGACCTGCCCCGCCTTGCCCGCCTGCTTCACTGCCTCTGCCGCGCCGGGCACCGCGGGCGAGCAGATCGCCATGATCAGCTTGAGCCGCGGATTCGAGCTCAGCAGCGCCGTGGCCTCACTCTGCGCCTTGTCCTTGAGATCGTCGCACGGGCGCAGCGCGATCATTTTCATGCCGGGATATTTTTCCGCGCGGCGCGCCTCGATGAATTTCTGCCACTCGCGCTGGTTCGCCGCCGTCAGCGACGCCGTGATGATCGCGAACTCGCCCTCGTTCCCGCACAGCCGCGCCGCTTCGTCCATCAGCTTGTCACCGATGCCCTCGGGCGTCGCCTGGTTCACGAAAAACGTCCGCGCGTCCGGCAGCGCATCCGCGTCGTAGGTGATGACCTTGATCCCGTGCGCCCGCGCCTTCCGCAATGCCGTCGAGATTCCCTCCTTGTTCTCGCATGCCGCCGCGATCACGTCGACGCCGAGCGTGATCCAGTTGTCCACGATCTCGTTCTGCCGCGCCGGATCGGTATCGGTCGGACCGTCGAAAATCAAATCCACGCCGAGCTCCTTCGCCGCCTTGTCGGCGCCCTGCTTGCACGAAATGAAATACGCGTTGCCCTTCGATTTCGGCAGCAGCGCCACCGTCAGCTTTTCCTTTCCGCCGCCCCCCGCCGCCGTCTCCGGCGATTTCGAGCAGCCACCGAGGACAAGGGCGGCCGCGAGTCCGGCGCACACGAGTAAGGGAAATGGTTTCATGGAGTTTTGGCGAGGGGTGATGGCGAGACCGGCGTGCGCCGGGCCCGCCGGTCCGATAAAACTTTGGGCAGCGCGCCGGCGGCCAAGGCAAGCACGAGCAGCGCGCCCGTCAACACGCCAGCCGCTTCGCTCGGCAGTCGCGCGTGCACGAGGCCGTTGTCCAGAATCGCGATCGCTGCCACGCCGAGCAGCGTGCCGTGCACCGATCCGCGCCCGCCGAAAATGCTCGTGCCGCCGAGCACGACCGCCGTGATCGCAAACAGTTCGTAGCCGTTGCCCGCGTCCGCCTTCGCCTGTCCGAGCCGCGCCGTGTAGATCACCGCCGCCAGCGCCGCGACCGCGCCGCTCAACACATATACGCTCGCGATCCGGCGCTCGACCCGCAGCCCGGCATGACGCGCGCCTTCGGGCGAAAACCCGATCGCGCGCACCGTCCGCCCAAAGGTCATCCGGTGCACCGCGAGCCAGATCGCCGCCGTCACCGCGGCAAAAACCGGCGCCTGCGCCGGCACGCCCAGCCAGCGCTCCTGCCCGAGAAACAGGAAGCTCGCCGGAAAATTCGTGAACGTGTCGAAGCCGTGCGTGATCGCCTCCGCCAGCCCGCGAAACAGCGAAAACGTCCCGAGGGTCACGATCAGCGGCGGCAACCGCAGCCGCGTGATCAGCACCGCGTTCACGCCGCCCGCCGCCGCGCCCGCCGCGAGCGTGATCGCGATCGCCGCCGGCAGCGGCACGCCCGCGTCGCGCCAGAGTTTCCCAAGCACGATCGCGCACAGGCCGAGCAGCGAGCCGACCGACAGGTCGATGCCGCCCGTCAGAATCACCGGGGTCATCGCCACCGCGAGCAGCCCGATCTCCACCGAATGCCGCAGGATGTCGAAATGGTTTTCCAGCGTGCCGAACCGCGGCCCCACCGCGTTGAAACAAAGCCACTCCGCCGCGACGAGCACGCACAGCACCGCCTCGTGTCGCAGCAGCGCGCCGCCGCCAAATCGTTTCTTTTCCCGCGCGCTCATCTCCGCTCCTTTCCGCTTCGCACCCCGTCGGCGATCACGGCCAGCAGGATGATGGCGCCCTCGATCGCGCGGCTCCAATACGCCTCCACATGCAGATAGGTCAGCGCCGGCGACACGCACGCGAGCAACAGCGCGCCGGCGAGCACGCCCCAGAGATTTCCACGCCCGCCCGTGATCGCGACGCCGCCGACCACCACCGCCGCGATCACCCGCAGCTCGAGTCCCGTCCCGGCCTTCGGGTCGACCTGCGGCGACTGGAGCACGTTCATCATCGCCGCCAGCCCCGAGAGTGCTCCCATTGCCACAAACACCCAAAACGTCACCGCCCGCGGGCGGATTCCCGCCAGCCGCGCCGCCTCCTCGTCGCTGCCGACCGCATAAATCCAACGCCCGGCCGCCAGCTTTCGCAGCCCGGCCGCCAGGAGCACCAGCACCGCCACTCCCACCGTGATCAACATCCCCTGCCCCGCCCGCTGGCTGAAGCCCATCCACTGAATGTTCTCCGGCAAATCCACGAACTGCCCCTGCCGCCACCAGCGCAGTCCTTCGCGCCACGCGACCATCGTGGCGAGCGTCACCACGATCGACGGCAGCCGCAGCCCCGCGACCAGCGCGCCGTTGATCGCGCCGAGCATCGCGCCGGCCGCGATCGCGACGACCGCCGCCACGGCCAGCGGCCAGTGCTGCGCCGCGAGCAACCCGGCGACGACGCCGCACCACGCGAATTGCGAACCCACCGAGATGTCGATCTGCCGGCAGAGAATCACCAGCGCCATTCCCGCCGCGACCACCAGCGTCGGCGCTTCGCGTGCCGCGAGCGACCGCAGCGGCCGCGCATCGAAAAACGCCGGCGCCACCACCGCGAGCACGCCGAGCAGTCCGAACAAAACCACGGCGACCGAGAGCTCTCGAAAATATTTCATTCCGGATTCCGCCGTTCGCATACTCACCTGCTCGCGGGAATTGAATTTCATGCCATCCTCCCAGCGCTCTCCCCGCGACCGAGCGCCGCCGCCATCACGTCCTCCGGCCGCGCCTTTCCGGGCAGCATCGCGGCGAGCCGTCCGCCGCGCATCACGCCGATCCGGTCGCTCATCCCGATGATTTCCGGCAGGTCGCTCGAAATCAAAATCACCGCCAGCCCCTGCTCCGCGAGCTCGCGAATCAGCCGGTGAATTTCACTCTTCGCGCCGACGTCCACGCCTTGCGTCGGCTCATCGAGGATCAGCACGCGCGGCTCCGTCGCGAGCCAGCGCGCCAGCGCGACTTTCTGCTGGTTGCCGCCGCTCAACGTTCCGGCCGCGGCCGCCGGGCCGGCCGTTTTTACCCCGAGCCGCGCAATGAACTCTTCCGCGAGCAAACGCTCCGCACCGCGCCACAGCCAGCCGCCGCGAAAAATCCGCGGATGCAGCGCGAGCGAGATATTTTCCTCGACCGGCAGCTCGAGAATCACGCCGTGCCGGCGCCGGTCCTCCGGCACGTAGGCAATGCCGTGCGCGATCGCCTCGCGCGGCGAACGCAGGGCAACCGCTTCGCCGTCCAGCCGGATTTCCCCGCGGTCCGCATGCGCCAGCCCAAACAGCACGCGCGCCAGCTCCGTGCGGCCCGCGCCCACCAAGCCCGCCAGCCCGAGCACCTCACCCCGCCTCAATTCGAGACTCACGCCGTCGATCCCCGCCGCCGCCCCGCCGAGATCGCGCACGGTCAGCACCGTTTCGCCGGCCCCGGCGCGGGCGGCGGGATAAAGCTGGTTGATTTCGCGGCCCACCATCAGCCGGATCAGCCCGGCTTCGTCGATGTCTCCGACGGCGCTCGTGCCGACGCTTTCGCCGTCGCGCAGCACCGTCACGCGGTCCGCCAGCGCGAAAATTTCCTCCAGCCGGTGCGAAATGTAGACGACGCCCACGCCGCCCGCCCGCAACTCCCGCACGATCGCGTAAAGCTGCTCCTGCTCGCGTCGCGTCAACGACGCCGTCGGCTCGTCCATGATCACCAGCCGCGCTCCCGCGCCGATCGCGCATGCGATCTCCACGAGCTGCTGCTGTGGCATCGAGAGCCCGCGCACCTCCGCCTCCGGGTCGATCGCCGCCCCCACACGCTCGAGCCACATCGCGGCCTGCCGCCGCCGCTCGCGCCAGTCGATCGCCCGCCACGCGCCCGCGGGCTCGAGTCGCAACGCGATGTTTTCCGCCACGCTCAAATCGGGAAACAGCGCCGGCTGCTGGTAAATGCACGCGATCCCACGCCGGCGCGCCTCCGCCGGATCGAGTCCACTCACCGGCTCGCCCGCGATTTCGATGCTCCCGTCGTCCGGCTCGTGCGCGCCGGTCGCGATCTTGATCAACGTCGACTTCCCCGCCCCGTTCTCCCCGAGCAGGGCGTGCACCTCGCCCGCATGGACCGCGAAATCCACCCCGCGCAGCGCCCGCACCGCCCCGAAGGATTTTCGGACGGCTTTGAACGCGAAAAGCGGGGGCGATGCGGGCATGAGCGAACTCCGGTGCGACGGGCAGGCGGGTGACACCGCCGCGGCGAAATCATTTTTCGCCGCGACCTGTCCCGCGATTCAGCGAACCGGCGCCCGCAACGCGAGCGCGAATCCCGCCCCGGCCAGCGTGGACCGCTGCTCGAACGCCCGCCGCAACGCCGGCGCGAGCCCCGTCACCTCGGGCAGCGCGCCCGCCGGCCCCCCGGCCCACTTCACCGCCTCCGGCGGAAATTCGTTCACCGGCGCGAACCGGTGCAGCGTTTCGATCAGGCGGGTGTGTTGCACCGCGAGGTCCACGCCGCAGATCGCAACCGATTCGTCGCGCAGCCGCCGCAGCACCGCGGCCATCATCGTGCGGCGCGTCTCGCCCGTGTCCGGCATCGGACGACATTGTCTCCCGCCGTCCGCCGCCACGACGCACGATTCGTTTTCGTAGCGCCAGAACGCCGTGCCCGCGCTGCCCTGGATGGCGATCTCCGGTTCGATCGTTTCCCGGCAGGCGTGGCTCACGCCAAACCACAGGTTCACGCCCTGCGGCGTGTGCGCCGCCACGACCGCGGTGTCGAAGCTCGGGATGTCATGCGCGCGCCACAGCTCCACCTTGTCGAGCTCCGCCGCCGCCGCCGCGTGCCGCTCCGGGCTCGCGAAATACTGGCTCAGCATCACGAAATGCCCGAACGCATTGTTCAGCGGCGAATCGAGCACCGGCACGCCGTTCACCTCCGTCCGGCCCGCCCAGTCGTTGCGCGTGAAATAGGAACGGTCGCGCGGCCACACGCCGAGAAAGCGCACCGACTGCAGCCCGCCGATCGCGCCGGTGCGCAACTGCTCCTTCAGCCAGAGCGTGCCCGGTTCGTAGAGATCCTGGAAGCCCACCGCGACGAACCGCCCCGATTCCCGCTCGGCCGCGCGCATCGCCATCCCGTCCGCCAGCGAGCCGGCGAGCGGTTTCTCCACGAGCACGTTCGCGCCCGCGCGCAGCGCCGCGATCGTCATCCGCGCGTGCCAGTTGATTCCCGTCGGGATCATGCACAGGTCGATCCGCCCGCCCCAGGCGCGCAGCATCTCCTCATGGTCGCCGTAGATCGCGCAACCGCGCGCGCGCAACTCGGCCACATTTTCGGCTTCCTCCTGCGGGTTGATCACCGTCGCGGCGACGATCGCCGCCTCGCCGCGGTCGCGGCACTCGCGCGCCAGTTGGAGGTGAATCCGCCCGTAACCGGAAATCCCGATCAGGGCGATCCTCGGGAGATGGGAATTCGCGGACATCGTTGCAGAAATTGGGGAAGGCCCCGCCAGCGCCCGCGGCGCCGCCGCGGTCGGGAAGGGTGGCGCACAGTGTCGCCGCCCTCGCGCCGAATCGATTCGTCGACCGCGTTGACAGTCCGAGCACGCCCGGGTTGCCCGCACGCTAAATCGCCCCTCTGCTTTCCGCCGGCGCACGCGTTTTCCGCGCCGGATTTACCATGCCCCGCCCGCACGCGCCCTTCGCCGGAATCCGCTGGCCGATCCTGCCGCTGCTCGCGCTCGTCGCGGCCGGAATTCCGCTCCGCGGCGCGGCGTCCGCGTCGAACGTCGCCGACCCGCCCGCCGCGTGGCCCGCCCTTTCCCCCGCGATGAAACCCTGGGTCCGCTGGTGGTGGCCCGGCAGCGCGGTGGACGAAAAAAATCTCACGCGCGAGCTCGAGCAGTTTTCCGCGGCCGGTCTCGGCGGCGTCGAGATCACGCCCATTTACGGCGCCCGCGGCCGCGAGTCACGCTACGTCGATTTTCTCTCGCCGCGCTGGATGAACCTGCTCGCGTTCACGGGCCGCGAAGCGCAGCGACGCAGCCTCCGCGTCGATATGGCCACCGGCACCGGCTGGCCCTTCGGCGGCCCGTGGATCACCGAAGCCGATTCGCTCGAGCGCGTCGTCCTCGCCGGCGGCCGGCTTGCCGGCGAACCGACCGGCATGAGAGTGAAGCGCGCCGCACCCGGCGGCGAAGGCCTCGTCCTCGATCCCTATTCGGTCGCAGCGATGCGGCACTACCTCGCGCGTTTCACCGCCGCCTTCGCCGATTTTCCACGCGATCTGCTTCGCGCGCAGTTCCACGACTCGTTCGAATACTACGACGCGGGCTGGTCGCCCGGTCTCGCCGCGAAATTCCGCGAGCTCAACGGCTACGATCTGCAATCCTTCGCCGCCGAGTTCCTCGGCAAAAAGCCGCTCGACCCCGCCACGCTCGGCCGCGTCAAAAGCGACTACCGCGAAACCCTCGCCGCGCTCCACGCCGGCTACCTCGCCGAATGGATCCGCTGGTCGCACGCGCACGGCTGGCTCGTCCGCAACCAGTCGCACGGCGCACCCGCCAACCTGCTCGACCTCTACGGCGCCGTCGACATTCCCGAAACCGAGGTCTTCGGCTCGACGCCGTTTCCCATTCCCGGTCTCCGCCGCGATCCCGCCGACATCCGTACGGACCAGGACGTGCCCGATTCGCTCGTCATCCGCATGGCCTCTTCCGCCGCGCACGTCATGGGCCGCCCGCTCGCGTCGAGCGAAACCTGCACGTGGCTCCGCGAACACTGGAAAACCGCGCTCGCGTTCGCGAAGCCCGAGATCGACCGGCTGTTCGCCTGCGGCATCAACCACATCATCTACCACGGCACGTGCTATTCGCCCGCCGATGCGCCGTGGCCCGGCTGGTTTTTCTACGCGTCGACCGAATTCCAGCCGACGAACACCTGGTGGGACGACTTCTCCGCGCTCAACGCCTACGTCGCCCGCGTCCAGTCGATCCTGCAATCCGGCCGTCCCGACAATGACGTGCTCCTCTACTGGCCGTTCGCCGATCTCCTCGATGATCCCGCCGGCCTCATGCGCCAGTTCGCCGTCCACGACGTCTCGTGGCTGCGCGACTCGTCCACCGGCCGGCTCGCCGCGCAACTCTCCGCGCAGGGCTATAGCTTCGACTACCTCTCCGACGCCCAGCTCCGCGCCACGCGAACCGATCACGCCGCGCTCATCGCTCCCGGCGGCAACCGTTATCGCACCCTCGTCGTGCCCGCCGCCCGCCGCCTGCCGGTGGAAACACTCGCGCGCCTCCTCGCGCTCGCCCACGAGGGCGCCACGGTGATTTTTCAAAAACCGCCCGAGGATGTCCCCGGCTACGGTCGCCTCGCCGAGCGTCGCGCCCGATTCCACGCGCTCCTCGCCAAAATTTCTCCCTCGCTCGTCCGCGCCGACATTCCGGCCGCGCTCCGCTCCGCCGGAATCCCGCGCGAATCCGCCGCCGGCTTCGGCCTGAGCTTCATCCGCCGCGCCAACGATCTCTCCGGTCACGACTACTTCTTCGCCAACCTCACCGCCACGCCCTTCGACGGCTGGCTCGTCCTCGGCACGCCCGCCGCCTCCGCCGTTCTCTGCAATCCCCTCACTGGCCACATCGGCCCCGCCGCACTCCGCTCGAATCAAGTCTACCTCCAACTCGCACCCGGCGAATCCATCATCGTCCGCACCACCGCTCCGAACTCTCAACTCTCAACCCTCCACTCTCAACTCCCCACCCTCAACTCTCAACCTTACTTCACCCCCGCCGCCGCTCCGATTCCGCTCACCGGCACCTGGCATATCGAGTTCATCAAAGGCGGCCCCGAACTTCCGCCCGCATTGAACACCGGCGTGCTGAAATCCTGGACCGATCTCGGCGGCGGCGAGGCCGTCGATCGCTTCGCCGGCACCGCGCGCTACACCCTCGCCTTCGATCTGCCCGCCTCGACTGCGCCGGTGGGCTTGTCCCGCGGAAGCGCAGCGAAGGCGGACGACTGGCTCCTCGACCTCGGCGACGTCCGCGAATCCGCGCGTGTCCGCCTCAACGGCGTCGCCATCGCCACCGCGTGGAGCATTCCTTTCCGCGTGCGCCTCGGCGCGCAACTTCGCCCCGGCCGCAACGTCCTCGAACTCGACGTCACCAATCTCGCCGCCAATCGCATCCGCGACCTCGACCGCCGCCGGTTTCCCTGGAAAATCATGCGCGAGATAAACCTCGTCGACATCAACTACCATCCCTTCGACGCCTCCCGCTGGCCCCTCACCCCCTCCGGCCTGCTCGGCCCGGTCACGCTCACCCCGCTCCGCCGTTTCGATCCCTCATCCGAAAACAGCGACGCGCACCGTCCCGCCGCCGTCCCGCCTCCACCTTCCGAAGTCCCCCGCAAAGCAACCTAGTATGGTGTCCCGCAAGAAACCCCAATAAATCCGATGGCGCGGCAGCGCCGGTAGGGACGCCTCTCCGTGGCGTCCGCCGCCCTCGAACTGCCGAAGAATTTCCAAAGTTATCTGCGGGACACCATACTAGTGGGTTACCTTCCGCTTTCGTCCTCCGATGCTCCTCCGCTTTTTCCCCGCCTGCCTCGCCCTCGCCTGCGCCCCCGCGCTCGCCGCCCAATCCTCCGCGCCGAACTACCCGGTGCCTTACGCCCCGGCTTCGCCCGACCAAATCGAGGCCGTCCTCGGCCGCGTGCTCGCCTGCCTCGATGCCGCCACGCCGATCCGCGTGATCGACCACGACACGCACCAGCCGGTCGCCGACCTCGCGCATCTGCCGCCGCATCCCGCGCTCGCGCGCACCGATTTTCTCCTCACGAGCTACGAATGGGGCGTCACCTACTCCGGCATGCTCCTCGCCGGCGAAGTGACCGGCGACACGCGTTACCGCGATTACGTCGCGACGCGACTCACCGCCATCGCGCAACTCGCCGCCCGCCTCCGCGACGGCGAAGGCACCGCGCCGCCTCCGCCCGAAACGCCCGACGCCTACAGCCCCGACCGCGTCCTGACCCTCCGCGGCGTCCTGCATCCGCATTCGCTCGACGACTCCGGCTCGATGTGCGCCGCCCTGATCAAGGCGTCCCGCGCCGGCATCGCCCCCGGCGCGCTCCGTCCCTGGATCGACAACGACATGAGCTGGATTTCCTCCGGCCAGTTCCGTCTCGCCGACGGCACGCTCGCCCGCACCGGCCCTTATCCGAACACGCTCTGGCTCGACGACCTCTACATGAGCGTGCCCGCGCTCGCGCAGATGGGCGTGCTCACCGGCGACACGAGGTATTTCGACGATGCCGCGAAACAAATCCTCCAGTTCTCCGCGCGCATGTTCGTCCCCGAAAAAAATCTTTACCGCCACGGCTGGGTCGAGGCGATGGATCCCCACCCCGCATTTTTCTGGGCACGCGCGAACGGCTGGGCGCTCATGGCCATGGCCGAGTTCCTTTCCGTCCTGCCCGAAACGCATCCCGCGCGCGCCGCGATTCTCGGCCAATATCGCGCCCACGTCGCCGGCCTCGCCGCCGTACAATCGCGCTCCGGACTCTGGCATCAACTGCTCGATCGCAACGATTCCTACCTCGAGACCTCCGCCTCCGCGATCTTCACCTACGCCATCGCCCGCGGCATCAACCGCGGCTGGCTCGACGCCACCGCCTATGGACCGGTCGTCTCGCTCGCGTGGAACGGCGTCGCCGAACAGGTCAACGCCCAGGGCCAGGTCGAGGGCACCTGTGTCGGCACCGGCATGGGCTTCGACCCCGCGTTCTATTACGCGCGTCCGACGAGCGTCCACGCCGCCCACGGCTACGGCCCCGTTCTCCTCGCCGGCGCCGAGATGATCGCCCTCCGTCGCGGCCGCGGCGCCGCCGCTGCAGTTCACGGCGGCGGCGTCGAGTTCCCCGCCCGCTACCCGGCCTCCGGCGCCAAGTGACTTGTTGGGTTGCCTTCTTCCCGCCATGAAATCCTCGATCGCAGTCGTCGGCCCCGGCGCCATCGGCGGCACCGTCGCCGCACACCTGATTCACGCCTCCCGTCACGATATCACGCTCTGCGGCCGCACGCGCTTCGCCGAGCTTCACATCGATCTGCCGGACGGCGGTTCTTTGACTTCCATGCCGAACGTCCTCGTCGACCCGGCCGCCGCCTCGCCATTCGACTGGGTCTTCGTCGCCACCAAGGCCTACGACACCGCCGGCGCCGCCCGCTGGCTGGAAAAACTCGCCGGCCCCGCCACGCACGTCGCGATTCTCCAAAATGGCGTGGAACACCTCGAGCGCTTTTGCGACCATGTTCCCACCGCTCGATTGCTGCCGGTGATGGTCGATCTTCCCGCCGAACGCAGCGCGCCCGGCCGCATCCGCCAGCGCCGTCGCGGCGTGCTGCGCGTTCCCGCCTCCGCCGCCGGCCGGGAATTCGCCGCGTTGTTCGCCGGCGCCGACCTCGATGCCGCCACGACGCCCGACTTCCTCACCGTCGCCTGGCGCAAACTCGCGCTCAACTCCATCGGCGCCGTCAACGCTCTCACACTGCGTCCCGCCGGCGTCGCCCGCGATTCCGCCGTCGCCGCGCTGATGCACACGATGGTCCTCGAGGTGATCGCCGTCGCC
>DASZPP010000166.1:0-13766 GCA_035549975.1 Opitutus sp.
GAACGTCAGGGCGCTCGTTCCGCTGCCGCTCGCGTAATTGACCACCTCATCGGTTCCTCCCGTCTCCAGCGTCAACTGCGGCGTCCCGGTGACAGTCACGCTCTCGCTGAAGTTCACCTGGATTGAAATCACATCACCTGCCTTGTAGGCGCCGTTGGCCGTGGACGACGTTACTCCGCTCACCGTCGGCGCCGTCGTGTCGATGACGAGGCTCTTGGCATTACCGAGCGAGCCGGAAGCGCCCGGGCTCGCCAGCGTCAGCGTCGCATTGTTTCCAGCGGCGTCCTTGATCGTGCCGCCGTTCAGCGCCAGCGAGTTCGTTGCCACATAGTCCAAATCGCTCGACGTGTCGCCAGCCTGCACCGTGTAGTTGAACGTCAGGGCGCTCGTCCCGCTGCCACTCGAATAGTTGACCACCTCATCGGCCCCCCCCGTCTCCAGCGTCAATTGCGGCGTGCCGGTGACGGTGACGTTCTCGCTGAAATTGACCTGAATGCTGACGACATCCCCGGCCTTGTAGCTGCCGTTGGCCGTCGACGAAGTTACGCCGGAGACGGCGGGCGGAGTAGTGTCGGGAGCGGCGGCGTTGGCGATCGTGAAGGACTGAAGGTCGATATCCGAACAAAATGTGTTGGTGTCACACGTATAACTGACGGTGAAAGACTTCAATGCAATCCCGGCAAAGCCACTGAAATTTAATCCAGCAATTGTTCCGGACGGGCCGCTGGCCGAGACCGAGTTCGTCTGAATCGTGGTATTGTCTAGTTTCGTGCCAGTAACAATTACATTTGAAAAATTGTCCGCAGCGAACCCAATTATTTCCAAATCCACTGCCGTGAGTTCGAAGGATCCGAGGGAAGTGCCGTTCGCGGCAACGGTGATGTTCTGAGTCCCTCCTTTGGTTGCGGTGGAATTGTTCACCACGATATAAATCCCTTCCGGCGCGCTGTTGTCATTATCGATGGTTAATGCGGATGTACCGGCAGTAGACGTGGAACTATATTGAAAATCGACCGATGAAGGCGTTCCGCCATTGGTACCCGTGTCCAAACTTTGCAGGCCATCCGGCAAAGCCAAAGTCGGTAGATATTGGGCGATCCGCTCAGGGACAAATGGCATCGCCGCATGAATGGGTGCCGTCGATACTTCGAGCGCCCAATTTCCTGCTTTACCAACTGCGCCGGTATTGTCTGTTGAGGCCGCAACACTCGAACCGGTCAGGCGGCTCAAGGACGAAAGAAAGGCCTCGCCGGTCACGCCGAATCCAACGCGGCATCCATATAGCAAAATCTCCCCCCCCGGCTGGAGCGCGTTATGCCAGCGGCGGAAATCATTGTGATCACGCGCTAACGTCGCAACGTCAACCTGCCGGTGCCCCAATAACAATCGACCCGGCATGCCGTGGCTCACCACATGGATTGCCGATATGTCAGCGTCATGATGGGCAAGGTCGTCGGTGATCTGCTGCAACTCGTCCCGATTGGGGTCAAGCACCTCGACCTCGACGTCGGGTTGCATGGCGCCGACGAGGACTGAAACATCCGGCAGACTGCCGTCGATAAAAACGATCTTCTTGGAGGGAATCAAGCGCCCGTGGCCAGTCGATGGCGCGCAAGCAAGCAGGGGGATCAGGATATACAGGCTAAGCCTGGCTGGGAGAGCGTGGAACATAACGGAAAACGAAGCAGGAGTGATTACGATGCTGAAAAAGGTTTAGCAGGCTTGAGCCGCGTGAGCCGCGCTATAAAACGGAAATCCGGCAACTTCGGCCGTTTGTGTCTTTTGCTGTCTCGTCTGACGCAACTGACCGGGCCCGAGGACCCGGTCAGAATGGGCGGTGAATCAATTCCGTGTTGGGAAGATACCTTGAGTGGCAATAATGAAGTTAACACCCAGATAAGGTGGCAGGATTTCGACGGGTAAACCACCGCCGGCATTCGCATTGGTCACAGTGCCGCCAGTGATGCCGCCACCACTGCCGCTCACTGTCGCGGTGACACCGCCGAGTGAACCCGTCGCTGCAGAGGCGGGCGCGTATAGGCTTGTATATGCACCACGTCCGGCCGGCAACTTGGCGAGAACATTTCCGTTCGGATCCGGCAGAGAGGCGTCCGCCGAGGCGACCGGCACATTAACATTCACCTGCAACGACCCTCCCCCTCCGCCTGTCGGCGTGAACGTCGCCACGTGCGTATGTATCGGCAGGTTGCCCTGCGTGAGCGTGACGGTTTCGACACCGCCCATTTCGCCCAAGACCACCGGCTGGAGGCCCGGCCCCTGGCTGTTGCCGGAGTGCACCGGCACGCGGCCACGGAGATCCGGCAGGCCGAACGTGCTCGTGCCGTTGCCGCCGTAGGTGGTTCCGAGGATCGCAAACAGCGCCTGATTTTGGGCAATGGACATGATCTGCCCGTTGCAGAGCGCCCAATTGCGCGGGGCAAAGTTGCCCGCGAACATGACGATTTCACCGATGAATGGTTCAGACATGATGACGTAACTCCTACTCTTTTGGGTTTTGGTTTAGTGTGGTTTCTCACGCCCGACCGGGCGCGAAAGCGCTGGAAGGAAATCGATCGAAACCCCGCAAAACCACGGCGCGGCGAGGCGCGGTGTGCCGGCCGGCGGCGTCTCCGGCGTGACGGCTTGCGTGGTGCTGGCGGCGGCGCCATTTGTCGAAACGAAAGCCCGCGCCGCCGATATATTCACATGAGTTTCGCGAACATCACCCTCGATGATTTCACGCCCCACGTGGGCAAGAAATTTCCCGTCAACCTCGCCCTGCCGCAGCCGCTCGAACTCGAACTGCGCTCGGCCGAGCCCGGCCGCCGTCCGCCGAAGCCGGGCAGCCGGCAGTCGTTCGCGCTGATTTTTCGCGCAGCGCCGCAGTGGAACTGCACGCAGACCACCTACCCGATCATGCATCCGACGCTCGGCGAACTGCCGGTTTTTCTCGTGCCCATCGGCCGCGGCCCGGAGGGCACCGAGCTGGAGGCGGTGTTCAATTTCGTATGACCCGCCCTGCTCCGTGCCGCGATAGCAGCCGCCAACCCATTCGCCTCCTTCTAGTCCATGAACGCTGATCCGTCGCCGGCCGGCCCCGCTGATGCGAGCGGCGTCTCGCTGCGTCCCGAAACCGCCGCGGACGAGCGTTTCCTCTTCGAGGTTTACGCCAGCACGCGCGCGAACGAGATGAAGTCGTCCGGCCTGCCGCCGGCCCAGCAGGAGCTGTTTCTCCAAAACCAGTTCGCCCTGCGCCGCGCGCACTACGCACGGGTTTTTCCGCACGCGAGCCGCTCGATCGTGGTGCGACAGGGCCGGGACGCCGGCGTGCTCACGGTCAACCGTGACAGCGATGAGATCCGCGTCGTCGATCTCGCGCTGCTGCCGCGATACTGCGGCCACGGCATCGGCAGTGGATTGCTGAAAGCCCTGCTCGACGAGGCGCGCGCCGCCGGCAAGCCGGTGCGATTGCGGGTGCGCAAGGACAATGCCGCGCGCCAGCTTTACCTCCGCCTCGGCTTCGCGCCGACCGGCGATCATGACCTGTACCTGGATCTCGAGTGGCGCGCCAATCGGCCCTGAGCCGCGATCATCTTCAGCTCGCAGCCTTGGGCATGAGCGCGGGGACGTTTCCGCCGCATGCGAGTCCTTCGAACGCGTTCCCGGCTTGGCGGCGACCGCCGCATCATTCACGTTGCCGCCATGCAACCCAGCGTCCGCCTCTCGGTCACGTTCGATCCTGCCCGCCTCCAGGCCGACCTCGACCGGATCGTCGCGACCGACTTCGTCCCCCACTTCAACACCCGGTATTACCAAGGCGACTGGAGCGTCGTACCGCTGCGCTCGATCGGCGGTCGCGCTGATCAGATCTTCCCTGATCCGAGCCGGAAGAACGATTTCGCCGACACGCTGCTGCTCGAGCGCTGCCCGTATTTTCGCGAGGTGCTCGCGTATTTCCGGTGTCCGCAACAGGCGGTGCGGCTGCTGCGGCTGAAAGCCGGCTCGATCATCAAGGAGCACAGCGACTACGACCTCGGATTCGAGGACGGCGAGGTGCGCCTGCACATCCCCGTGCGCACGAATCCCGACCTGATTTTCCTGCTCGACGGCCGGCGCGTGATCATGCGCGAGGGCGAGTGCTGGTACAACAACCTCTCGCTGCGCCACAGCGTCGAAAATCACGGTTCGACCGAGCGGGTTCATCTCGTGATCGACTGCGTGGTGAACGACTGGCTGCGCGAACGGCTGCTCGCCGACTCCGCGCTCGCGGCAGCGGCCGTGCCTCCGGCTTGAGCGAGGCGCAGCGCCTCGAGTTGCGCGTAGCTCGGAGCGACCCATTCATCGGCAAGCCGGCGAAGCTCCACACTCGCTTCGCGCTGCTTCTCCTGGCGATCGTCGGTATGCGGCCGCGACGGGTCCTTTGAATTCCGCCGCGCCGCGCCGCACATCCGCTCGAGTTCCTCCGGCGTCCACTCGATCCCGAACAGGGGCGACGTCTCGTCCCAAACCGCCTGCGGCAACTCGGAGAAGTTGACGAGCCGGCCGCGGCCGAGCGCAGCATGGTTCACGGCCGCCTGGCAAATCACCGACAACACTCGTGCGCAATAGGCGTCCAGTGACATTTGGGTGTCGCCCCATCCGCTCACCCCGAACGCTCGCAAGTCGAGCGCGCCCGGGATCATCTGCGAGCCGCGCTGGCGCTGGTGCGAAACCAGCACCTCGACCGGGTCGCGATAGAGAAAAACCCACGGCACGTCCGGGAACGCCCCGACAATCAGCGGCAGCTCGAGCGCGTGCCAGCTATCGAATTTGACGAAGAGCCGCCGTTCGCCACCGCGACGCGTCTGGCCGAGCGCGCTGATCATCGCCCGCAGCCAGCCGATCCTCTGCGCGCGACTGATGCTCCCGTCGCGCCGATGCGCGCGCAACACCTGATCGATCGGCGGCGCCTCCGCGAGCACGATGCTGTCCAGGTGAGCAGCGAGCATCTGCGCCACGAGCGTTGAGCCGCAGCGCGATTCATGAAAAATGAAACCCGCCGGCTTCACCCCCGGCCGCTCGTGGGCGACGGCTTCGAGCCTTTCCATCGATGTCTCGCGTCGAAACAGCAGGCGCGCTGGATGCCGCAGCGCCCGCCCGATCGTTTGCTCGAAAAACGGATCGGTGAATGCGACGTCGCCCAGCCTGCACCAGTCGACCAGCGGCATTCCCTCGCGCCACGCCAGTCGTAGCGGCGTCCATCCGTCGAGCGCGACGCCACCGTCCGCACCGTTTCGAACGGTGACAGGCTCCATTGCGGTTGCGGCGGCGGCAGTCATGGTCAGCCTACGTTCCTCTGCAGCCACGCGCACCGTGCGGCCGTGAGCGCCGCGTGCACCTCGGCGATGCCGAACCGGTAGCCGAGCCCGGCCCCGAGCTTCACGGCCTGCGCCGCGAATTCGTCGCGCTCGTTTGCCTTTGCCAACTCGGCGAACAATTGCGGCGATGCCGCGACACGCTCCTGAAATTCCCCAAAGCCGGCGCCGGAATCATTCATCGCGTTTGCGTCCTTCGTTGGAAGCGCCGCGTCCGCGATGGCCTCGCTCGTTTCCACGGCATTGCCATGCGTTGTCGAAGCTGCGGCCGGCGGACGGACAACCTGAATACGAAGCGACATCGGGTAAGGCCAAAGGGAAGCGTGTGGGTGGAGCTCGCTGCCCTCGCCCGAACGAGACGATGCAGATCGTTAACCTCAGCCCCGCCGCACTTCAGGGAAAAACCTTAATCGTGCCAAGAGGAAAAGCCCAAGGCCAATCACCCCAAACATTTCGCCTTCAGCAAACCGTTGTCTTGTCCGAGGCTTAGCGCCGGCCGTTTTTCCCGGAAAATTTCCGCACGGCGGCCCGCGTCGGCTTCGCGTTGCCCGCGGTTTGCATCGCCAAGATGTTCAGAGTTTCCCGGCGGCGGCCGCCATCCGATCATGCCGGATGAGCTCGCGCGTTTTGATGACCGACAGCAGCTCATACATCGCGTGCAACCGCGCGAAATAATACCCCGGCGGCCCGTCGAGAAATCCGCGTTGCCAGAAATAAACGTAGCAAAACCTCAACAACGGCCGGCCCGGCGCGTGTCGCACCAGCTCCTTCAACCGCCGCCGCCAGCCCACGCTCCCCATCTGCAGCCGGCCGCCGCCCGATCGCGCCGCGAGCGCCGCCCGCGCCTCCCAGTTCGAGTAGCGGTTGTGTTTTTCGACAAACACGTCGACCGACGGAAACGCGTAGTGGTCCATCTCGCACTTCAACCGCCCCGTGCGCCCCTCGACGACGACATGCTCGTGGACCTCGTTGTCGCCGCTGGCCGTGTCGCCGTCGACGAGGCGTTCATAACGGCCGAGCCGATGGCGGAAGAAACGCAGGTTCCAATTCGGATAATAGGCATGCCTCAGCCACCGGCCCATGAACATGAACCGGCGGTTGATCCAGTAACCGTTGATCGCGTGCGCGGGATCCGACGCGATCGCGCCGAGCTCGGCGCCGGCTTCCGGCGGCAAGACTTCGTCGGCGTCGAGAATGAACACCCACTCGTTGCGAAACGGCAGGCTGGCCAGCGCCCAGTTTTTCTTTTTCGGCCAGCCGCCATCGTAGTGAAATTGGGCCACGCGTGCCCCGGCCGCCTCGGCGATCGCCGCCGATCCATCCGTGCTCTGCGAATCCACCAGCCAGATTTCGTCGGCCCACGGCAATGCCGCGAGGCAGCGCGGAAGATTGGCTGCTTCATTGCGGGCAGGAATCAGGACGCTGACCGGGACCTTCATCGCATCGAGTCGACCCGCCGCAGCGGCAATGGTGCCAAGAGCGCCATCGGGTGTTCCCTGATCATCCAGGCTTCCGCGCGCCGGCGGGCCGGCTTGGGTGCAAACGCGCGGACCTCGCGGAATCGTTGGCACTCACGGCGTGGTCACGCGCGTTCTTCGGGCTTGCTTCGGCGCCTGGCCGCCCGATGCATTGGCGCTCGTTTCCGACTTGGCCACGCGCCGGGTCTTGCGATCCGCCGCCGGCCACGACAACAACGCGTCGCATGCCGCTCGACCGCATCCTCTCCTTTCTCGACGAAATCGGCATCGCCGTTTCGGAGCGTACCCTGGGCGCCGACACGTTTCTTCCGGGGCTTCTGATCGAATCCGGCTGCCTGGTGTTCGATCGCGCGAAACTCGCCCACCCCGGCGATCTTCTCCACGAAGCCGGCCACATCGCGGTCGTGCCGCCGGCGGAGCGCGCGGCGCTGAACGCAAACCTGCAAACCGGGCCCGCTGAGGAGATGGCCGCGATCGCGTGGTCCTACGCGGCGAGCCGGCGCCTCGGACTGGATCCCGGCATCGTCTTTCACCCCGACGGCTACCACGGCGGCTCCGCCGGCCTGCTGGAAAATTTTGCGAACGGCCAATACCTCGCCGTGCCGTTGCTTCAATGGTATGGCCTCACCTGGGAACGCGACGACGGCTCGGGCCGGCCCGTTTACCCGCAAATGGTCCGCTGGCTGCGCGAAGCTGGCTGACCGCTCGGGTCAAATCCACTCCGCCCGTTCCTCGAAGCGCGTCGGATACATGTCGATGTATTGGACGATCCGCGGACGCGTTCCGCGGTTCGGGCGGCTCCCATGCGGCAGGCGGTGATCCCAGATCACGAGGTCGCCGGCGCGACCGGCGATCGGCTGCGAACCGAGCGCATGCAGATCCTGTTCGCGCGGATCAGCGCCGGCCGGCTGCGAGTCGAGCCAGGCGTCGATGCGCCGGTGAAATCCGGGCACGCAGGTGAATGCGCCCTGCTCGCCGGGCGTGTCGGTCAGATACAGGATGCCCTGCGTGGCGAACGGAATCGGTCGCGCGAGACTCACGTCCCAGTGCAGGTTCGGTCCCCGGAATTTCCAGCCGGGCCGTTCCGGCACGTTGAAGCCCACCCGATCCGTCGTCGCCCACAGATCGGCCGTGCCCCAAAGCTGGGCGAACGCCTTGTGCAGCCGCACCGAGCGCCGGTTGGCCGTGAACGCCGGGTGCTGGAAAAACTGCACCATGATGCCGTGATCGTTCGACACATACCAGGAATCCGGGTCGGCCGGATTCGCGCCGAGGTGCTGCCAGATCGCCTGCTCGGCTTCGATGCGCGTCAACTCCGGCACCGCATCAGGGACGATCACGTAGCCGTGCTCGTCCCAATGCGCCAGGTCCGCCGTGCTCAACACCGGCGCCATCGCGTCGATCTCCGCGATCCGCCGTCGAACCGCCACCGGCGGCGGCTCGCCCAGCACCGCCGCATTGATGCGCGCGACCGCGTCGGGCTCGACCCCGCCGCTCGTCGCAACGATCCAGCGTTCGAACTCCTCGAATGTCGGCGCGACGCCGAGCAGGTATTGCTGCGTCTGCTCGAGCCCGACTCCGAGCGCATCCAGCACGCGATGCTCGAACTGCTGTTCCATTACGTGGGACACACTTCGGCCCGCGCGCCCCGCCAATGCCCGCGACCACAGCCGCTTCAATTGAAGAACGCCGAGTTCGCCGGTCTCCGTCGGCGCCGCCAGTTCGATTTCGCCCGTGTTCATTGGAAAGTCGTCCGCCGCGCCAGCGCCGCGAAATCATCGAGAAACAATTTCGCCACCGCCGGCGTCGAGTGGGTTTCGCGGACGGCGACCGCGCGCTCACCCAGTGCCCGCGATTCCGGCCGGGCCGCCTGCTCGAGTGCCTCCGCCAGCGCCGGCACCGGCCGGCGGAGATGATCGAACACGACTCCGTTGCGCTGCGTCGTGACGAAATCCCTGAAACACGCGAGTTCCGAGACGATCGGCACCGCGCCCCAAGCCATCGCCTCCAGCACCGCCAGCCCGAACGTCTCGCCCTTCGCCGCCAGCGACGGATAAGCAAAAACCGCCGCGCGTTCATAGGCGCGATTCAGTTCGTCGGCGTCATAGATCGGCGCCCGCCAAGCGATGTCGGCGGCGGCGAACCGGTGGCGCAGTTCCGCCGCCCAGGTTTCCCCGCCGC
Source organism: Opitutus sp. (assembly GCA_035549975.1). GTDB lineage: Bacteria > Verrucomicrobiota > Verrucomicrobiia > Opitutales > Opitutaceae > Opitutus. Next base: position 9,014 of record DASZPP010000166.1, read on the forward strand.
CGCCCTCGCTGCTCTTCACCGGCCCGATCAATTCCAGCCGCCACCCGTCGAGCCGGCCCGCCCGGCGCAATTGGAGCCAGGCGTCGAGCAGCAACTCGATTCCCTTCTCCGGGTGAATTCGCCCGACAAAAAGCACCGTCCGGTCCTTCAGCGTCCAGTCGACCGGCCGCGCCGGCACGAAGGGCAGCGGATTCGGAATCACGCGCACGCGTTCCATCATTTGCGGCGCCTCCGCGGCGATGGCATCGGCCACCGCCGACGAATTCGCCCGCAATCGCGCCGCGCGTCGATAAAGCCTCATCTGGCCCTTCGGCATCCGCTGCACGTCGACGTAAAGGGCGCCGCTCCGCGCCTTCAGCACCAGCGGTGCCCAGAAGCTGTTGGTCACAATGACATCCGCGTCCGGCGCCGCCCGCGCCGCCCGCCGCGCATAGAGAAAATCCAGCACGAGCCCGGCCGCGGTCCGGGCCGGCCGGTCGTAACCGCGAATGCGGACATGCCGCACGCCGCCGATCTCGCCGGTGGCGGGCAGGCCATCGCACAGGCGGGAAATATGCGTGACCTCGTGGCCGTGCGCGACGAATTCCGGCCCGAGCCCGAACCACATCTTCTCGACTGCGCCGCCCCGCCGCGCCGGCACCGGCAGGAATGCGCCTTGAAGAATCGTGATTTTCATTCGCCCGGCAGTTGCTCGTCGCCTCCGATGTACAATTGGAGCAGAAAATCGCGGAGGCGGGGCGAAACGCGACAGAAATTTAAGTTGGAATTCGCCGGAGGAATTTGCACGTTCGTGCGCGCCATTCGCCGCCAGGGTAGCTCAGTGGTAGAGCAGAGGACTCATAAGCCTTTGGTCGCCGGTTCAATCCCGGCCCCTGGCACCAAATTTTGCCGGCAGCCGCGAGTCGGACAAAATCTGCGGACACGTTTTGCCAACGGATGCGGAGCGCAACCGCACCGCCCACGGTAGACTCGGGCGATGAACGCCCGCGTCTTCCGCACGCGCAATCGCATCTCGCATTGCAGCCGATCGACAACCCGAGCCGTCCTCCGGATGGGTGCGCTCGGCCTGCTCGGATGGGCCGGCTGCTCCGGCGTGGGCGACGACGCCCTTGGCACGGATGTCGTGCTGTCGCCAACCGTGGTGCTCGTTCCCGGCAGCCAGGTGACGCAATCCGCGTGGAACTCCTCGGACGAACGCCCCGCCTCCTCTGTGCTCGTGATCGAAGGCGACGACATGATGCCGCGCTATCCGGCCGGCACCGCGCTGGTCATCGAACCGACGGACTTTCAGGCGCTGCGTAAAGGGATGACCGTGGCCTTCCGCGACGGCGACCGTCGCATCGCGCATGTCCTCGTTGCGAAATCGCCCGAGGGCTGGGCGACCCGCGGCCTGAACGCCAAGCAGGATGATCCTGTCGCGCTCACCAAATCCAACTACCTCGGCACCGTGACGATGGCCTTTGCGGCGGAGAATCCGGTGGAGAAATAGAGCGGATTCAGAAAAACCGTCGCCGCGTCACACAAGCCCGCGCGCCCTCCCGCGCCTGAACCGCGCCCGCGGGCGGGCTGACCAACGCGCCGTGGGTTAATTATTCCGCGCAGACATCAGATGTCGTTCCCACTCAGCCAGCGGAAATACGTGACCACAAATTTTCTCCCGCGTCCGTCAGCGGCGGACGCCAAAGTCCGCTGGACGATCGCCTCGCAAAATGCCGTCGCCTCGATTTTCGAGGCGTCCAGCGGGTTGAGCGCCTCGCCGTAGGCTCGAACGCGGAAAGTGTCGGATCGCGAAACGAGCATCGGCCGCATCACAGCCGAGAAATCCGCCACGGAAATTCCGGTTGCGCCCGTGACCGCCGAGCTGAGCAGCGCACTGCCGAGGAAAGCATCGACGTTGGGAAACGGGCCGTTGGCGAATTTTCCGGACGACGTTGCCGCAATTCCATTCGCAATCGCATTGATCGCCGAGGTTCGCTTGGTGGACGTTCCGAAATGCGTCGCCCCGACGGTCTCATACGACTCGAGAATACTCCGCCAAACCACATTCGACGTCGTGTTCATGTTGATCGCGCCCGCCAGCAACCGGGAGCCGTCGGGCGCCACTTTCCAGTGCGTGAGTGTGACGTGATGGAAGCTGTCCTGAAGATTGCTCGCCGTCAGTTTCTTTCCGGCCGCATAGGCGAGATTGGTGGCCTGCGCGTAAGCAATCACCTTTGCCGCGTTGGTGGTGTCGAACAACTGAAACGCCCCGACCATCCGGTTGATGTTGGCCGGCGTCGAGGGCGCGCCAATCAACAAGCCGGGCTGCGGCAGCGATCCATTGGGCACCCACGCGCTCATCTTCACGCCTTCGTCACCGACCCAATACGCGTAGGAGCCCAGCTTGATCGAAACACCACTGGCGTCGGAAATCATAAGCGGGATCTTTCCCGCGTCGACGAATTCGTTGTCCGCCGAGGATGTGTTGCCGACCGATTTCTGCGCGATGAGCTGTACAATAGGAAATGATCCGAGACTCGGAGTCGCGCTGGTCGTTGCCCCTGATGTGAGCCAACCCAGAAAAGCCCCACTCGAAGCCCACACGCCGCACCAGTGTCGCCGCTGGGAGCCGGCGGGCTCGCCCGCGATGCCCGCCATCGCCGTCGCGCAGTCATCACGTCCCGCCCATTGCTGCAGCGCGCCCACCGCCTGCTCGAGGCCCAGCAGCGCGTTTTGGCGCGCAGTTTCCTGCCGACTGGAACTGATCGCGGTTTGCGACCCCACCCGGGTGAGAACGCCCAACCCATACACGGCCAGCACCAGGAGCGCGAGCAGCGACAGCGTGAGGATCAGGGCAAAGCCTCGCGACTCGCGTGCAGTCATCGCTCTCACAGGCCGGCTCCCTGAATTTCCACGCGCCGGATGAAGGTATTGGAGTGCGCGCTGGCGATCCTCCACCACCAGTCATCCGAATTCACCTCCGCCGGCGCAGGCATAATGCCGCGCTCGATCGCCGAAATCATCGACGCGCCTTCGTCGGTCAGGATTCGAACAAACACGTCCGCTGCCACCGGAACCGCGGCGGTCGAGTTCGCACTGTGACTGACATCGCCCGTCTGGGTCGGATAAATCAGCGCGAGCCGACCTGACGCATCCCGCGCATAAAGCCACACGCCAAAATCCACGACGTTCGTCGCCAGAAGGTCCGCCGAGTCCGGCAGGGCGAGCTGGTTGTCGTAATTTCGAACATGGTAGCCTCCTGAAAAAGTCGCGGCGCCGTCCACCACGGTCCGAAACAGCGAATAGCGGACATTTGCGGCGTCGACCGGGGTCGCATTGTTCAAGGCGCGCCGGACCACTTGATAGCTGACCACCACGGGCAAGGTGGAATCTGAAGTCGTCGGCGCATCGTTTGTCACCAGGCGGAGCCATGCGCCGGTCCGCCCAAACCTGGCGTCGCCCAGCATCGGCCGGCTGCCGTCCAGCGGCAGGCAGTCGAGGACATCGGGCTTGCTGACACCGCTGCTCAGCCAGCCGTGGGTCGTGACCGGATAATCGAGATCGATCGCGAGCCAGCTTTGTCCGTCCGGCTTAAATACCGCACTGTGCAGGTCGCGCTCCAGATAATCCAGCACGAGCGTCGCCTGACTTCCGGTGGTGAAGGAATCCTGCGTTCGCCGCCAGCCGTTCAGCGTGCTGACAGTGACGCTCAGGACAATGCCGGCGAGGACCAGCGTGATCACGACAGCCACCAACAACTCGACCAAGGTGAATCCCCGCGCTTTCGCCTTCATCGGTTGATCGCAGTCGCAAACGAAAACTGCTGCCGGTCCTCCAGGTCCGTCGAAGCGACCGACCCCGGTAACCGATAAGGCCAGGAGACCCGCACCAAAACTGCGAGCGAACCGGTCTGGCCCGGAACGAAAGCCAGCGGCGGATCGGAAAACCGCCAGAGCTCGATCGAGAAGAACGCCTCCGTTTCATTCAAGACTCCGTCATTTGTGGCCGCCGAGGAAATCCGTGCACCGTCGCGCGTGGCCAAGATCTGATACCCCCCCGTCGCGGCACTGTTGACGGGGATGCTTGCGGCAAAGCTGTCGAACGACCCTGTCGCCACGCGCCGCATTTCCGAGCGCACTGCGTCGGGGAATCGTTGGGCGACCAGCAGCTCGTTCGAAGCGGCCGCCTGTCGCATCAGTTGCGGAAGAATTCCAACAATGGCCACGACGGCGAGCGCGAACACGCCGAGCGCGATCGTCACCTCGACGAGAGAGAATCCTGTTCTGGCCCGGGCCCGATCCATTTAAAATCCAGACCGGCCGTTGACCAGGGCGGTCACGCCATAGGCACTGATGGCGAATCCGCGGACGCTATCGGGATCATCCAATGTGACGGGCGATCCCGGGCCTTGGCTCCTGCGTCCGGTGGCGAGAACCAGGGCGAATTGATCGGCGGTCGATCCCCTGCTGGAAAACACGATCGCCGCCCAGTGCTCGGCGATCGACGAAGCCACCGCGACACTGGTCTCGTCCGATTGCCGCAATGACGTGGAGCGCAGCGTGTCGCCATCGGACGGTCTCGTCCACGCGACCTCCGCCGGCAGCAAACCAGCGACCGCCGTCGGATCGCGCGGAACGACATAGGCACCATTGGGCAGATAGGCGTCCGATTCGGTTGTCCAATTGCTGCCGTCACTCGACTGCAGCACGAAATAACGCAGGTAACGCGCCGGCGCCATCGGACTGGCGTCGTCGACGTGGATCAACACGCGCGC
>DASZPP010000167.1:0-5237 GCA_035549975.1 Opitutus sp.
AACGGATAGCTGCCGACGCGCGCCACCTGTCCGAGCATTAGAATGTGTTTGCTCGAGTATTCCCGTACCCGGACGATGATGCTCGGATCCGTGAGGATCTTCGCCTCGGTCATCTTCCGCGCGATGAGATCCGCGATTTCTTGCGGCTCGAGCCCTTCCACGTGGACGCGATGGATGTACGGCATGTTCACGTAGCCATCCGGATCGATCTGGTACTCGGTTGGCAGATCGCGTTCGCCGATAATCTGCAACGTGAACACGTCACCCGCGCCGACGGTCGTATTCTCGGTCGGCGGCGGCAAGTGAACACGAGAATTGTCCACGCGCGGGCCGCATCCTCCGGTGAGGAGCGAGGTCAGCAACAGGAGCGATTGCAGCTTCGGAAGGAAATGTCCCACGATGCGCTAGAGGAACCACCGCGCGCCCAGAAGGATCTGGTAGCGGTTGAATTTCAGATCGTCGCCGGTCGGGCTACCAAAAGCGATTTGGTACACACGATGATCTAGCTCCGCGTCGTACCGGAACGTGGTGTTCACGCCAACGGACGTTGACAGGCGATACTCCAGAAATGCGACACCGTCGACGCGATTCTCCCCCGATCCCGGCGACTGAACGTCCTGCCCCGGCGCAGCGGTTGCCGGAACATTTGCAAAAAAACTTGCTGGACGCGTGACATGGCTCAGGCCGCCAGCGAGTGAAGCCACGAACCGCTGCCCGAAGAAATACACGGTGTTCAAGTACCCGCGATCTTGCTGGAAGTAGGTACCAAGGTAGCTCGGGCCGAAGCTACGCGTGTAGCCGAGCGCAACGGACGAGAGACCGACCGGCATCGCGTTCGGCCCAGGCACCTGGTTCTGCGGGTTCGGATACCAGGTGAGTTGAGCCTGTCCGATGACGCTGTCGAAGTTCTGCGCAGTGCCTGCGGCAGTGTTGTAGAAGGTGCCGGCCCACCCGATCATTCCGAGAAGGCCGAAGTAGTTGGAGATCAGACCGTTCAACCCGATCTGACTGTCGAACGTCTGACCCGTGCCGAGCGTCTGTGGGCGCGTGTCCGTGTACTCGAGCCAGGTGATATTGCCTCGGTAGACAAGGGCCGTCCGAGGCAAGAATTTCCAGGTGCTGCCGAGCTGCAAGCTGTGAACGATGTTGTTGAGGGTCTGGAATCCGCTCGATTCGAAGAGCGTTACGTTCGCCTGATAACCGACGCGGACACTGAAAAGACCGCCTCCAGGGCGGAACGAAATACCCGCCGTCCCCCGGATGTTGTCGCGCTTCCAGGCATTGCTTACCGTCGGATCATTCGATGCTTCGATGATGCGGTTGTATTCCGCGCCCAGGTCGCCGCCCCAAGTGCGGGCGGGGAAAACATTCAACGCGGCGCCGGCAGAGACGCCGACATCGTCCTGATTCGTGACGTAGCTCGAGTACTGACTCTGATTGGCCCACAACGCGTTGTAAGAGGCGTCAGCATGCGCGGCTAGCGTCAGATCCGGTAACGGTCCTCCGCCTTCCTGCGACGCGCGGACGCCGCGCGTGAGCATAGAGAACGAAGGTGTAACCTGGAGCCGCCACGCGTCGATCACCGGCTCTCTGACACTGACCTGCGCTCCATTCAGCGCGGTCACGCCGTTCTCCGTACCGGCTCCTTGGAAGTAGTTCGAGTCGTAGCCACCTGCGACGGCGATGCCGGGGTGCAGCTCGAAATTCCCTGCCTTGATGCCCCGACCCTCGACGAGGCGCGGATCCGATAGGAAAGCCTGCGCGAATGTGGTGCCTGCGTGGCTGGCGTAGGCTAGCGCCAAGGCCGCAAAAAGGAAGCGAGGCTTCATCGTGAGCTAGTTCCTTCCAGTGCTTCTTAAGCTCTATAAAGGCCCTGATGCTTACTTACATCTGAGGGCTGACGAGCACTGGAGGTTCACTGACGACTTCGGGATCGTTTCCAAGCTGATCCACGTTGTTGTCCGGAATGTTCGAATCGACGGTGAGCGAAACGAGCGACTCACCAATGAAGCCTGCTTCTTCGCCGATGCACTGGTTCGCTTCCTTCACCAGCTGATCGACCCGATCCTTCAACACCTGGAGAATCATGAATTCGTGGCGCGCGCGATCCCGATCGTGCGATGAGACCGCGCTCTGCAACGTCGTCGAGCGATCCTTCGCGGAGCGGGTCGCAACGTCGATTTGATTCAGCTTGTCGTTCAGGCAAAGCGTCTTCACCACGTCCTTCGCCTGGCGCGCTTGCTCGAGCGCAGCGCGCACCGTCGTCGTGGATTGATCCATCTTCGAGATGTAGGCATGTGCGAGGCTCAGCTGCTGCTCGGGCGGCAAGTCGACCTCGCGCGGCGCCTCGATGGCGGCAGCGGGTGCACCGAACAGGCTGTTGTTCGGGCTGAGCACGGATCCCGTGCGCGCCGCGGCGACGCCGAAGACGCCTAGCGTCATCGCGCCCGCTACGAGGAGCCCAGTCATCTTGATCAACGGCATCGGCAGAAGCCTCCCTCACAGAAGTCTCGAGGAAAATCGAGGTGAGTATAGGAGAGCTCGACTTATCGTGTCAACGCACCCCGATCGGCGAAAAGCCGTTAGGTTTCTCGGCCATACACCGACCACTCCGCTGGCCCGCATCGGGGGTTATGATGCGCCAAGGCACGCGAAAATTCACGCGAGAAGTGACACTTAGACTAGCCACGTCGCGGTGATTCGCGGTGTCTCACGATGGGGCGATTTACCCCCGCACAGCGTGCTCGGCGCAAGGCTGCGCTAACTCACTGCTTCACAAATGTGACGGGCACCTGGATGACGGCCAAGCCGCCCTGCGGGGGATCGAACTGCGCCGCCTGAGCGCGGGCCTTCACACAGCTGACGACGGAGTCGGGCAGATTGCCGCTGGGTGCGGCCGTGACGCCCTGAACCTCGCCGCCCGGGCCGACTCGAATCGAAAGCGCGATGCGGCCCTCGACGTCTGGATTTTGCGCGAGGGCGCGATTGTAGCAGTTGCGGAACCCGGCACGCATGCCGGCGACCACGCGAGCCGCGTTGCTCACGCTCCCGCCGCTCACGTTCGCGGCGCCCGTGGAGGCGTTGCCCTTCGGCCCCTTCACTTCTTGGACCGAGCCCGTGCCGGTTCCACCGCCTGGACCCGTGGACCCGATCGAGCCGAGACCGCCGCCCGCGGAGCCCGGCTTGATCGCACCGCCACCGCCGCCGAGGCTGAGGCCACCGACGCCGACACCCGCGCTGCTGGCCGCCGCCTTGTCGAGCGCGCCCGTCGGCACTTCACCCGTCTTCAAGACACCCTCGGTAGCTGGACCCGCGCCCGACAGAGCGCCGAGAGTCGCCATTTCCATCTGCTCGAGCTGATTGCTCAAGGCGGCGGCTTGCGCGTTGCTCATCGCGCCGGCTTTGCCCGGCGCGCCGCCGGCCTTCGCCGCTTTGGGCGCCTCCGCCGGTTTGTTGTCGGCGGGAGCTTGTTCGTCGGGTTTCTCCGTCGGCTCCTCGACGGGCGGCGGAGGCGGCAAGCTCTTCACCGAATCGAGGAGGCTACTGATATTCACGTCGTAGTCGACGACGGGATCGAGCCACTCCGAGTAAATGGCGCCGATGGCGGAGAAGTGCAGCAAGAACGAGAACGCCGCGATCATCGTCGTCGGCCAATCGATGGACGTCGCGCCGCGCGTCACCGATACGGGCAGCTGCGGCCGCGGCTGAATCGGAGGCGGCGCGACGAACTGGAACAGGAACGTCGTGTCGTCGACGACCACCTTTCCGCGCGAATCCTCCGTCAGACGGATCTGATATGCGCCTTGCTGCGTGCGGCGCGCTTGCCCTTTCAGAACGGATAGATCCGAGATGCCGGTCGGCAGCGCGACACGACCCGTCATGCCTTCCAGGAAGTTCAGGCAGTAGTCGTTGCCGACGAGCTCGAAGAGACGAAAGCTCGCAGGCAGATTCCCCGCCGTCACGACGAACATGTTCTTTTCGTTCGGGCCGACGGTGACGTGAGTGCGCTGCTTGATGATGCGCTCCTCGATGACGCGTCCGGACTGAACCAATCCGATTCGGAGCACCTTCGGGCCGGTTGCCGCGACGGCCCGCATCACCGCGGTCATCTGACCGGGGCGCCCGCCACCAGGTGCAGCCGAAGGAGTTTGCTGTGTCATCGACGAACCTCCAGAGAACCAATCAGAAGCGTGCGGACAGTGCCGGGTAGTTCGAATCAGCCCGAGTCGCTCTCGTAGCTTCGCGGGCTGCCCGCCAGGTTAACCCAGGAAAGTCTTTTAGGTCCACGCACAAGCCATGGAATTTTCGGCCGCGCTCGGCACACGGCCCGCAGCTACGACCCGCGCCGGCGGCTCCGCCTTTGGTCCCGGTCACCCCGCCGTCCAGGCGCGCCCGCCGCAGAAGCCGCGGTGTCTACGAGGCCGAGCCGTGCGGCGGCCGAGCCGGCGACCCGGTCCCAGTCGCGCCGAAGCTCGGTCGCCCGTCGGGTCATGTTCCGTCCCAGCTCGAAGCACACCGCCGCCGCACCTACACCGAGCACGGCCGCACACAACGCGGCCGGCAACCGCTCGAAGTCGCCCGCGAGCTCCACGATGGCGCCGAGGCCCGCCGACAGCAACGCGACCCGGATCGCGCCCGGGGCGATCCCTTCGTGCGCGGCGAGCTCTCCATCCAGATCGCCGAGGCACTCGTCGAGCGCCGCCGCTCCAGCCAGCCGCACCTCCTCCGTGTCCGAGGTGCGCCCCCGAAGCATCGCGTCGGCGGCATCGGGGAAAGCGCGCCGCACCGCCGCTTCTACCTTCGCGTCGTCAGCGCCGCGAAAGACGCTTTCGAGCGCCGCGACGTCGCCCGGCGAAAGGAGCCTTTGTCGGAACCACGCCCGCGCACAAACCGCGACGGCAACCGTCCCTGCCGCCGCGACGAGCGCAACGCCGAACACCGATCAGAACGGATCGCGCGAGATCGCTTTTTCGATGCGCTCGAGGAACGGCTGACGTAGCTCGGCGAGCGTGAGCTTCGGCTGGATGCGGCTGACGTCGACCGCCGCGATCGGCTTTTGAACGCGACCGACGATGGTCACTTCGCTGATCGTGACGACGCGGCCCTTGGCTTGTGCCCACGCCGTGCCCGGCAACAGCGCGAAGGCGATACCGACGGCGAATAGTGAAACGCGATGAGACATGTCAGGTTCTCACTTGCTGGGGAATGACGCCTTGGATCCCGCGCCGCCGGACGGA
>DASZPP010000168.1:0-3479 GCA_035549975.1 Opitutus sp.
TGGACCAGCACTCCACTCGCTCACGCTCGCGGCTCCCCACACTTCTCCCCGTCTTCTAGCATTCCACCCATGAAAACTCCGGTCGTTCTGTTCGCGTTCACGCTCTTGGTTTCACCTGCTCTTTCGGTTCGCGCCGCCGACTCCGCCGCCCCTTTTCCCGTCACGGTCACCGTCGACGCCGCCCACTCCCTCGGCCCGGTCCACCCGATCTGGCGCTTCTTCGGCGCCGACGAGCCGAACTACACCTACATGAAGGACGGCCGCCGCCTGCTCACCGAGCTCGGCTCGCTCGCGCCCGGCGAAACCTTTTTCCGCTCGCACAACCTCCTCACCACCGGCGACGGCACACCCGCGCCGAAATGGGGCAGCACCAACGCCTACACCGAAGCCGCCGACGGCTCGCCGATCTACGACTGGACGATCACCGACCGCATCTTCGACACGCTCCGCGCCCGCCACATCCGGCCTTACGTCGAGATCGGCTTCATGCCTGAAGCGCTCTCGACGCATCCCGAGCCCTACCAGCACGAATGGCGCGCCGGCCTCGACAACGAACTCTTCACCGGCTGGGCCTACCCGCCACGCGACTACGCAAAATGGGGCGAGCTCGTCTACCAGTGGGCGAAACACTGCGTCGAAAAATACGGCGCCCCCGAGGTCGAGCGCTGGTGGTGGGAAACGTGGAACGAGGCCAACATCCCCTACTGGAAGGGCACGCCCGAGGAGTTCCTGAAACTCCACGACTACGCCATCGCCGCCGTCCGCCGCGCGCTGCCCACCGCCCGCGTCGGCGGCCCCGATTTCGCCGGCCACGGCGGCCCGCTCCTGCGCCAGTTCATCGAGCACAGCCTGCGCGGTACGAACTTCGCCACCGGCAAAAAAGGCACGCCGCTCGACTTCGTCTCGTTCCACGCGAAAGGCTCGCCCGCCTACTTCAAGGACCACGTGCGCATGGGCATCGCCAACCAGCTCCGGACCATCGACGAGGGCTGCGCGATCATCTCGTCCTATCCCGAGTTGAAAAATACGCCGGTTGTCATCGGCGAGTCCGACCCTGAAGGCTGCGCCGCCTGCCAGGGTGGTTTCTACACCTACCGCAGCGGCACCGTTTACTCGAGCTACACCGCGGCGAGCTTCGCCCGCGAGTCCGACATCGCCGCGCGCCACGGCGTCAACCTCCACGCCGCGCTCACCTGGGCCTTCGAGTTCGAGGACCAGCCCTACTTCGCGGGCCAGCGCGTCCTCTCGACCAACGGCCTCGCCCTTCCCGTCCTGAACGTCTTCCGCATGTTCTCCCGCCTCGCCCCCGATCGCATCGCCGCCGACAGCTCCGCTCAGGTTCCGCTCGACACCATCCTGCACCACGGCGTTCGCAACACCCCCGACGTCGGCGCCTTCGCCTCGCGCGACGCGCACCAGGTCACCGTTCTTCTCTGGCATTATCACGACGACGACATCGCCGGTCCCGCCGCCGATGTCTCCTTCACCGTTTCCGGCCTGCCTGCCAACATCACCAGCGCCCGCCTGACGCACTACCGCATCGACGAGACGCACAGCAATGCCTTCGCCGAATGGCACCGTCTCGGTTCGCCGCTCGCTCCGAACCGCAAGCAATACGACGCGATGAAAACCGCCAGCGCGCTCACGCCGCTCGCCGACGCGCCTGCCACCATCCCCGTCGCCGCCGGCCGCGCCGCGCTCCACTTCTCGCTCCCCCGCCAGGCCGTCTCCCTCGTCGTGCTCGACTTCGCCGAGTAGCGCAGGCGTCTCGCCCGCCCCGAACGGCGAGCCGCCGCGGACGCCGCCGCTCCGCTGTCCCGGGAATTGAATTCTTCCGGTGGCCGCGAGCGTGAGCGCGTGGAATGTCCGCCACTCGCTCGCGCTCGCAGGTGCGGTTTCTCCTCGGTGGATCGCGCCCGTTCATACGCCTCCGGCGATGGCGCTCGCTCCATCAGCGATGCCGCGTTTCCGCCAACTCCCCGCTCGCGATTCCGAAATTCTTGTTTCATCATCCCGCTTCCCCCATGCGAAAAATTCTCTCCCTCGCCCTTACCGCCCTGGTTTTCACCGGCGCGCTTTTCGCCGCCAACACGACGCCGCCGGCCACGACCGCTTCGTCCGCGACGCCCGACAAATTCTGGCCGGCCGACGGCAAATTTCCCGTTCCCGGCAACACCTCCTCATGGTCCGGTTTTCGCCAGCGCAACGTCGAGCGTCGCACGCTTTTCGCCGCGCACCGCGCCGAGGACCAAAACGCCATCGTTTTCGTCGGCGACTCCATCACCGAGGGCTGGTCCACGCTCAAAAAGGATTTCGCCGGCCTCGGCGTGAAGGTCGTCAATCGCGGCATCGGCGGCGATACCACACCCAACCTCGTTTACCGCCTGCCGGACGACGTCCTCTCGCTGCACCCAAAGGCGCTCGTGATACTCATCGGCACGAATGACCTCGGCGAACACACCGCGCCGGAACAAATCGCCGCCAATCTCCGCGACCTCCTCCAGCGCATCCGCGCCGCCGATCCGAAGATTCCGATCGCCTGGTGCCTCGTCATGCCCCGCCGCGGCGACGACACCTATCCCGAGCGCATTCACGATCTCAATCATCGCCTCCGCAAACTGGTCGCCAACGACCCGCTTATCACCGTCGTCGACACGTTCACACCGCTCGCCCAGCCCGACGGCACTTCGATTCCCGCCGATTTCGTTCCCGACCGCCTCCACCTCAACGCCGCCGGCTACGCCGTCTGGCACGATGCCGTCGCTCCCGTCCTGCAGAGCTGGCACCTCGGCTCGAACTGACGCCGTCGTCCGTTTCCGATGAACCACGTCACCCGTGGGTGCGCGGTCGTGTTGGCCGCCGCCTGCGTCCTCGGTTTTTCCGCCGTCCGCGCGGCCGGGCTTTCGCCCCCGGAGCTGAAACGCCTCTCCTATCACAGCGAGGCCACCGGCCTCGAGCGCGACTACTACGTCTATCTGCCGGAGGGATTCGCCCAACGCGACCACTGGCCGGTGATGCTGGTGCTCGACGGCAATGGCGAACGCGGCGACGGCAAGGATGAGCTCGACTACGTGCTCGTCGGCGGCCCGCTCTTCGAGGCGTGGACGCAGCAGCGCCACCTGCCGTTCGTCATCGTCGCGCCGCAGTTGCCGATGTTTCACCAGGCGCAGCAAGGCTTCATCACGAGCCGCTCGCGCGCCCGCATCCGCCATCCGCGCCCCGAGGGCCCCTATCCGCCCGCCCCGCCCGGCGCGTATCGCGGCAAGGTCCCGATGGAGGGCCAGCTCGCCGATCCGCACCTGCCGTTCGGCCTCGATGGCACGGAAGAGGGCTGGAGCATGATCGAGAGCGAACTGCTCGCGATCCTCGACGCCACCGTCGCCAACTTCCGAGGCGACCCCGCTCGCGTCTATCTCACCGGCTACAGCACCGGCGGTTTCGGCACGTGGTATCTCGCCGGCAAACATCCCGAACGTTTT
>DASZPP010000169.1:0-4791 GCA_035549975.1 Opitutus sp.
GACGTTCACCGAGGGCGCGACGGAGAACTTCGCCCCGCCGCACCTGAACACGCGCGTGCGCGGCCTCGATTCGGCCGACAACACCCGCGACTATTTCCGCTCGGACGTCCCGTGGGATTCCTACAACGTCGGCCGCGTCGACATCCAGCGCGGGCCGAACTCGATCCTCTTCGGCATCGGCAGCCCGGCGGGCATCATCAACGCGAGCCTCAACACGGCGGGCTTCAAGAACGCCTACTCGTTCGAGAACCGCGTGGGCAGCTACGGCACGGTGCGCAACAGCCTCGACCTGAACCAGGTCGTGATCGACAAGCAGCTCGCGGTGCGGCTGGCGCTGCTCGACGACCACACGCAATACCGGCAGGATCCGGCCGACAGCCACGACAAGCGGCTGTTCGGCGCGCTGCAGTTCGAGCCGGAGCTGTTCAGCCGCGGTTCGGCGCACACGAGCCTGCGCATGAATTTCGAGCGTGGTTACATCAACTCCAACCAGCCGCGCGTGCTCCCGCCGGGCGACTACGTCACCCCCTTCTTCGATACCGGGCCCAACGGCGTCAACAAGACCGCGGTCGATCCGTATTATGCGTGGGTGGCGGGACTCGTGCCGCGGACGAGCAATCCGCCGTTCCCGGGCGAGTCGGCCGATTACTGGTTGAACCAGAACTACGGCGGCGCGCCGTTCGCGAGCAGCCTGGCCGTGCGCTACGGCGGGGCCGGCGGCGCGACCGCGACCGGACCCGCGCCGGGCGGCGCCGGCGCGGGCGCGCTCTGGGCCATCGGACCGGACGGCGTGAAGGACAGCCAGATCGACGGTTATCCGTTCATGGGCACGATCGGCATCGGCAACTACAACCAATACACGATCAGCGCGAACCAGATCGATCCCAGCCGGTTTCCGAGCGCCAGCAGCGGATTCTATAAATCGACGGTGATCACCGACCGCAGTCTTTTCGACTTTTACGATCACTTGATCGACGGCCCGAACAAACGCGAGTGGCAGGATTGGACCGCCTTCAACCTCACGCTCGACCAGACGTTCTTCAACAACCGGCTCGGCTTTCAGGTGGCCTACGACAAGCAGAATTACAGCCAGGGCTCCGAGCACAGCGTCGACAACCTCATCTCGGTGGACGTGATGGCGAACCTCAACTCGCTGCCCTGGGCATATCCCGGCGCGGTCGCGAGCTACAACGGCACCGGCCAGGCCGGCACGAACCCGAATGCCGGCCGCGCGTATGTCGCCGGCAGCGGCGCGGGCGGCGGCTTCGCGCAGGACACGACGCGCGAGTCGGTGCGCTTCACCGGCACCGGCGAGCTGCGCGCGACGGATTTCATGGGCCGCTCCTGGCTCAGCGATTTCCTCGGCCGGCACATCTTCACCGCGCTTTATTCGAACGACACGTATCAGCAGAGCCAGCGCACCTACGATCTCTATGCGATGGGCGGCGCCTGGGACGCCGCGCTCGGCACCGGGCCGAATCCCGACGGCTCCGGCATCGCGCCGCTGACCTCGAGCACCCGCGAGATTTACTGGATCAGTTATATCAGCGACCCGCTTTTCAGCGCGCCGGGGGCGCCCGGCCTCCACCTCCAGCCGTTCACGTCGGTGATCAATCCGACCGGGACGACCAGCGCGCAGTATTTCGACTCGCACTGGAAGCCGTCCACGAATCCGGCGGATCCGAGCTATGTCGATCCCGCCGCGCCGTGGACGAATCCGGTGCCGACCTCGACCTCCGGTCCCACCGATTCGACGCAATCGGAAAACCCGGCCAATTACGCCGGCTGGAAGACCGCCGCGTTTCCGATTTTGAATGCCGGCACCGGCGACATCGACTCGCTCTACCGGCAGGCCGCGAAACTCAAGCAGGACATCGCCTCCGAGGGCCTCACCTGGCAGGCGAACCTGTGGGACGACACGATCGCGGCGACCTACGGCTGGCGCCGCGACGTGCAGACCCAGCGGTCCGGCAACGCGCAGATGAACCCGCTCACCGGCGCGGCTGACCTGAATTTCGGCCTCGACCCCGGCGAGTCGAAGTCCCGCGGCACCAGCCGGAGCTGGGGCGTCGTGTTGCACGAGCCGAAGGCGTGGCGGGGCAGGTTGCCGTGGGATACGAACGTCAGCCTGATTTACGACCGCGGCGAGAACACGCGCGTCGAGAACCGCTACGGATTCGACGGCAGCCCGCTGCCGAACGCGAAGGGCCGGACGACCGACTACGGTTTCTCGGTGAGCACGCTCAACGACCGGCTGCAGCTCAAGGTGATCTGGTACAAGACCGAGGTGAAGGACGCCAATCTCTCCAGCGTGCTGTCGTCCGAGAGCACGCTCGGCTCGAACGCCTACTATCAATGGCTCCTGCCGCCCTGGGGCCTCGCCAACGCACTGCAGGGCCTCGCGGGCCTCGCCGGCGACGCGCGGGCGAACGGTTTCTCCTACGTCTGGAACTGGGCGGCGATGACCGACCCCAACAACCCCGCGAGCGATCCCGGCAACCCCGGCTTCCAGACCCACCCCGAGATCGTGAAGGAGAAGGCGGCGATCGCCTCGTTCCTCGACGGGTTCGACAAGGTGTTTCCCCAATCGTGGTGGGACACCTTCGGCTATCCCGTGAACGTGGCCGAGGCCAAGGCCGGGCACTACGACACGGCGATCGCCGGCTGGAACGTGTCGGAGGGAAACTATGCTGTCAGCTCCTCCACCGGCGGCACCGTCAACGGCGTCCCGCCGGTCGGCACGGTCGATTACGTTTCGAAAGGCATCGAGTTCGAGCTCGTCGGCAAGCTGACGAAAAACTGGAACGTCGCACTCAACGCCTCGAAGCAGAACGCGTATCAGTCGGCGCTCGGCCAGCAGCTCGTGGACTTCATCACGAAGGAGGAGGCGTTCTACGCGACGCCCGCCGGCGACATCCGGCTGTGGTGGGGCGGCGACCTCGGGATTCGCGACTACTTCGAGCAGAACGTCGGCGCGGCCTTCCGCTTCCAGCAGCAGACGGACGGCAAGCTCACGCCGGAGATGGCGCCGTGGCGCTTCAACGGCGTCACGACCTACACCTTCGATCACGGATTGCTGAAGGGCATGTTCGCCGGCCTCGGCTTCCGCTGGGAGCAGGGGCACATCCTCGGCTACGCGCTCAACGCCGCGCAGGACAACCTCGACGTGAACCGCCCGTATTGGAGCGAGGCGCAGTCGCACACCGACCTCTGGGTCGGCTACCAGCGCAAGCTCCGCCGGATCGACTGGCGGATCCAATTGAACCTTCGCAGCGTCGGCGAAAATCCCCACCTCGATCCGCTGAGCGTCCAGCCCGACGGCACGCCGGCACTTTATCGGATCGAGGACGGCATGACGTGGTCGCTGACGAACACGTTTGGTTTTTAGGTGTTGCGGTGCTGGAATTCGGCGCCCGCGCGGCCTGCGCAGGCGCCGACAATTTCGCGGGCAGCACGGGAGATGCGCGGCGGGCGTCGCAGCTTGCGTGAAATCCGCAACGGTTCAGGAATGCCCGCTGCGCCGCCCGGACCCCGCAGCGGCCGCCGCCTGCCGCAGCCGATCGTCAAATCCGTTTCACCCCATGAAGACATCGCGACTTGTTTCCGTGCTCGCCCTCCTGGCGTGCGGACTGACCAGCCTCCGGGCGGACGAGCTCTTTCAGATGGCGCCGAAGGGTGTCGAGCCCCGTTGGGCCAGCCCGGAAAATCCGCGCGGCGAAAAAGGTGGTGGCGCGACGACGCTCGACGGCCGCAAGGGCCGCCCGTCCGTGCCGCTCAAGGCCGGCGACTCACTCGTGCTCGCCGAGGCGAGCGGAACGAGCGGCACGATCCGCCGGATCTGGATCACGATAGAAAAACGCTCGCCGCAGATGCTGCGCAGCCTGCGGATCGACTGCTACTGGGACGGCGCAAAAAAGCCGGCGGTCAGCGCGCCGCTCGGGGATTTCTTCGGCGTCGGGCTCGGGCGGATGGCGGCGTTCCAGTCGGCACTGTTCTCCGATCCGGAGGGACGCAGCTTCAATTGTTTCGTGCCGATGCCGTTTCGCACCGGCATGAAGATCGTGCTGGCGAACGAGTCGTCGGTCGACCTCGCGATGGTGTTCTACGACGTCGACTACACGGTCGGCGACCGGCACGGCGACGATGCCCTCTATTTTCATGCGTGGTTCAATCGCGAGAACCCCACGCAGCTCCGCCGCGACTACACGATCCTGCCGAAGGTCGCGGGCCGCGGGCGGTTTCTCGGCGCGAACATCGGCGTGATCGCGGACCGGCAATATCACGGCTGCTGGTGGGGCGAGGGCGAGGTGAAGGTCTATCTCGATGGCGACACGACGAACCCGACGCTCTGCGGGACAGGCAGCGAAGATTACACCGGCTCGGCGTGGGGACTCGGCACGTTCGCGCACGCCTACGCGGGCTGCACGATCGCCGATGCGGCGACGCAGAGCTACGCGTTCTACCGGTTTCACGTGCCGGACCCGATTTATTTTCGCTCCGGCGCGCGCGTGACGATCCAGCAGATCGGCTGCTGGGATCCAAAGTCGATTCCGGTTTTTCGGGATTCAGGCCGCACCGTGCCCTCGATCTCCGGCGGCGGCGTGAACTGGAACGACCCGAAGCTGCCGCCTTACGGATTGTTCGAGCGACAGGACGATGTCTCGAGCTGCGCGTATTTTTATCTCGACCGCGCGGACGATGACCTGCCGCCGCTGCCGCCGGTCGCGGAGCGGACGCGCGGACTCGCGGCGGAGTAGCGGATTTTTTCAAAATGAACTCACGAATTCCGAG
>DASZPP010000170.1:0-2526 GCA_035549975.1 Opitutus sp.
TAGCAGCCGAACGCGAAGTGCTCGCGGTTGTATTCGTAGGTCCGCGTGAAGTCGTAGGGCGGGCGATGAAGCAGGCGCGCCATGCCAGGCATGACGACCTCGCGCATGTAGCCCGCTTTCGAGGTCTTGTCCCCGTCGGCCGAATAGCCGTAGATCGCGTTGCGCATCTGCGCGTCCATCGGACCGCCGAAGTTTTCCCATCCGGCCTCGCGCACGATTGGCCGCGGCAGCGCGGCGACGCCCGGCATTCGCCAGCCGCTCGCCTCGGCGGAGGCGCCGTGACACGTCGCGCACGTCACCTTGTCGGCCGAGCCCACGATCGGCGCGAGCGCCTGCCGCGCCCACGGCATCACCTCGGTCTGCATGAACCGCACGATCGCCGCGTGGTCGCGCTTCTGCCCGTGCGGATAGATTTCATCGTTGTCGGGATACGACACCGACGGCGTCTTCCCGTGCAGGCCGACGACAACGGCGACGACCGACGCAACGACGAGCAGGATGGCGGTCAGCCCCTCACGCGTGCCCGGCGTCGCGACGCGCGGCTCCCACGCCATCGTCTCGCGCACGGCGTCTCCGTCGCGGCGCGCGACGGGATCGGCCGCCAGCAGTTCGATCAGCGCAGCCAGTTGAGCGCCCTGCCGGACGCCGCGCAGGACGAGCCCCCGCCGCCGCGGATCGCGTGAGCGCACCTCGACCGTGGACAGCCCCAGGACACGCTGCAAGCCGGTCTGCTGGCGATGGACGTCGCCGACGTCGTCGAGCGCCAGCTCCTCGTCGCCGGAGACGATGCGGAGATCGCTGATGAAATAGCGGCGGCCGGTCAGGAGCCGCCGCTCCCACGGGGTCATGTGGCGTTACGAGGGCTTCGAGAAGTTGACCTTCGGCACCTGCTGCGCCTCGGGCGGCGCTTCGAAGAACGGATAGTCCTTGAAGTGGAAGAGGCTCGCGGTGATGTTGCCGGGGAACTGCCGGCGCATCGTGTTGTATTCCTGCACGCGCTCGTTGTAGCGCATGCGCTCGGTCGCGATGCGGTTCTCGGTGCCCGACAGCTCGTCCATCAGGCCGTTGAACTGCTCGTTCGCTTTGAGGTTCGGATAGTTCTCGACGACGAGGAGCAGACGGCCGAGCGCCGTGGTCTGCTGGTTCGCCGCGGCAATCGTCTCCTCGGGCGATTTCGCGTTGAGCAGCCGCGATCGCGAGTCGGCGATGTCCTTGAACACGCTCTCCTCGTGCCCGGCGTAGCCCTTCACGGTCTCGACCAGGTTCGGGATCAGGTCGTTTCTGCGCTGCAGCTGGTTCTGCACCTGCGCCCACTGGGCCTTGACCGCCTCTTCCTGGCCGACGAACTTGTTGTACGAACAGCCTGAAAGCGGAACCGCGACCAGTCCGAGCACGAGTACCTGAACCGCACGTCTGCGAAGTCTGTTCATAAACTCCATCCTACCAGCCTCCACTCGCGCCGCCGCCACCGCTGCCGCCGCCGCCAAATCCGCCGAAGCCGCCGCCGAAGCCGCCCCCGCCGAATCCGCCGCCGCGGCCGCCGCCGAACCCGCCGACGCCGCTCGACCATCCGCTCCAGGGCCCGAGGCCCCACAGGAGCATCCCGGCGCCCGGACCACCGCCGATGCGGCTGATGACCAGAATCGCGATGAAGATGAGGACGGGAATGAGCAGCGGGAAGTTCTGCCCGCCACCGCCGCCGTCCTCGTCGGCCGGCACCGGCACGTCCTGCAGCGTCACGCCGCGGGCCTTCGCGACCCGTCCGACGATGCGCGCGGTGCCGGCGAGCAGGCCCTGCCCGTAGCCGCCGCTGCGGAACTCGGGAATCATCACCTGCCGGATCGTCTCGCCGGCGAATCGATCGGTGATGAACTGCTCGAGGCCATACCCGACCTCAATGCGAACGCGCCGCTCCTTGAGCGCGAGCACGATCAGCAGGCCGTTGTCGTTGCTCTTGGTGCCCACGCCCTTGCCGTGGTTTTCGAAGAGCTTCGTCGCATATTCCTCGATGCCGGCGGATCCCTCGATCGTCGGCACCGTCGCGACGACGACCACGTCGCCGCTCGCTTTCTGCAGCGCCCGGCTCAGCCGATCGATGCCGGCGGCGCTCTGCGGGTCGATGACGTGCGCGAAGTCGTTGACCGGCCCGGTCAGTTCCGGCAGATCGGCCGCACGCGCGGATCCGGCGAGCAGCAGCACGAACAGCAGTAGCGCGGCGCTTTGAGCGCCGCGTCGGCGGAGGCGGCCCTGAACGGGCCGCCCTACGAGCGCAGTTACTTCGCAGCCGACCATGTGTCCACGCGCCGTGTGAGTGTCTCCACCGACTCCAGATACCCCGGAAAAATGCGAGCGGCTTCCTCGTTCGAGATTTCCTTGACGCCGACGAGCGCCGTCACCGCGTCCGCCGTGGGAGACGTCTTCTCCAGACGCGCCAGGTTCTCGAGCAGCGACTTCCACGCCGGGGCCGAACGCACGATCAGCACCGCCAGCGCGTCGTCGCGCCCTCGCGCTTCGACGTAGCCTTCG
>DASZPP010000171.1:0-1503 GCA_035549975.1 Opitutus sp.
CGAGGTCAGCGTCGTGATCGAGCCGTTGAGGATGAACGGCAGGAAGGTCAGCGTCGCCACCATCGCGTTGGGCAAGAGATGGCGGAACATGATCGTGCGATTGGAGACGCCGAGCGCCCGCGCCGCGTTGATGTATTCGAAGTTCCGCCCGCGCAGGAATTCCGCCCGCACCACGCCGACCAGCGACACCCACGAGAACAACAACAGGATGCCGAGCAGCACCCAGAAGGAGGGCGCGATCACCGACGAGATGATGAGCAGCAGGTAAAGCGCCGGGATCGACGTCCATATCTCGATGAAGCGCTGGAAAGTGAGGTCGATCCACCCGCCGAAATAGCCCTGCACGGCGCCGGCCGCGACGCCGATCGCCGAGGACACGACGGCGAGGATGAGCCCGAACTCGACCGAGATGCGGAAGCCGTAGATCAGCCGCGCCACCACGTCGCGCCCCTGGTCGTCGGTGCCGAGCCAGTTCCAGTTTCCCATCGTGCAGTTGGGGTCGTTCACGCCTTGCGGATATTGCGCGCAGCGCTGGTCGAGCGACAGCGTCCACCACGGCGGCGAGGGCGCCGGCGAGGGAATCTCGTTGTTCACCGTGTTGTACGAGTAGCGGATCGGCGGCCAGATCTCCCAGCCGTGATCCTGGATTTCCTTCTGGATAAACGGGTCGCGGTAGTCGGTTGTGGCGAGGAAGCCGCCGAACTTCGCTTCCGGATAGTCGGTCAGCGCCGGCACCAGGAGCTCGCCCTTGTAGGAAACGAGGATCGGCCGGTCGTTGGCGATGAACTCGGCGAACAGCGACAGCACGAACAGCACGAGGAAGATCGCCAGCGACCACGCGCCCCGCCGGTTTCGCTTGAAGTTGGCGAGCCGCCGCCGGTTGATCGGCGACAACGCGAAGCGCCGCGGCGGCGCCTCCGGTTGTCCGGGCGTCGGCTCCGGGTTTTCGAAACCCGCTCGCTTCAGCGTGTTGTCGAGAGGGGTCTCCTCCATCAGACCTCGCGTGTCTCGAAGTCGATGCGCGGATCGATCCACGTGTAGGTGAGGTCGGAGATGAGGTTCACCACCAGCCCGACCAGCGAAAAGATGTAGAGCGTCGCGAACACCACCGGGTAGTCGCGGTTCACCACCGATTCGAAGCTGAGCAGCCCGAGCCCGTCGAGCGAGAAGATCGTCTCGATCAGGAGCGAGCCGGTGAAGAACGCCGCCACGAACGCGCCGGGAAAGCCCGCGATCACGATCAGCATCGCGTTGCGGAACACGTGTCCGTAGAGCACCTGCCATTCGTTCAGGCCCTTGGCGCGCGCGGTGATCACGTATTGCTTGCGGATTTCGTCGAGGAATGAGTTCTTGGTGAGCAGCGTCGTCGTCGCGAAGGCCGAAAGCGACATGGCGGTGAGCGGCAGCACGAGGTGCCAGAAATAATCCGCCATCGCCCGCGGGTTGGTCACCCATTGCCAGAACGGCATCTTCACGTATTCGTCCGACCACAGCCCGCGCAGC
>DASZPP010000172.1:0-20254 GCA_035549975.1 Opitutus sp.
GACGGTGTTCCGGCACGATCTGGAGACGGGGCAGAGCACGGTGTTCCAGACGGCGAAGGTGGACTTCGACGCGGCGCGCTACGTGACCGAGCAGGTCTGGGTCACGTCGAAGGACGGCACGAAGTTTCCGATGTTCGTCACGCATCGGAAGGATCTCGTGCGCGACGGAAGATCGCCGGCGTGGCTTTACGGCTACGGCGGATTCGACATTTCGATCCGGCCGGAATTCGCGGTGCCGCCGCTGGTGTGGCTCGAGCTCGGCGGGGTGTTTGCCCAGGCGAACATGCGCGGCGGCGGCGAGTTTGGCGAGGCGTGGCATCTCGCGGGCACAAAGGAGCGGAAGCAAAATGTGTTCGACGATTACATCACCGCGGCGGACTGGCTCGTGGCGAAAGGTTACACGAGCCACGAGCGGCTCGTGGTGCAGGGGCGGTCGAACGGCGGGCTGCTGATCGGCGCGGTGATCAACCAGCGGCCGGACCTTGCGGCGGTGGCGATCCCGCAGGTCGGCGTGATGGACATGCTGCGCTACCAGGATTTCACGATCGGGGCGGCGTGGGCGTCGGATTACGGCACGAGCGAAACGCCGGAGGGATTTCGCTACCTGCGCGCCTATTCGCCGCTGCACAACATCACACCCGGCGCGAAATATCCGGCGGTGCTGATCACGACGGGCGATCACGACGACCGGGTTTTCCCGGCGCATTCGTTCAAGTATGCGGCGACATTGCAGGCGGCGATGGCGGGGCAGGCGCGGCCGGCGCTGATCCGGATCGAGTCGAAAGCCGGGCATGGCGGGTCGAGCGGGACGACGCCGGTGAGCAAGACGATCGACGAATGGGCGGACATGATGGGGTTCGCGGCGCACGAGATCGGGATGCGGGTGGAGTAGCCGAGCGGAGCGGAACGGCGCAAAACAGCCCGGCGAGGACGCCGCGTTCCACCTTGACGCACCTTTTCCTTGCTAGCGTGGGGCGGCGGCTGTTCTTTCGGAGCATTTTCTCCCATGAAAGTCCTCGTCGCCGATAAGATCTCACCCAAGGGAGTCGCCTACCTGCGCCAGCAGCCGGGCCTTGAAGTCGTCGAGGCTTACGGTTCCTCGCCGGACAAGGTGTTGGAGCTTGTGAAGGACGTGCACGCGATCGCCGTGCGCTCGGAAACGAAGATCACGGCGCAGGTGCTTGCCGCCGCGCCGCTGCTGAAGGTCGTCGGGCGGGCGGGCGTCGGCGTGGACAACGTCGATGTCGAGGCCGCGACCGCGCGCGGCGTGATCGTGATGAACACGCCCTCGGGCAACACGATTGCGACGGCGGAGCTGACGTTCACGCACCTGTTGTGCGGGGCGCGGCCGGTGCCGCAGGCGGCGGCGTCGATGCACGAAGGCAAGTGGGACCGGAAGAGTTTCTCGGGCATCGAGCTGTTTCGGAAGACGCTCGGCATCGTCGGCCTCGGGCGGATCGGCTCGGAGGTGGCGAAGCGCGCGCAGGCCTTCGGCATGCGGGTGCTGGCCTACGATCCGTATCTCGCACCGAGCCGCGCGAAGGCCCTGCAGGTCGAAGGCGTCACGCTGGACGAGCTGCTGGCGGCGTCGGACTACATCACGGTGCACATGCCGCTGACCGACGACACGCATTACATGATCGACGAGGCGGCGCTCGCGAAGTGCCGGAAAGGCGTGCGGCTGTTCAACTGCGCGCGCGGCGGGATCATCAAGGAGGCGGCATTGCTGGCGGCCTTGAAGTCGGGGCACGTGGCCGCGGCGGGGCTGGATGTTTACGAGGACGAGCCGCTCGCCAAGGACAGCGAGTTTCGGAAGCTGCCCAATGTCGTGCTGACGCCGCACCTCGGCGCGTCCACGGCGGAGGCGCAGGAGTCGGTCGGCATCGAGATCGCGGAGCAGATCGCGGACGTGCTGAACGGCGGCGTGATTCGCAACGCGGTCAACGTGCCGTCGCTCGATGCCGCCGCGGTCAAGGCGCTCGGGCCGTATCTCGACCTCGGTGCGAAGCTCGGGACGCTGGTGCAGCAGATCGCGGCGCCGCAGATCTCGGGGATGCACATCACGTATTGGGGCAAGATCGTGGACCTCGATGCGAATGCGATCACGCGCGCGGTGCAGCGCGGCTACCTGCGCCGGATCAGTGGCGAGGAAGTGAATTTCGTGAACGCGCCGGTGCTGCTCGAGCGGCTCGGCGTGAAGGTCGAGGTCGTGAAATCGACGGCGAACTCGGGTTACACCGAGCTGATGCGCGTCGAGGCGATCGCGCCGAGCGGCAACGTTTACTCGGCGGACGGCACGCTCGCCGGCAAGGCGAACCAGCCGCGGATCGTCGGCATCAACGGCCGCGAGGTCGAGGTCGCTGCGGAAGGCAAGCTGCTCGTGCTCGAGAACCTCGACAAGCCCGGCATGGTCGGCGAGGTCGGCACGATCCTGGGCAAGGACAACGTGAACATCGCGGACATGTCGCTGAGCCGGCTCACGCCGGGCGGCACGGCCTACATGGTCGTGCGCGTCGACACCGAACCGAGCGCGGCGGCGCGCAAGGTCATCAAGGAACATCCGGCGATCAAGCAGGCGAAATTCGTGCAGCTATGAGTGTGACGTCCCTCGACTGTAGGGCGGGGTCGCCTGACCCCGCCGCGAAGCGTAACTCGGCTGAGGGGAATTCGGCGGGGTCGGGAGACCCCGCCCTACACCGCTAGCGGGTTGACGGCCATGTTGTCGCTCCTCGTCGCCCTCGTCGTCGGGTATCTGTTGGGCTCGCTGCCCTTCGGGTATCTCGTCGCGCGCGCGAAGGGCGTGAACATCTTCGAGGTCGGCAGCCGGAGCCCCGGGGCGACG
The DNA here is from genome assembly GCA_035549975.1 of Opitutus sp. Taxonomy (GTDB): domain Bacteria; phylum Verrucomicrobiota; class Verrucomicrobiia; order Opitutales; family Opitutaceae; genus Opitutus. The sequence continues at coordinate 2,843 of DASZPP010000172.1, forward strand.
AACGTGCGCCGCACGCTGGGCGCCGGGCCGGGCAATCTGGTTTTCGTGCTCGATGCCCTGAAGGGCGCGATGGCGGCGGAGTGGCCGCTGCTGCACGTGAGCCTCGCCGGCGGATTGAGCATTTCGTTCGCGGCCGGCGCGAGCGAGCGAAGTTATGCCGCGGTGGCCGGGCTGGTCGGCGCGTTGATCGGGCATGGGTTCTCGTGCTTCACGAAGTTTCGCGGCGGCAAGGGCGTGGCGACGTCGGCCGGCGGGCTGCTCGTGTTGATGCCGCTCGCGACGGTGATCGCGGCGGCGGCGTGGGTCGTCGTGTTCTACGCGAGCCGCTACGTGTCGCTGGCGTCGATCACGGCGGCGGTGGTGCTGGTGATCGCGTCGCTACTCCTGCGACTGCCCGGCCTGCTCATCGGCGTGGCGGCGGCGGTCGCTCTGTTCGTGCTGGTGCGGCATCGCGCGAACATCGGCCGGCTGCTGAACGGCACGGAAAACAAGTTCGCGCGGAAGGGAGCGGAGCCGAAGCCATGAACGCACCGGCGATCATCCGGATCGGAATCTGCGGGCTCGGGACCGTCGGCCAGGGCGTGTGGAAACATTTCACGCGCTCGCGGCTGGAGCTGGAGTCGCGTCTCGGCGTGCGGCTGGAACTGGCGCGCGCGGCGGCGCGGGACTTGAAGAAGAAGCGCGCGGTGCGCGTGCCGCCGCACAAATTGACCGACGACCCGATCGCCGTCGCGACCGACCCGACGATCGACATCGTGTGCGAATTGATCGGCGGGACGGACACGGCGCGGGATGTCACGCTCGCGGCGCTCGCGCTCGGCAAGGTGGTGGTGTCGGCGAACAAGGCGCTGATCTGCGAGCACGGCGCGGAGATTTTTGAAATGGCGCGGCGGCACGGCGGGCATTTTCTGTTCGAGGCGAGCGTCGCGGGCGGAATCCCGATCATCAAGGCGCTGCGCGAGGGCCTCGTGGCGAACCGGTTTCCGCTGATCTACGGAATCCTCAACGGCACGTGCAATTACATCCTCACGCAGATGGAGGACTCGGACACGCCGTATGCCGTGGTGCTCGCGGAGGCGAAACGGCTCGGCTATGCGGAGGCGGATGAGTCGCTGGATGTGAAAGGCTGGGACGCGGCACACAAGGCGGCGGTGCTGACTTATCTCGCGCACGGCGTGTGGGTGAAACCGGAACAGATGGTGGTCGAAGGCATCGACCGGCTGACGCCGGCGGACTTCCGGCATGCGGCGGCGTTCGGCTACGGCATCAAGCTGCTCGCGATCATCACGCGGGATCTCGTGCACAACGAGCTCAGCGTGCGCGTGCACCCGACGCTGCTGCCGGAGAGCCACGTGGTGGCGAACGTGAGCGGCGTTTACAACGCGGTCTGCGTGAATGGCGACGTGGTGGGAACGACGCTCTACATCGGGCGCGGCGCGGGGCAGGACGCGACCTCGAGCGCGGTGATCAGCGACATCGCGGACGCGGTGGCGCTGCTGAAAAACGACCGGCGGGCGTTCGTGACGGCGCGACGCGAACCGGCGGCGATCCGGCCGTCGGGCCGTTGCACGCTGGCGCCGCCGGAGCGGATTCACGGCCGCTATTACCTGCGGCTGACCGTGAAGGACCGGCCCGGCGTGCTCGCGCGCGTGGCTTCGGTGATGGCCGACCAGCACGTGAGCATCGCGAGCCTGATCCAGCATCGCGCGGAGCAGCCCGACGCGGCGTCGCTCGTGCTCACGACCCACGACAGCAACGAGCAGGCGATCCAGACGACGATCGCGCGGCTGGCGAAACTGCCGGCGGTGCTGGAAAGACCGCTTTTGTTGCGGATCGCGGAGTTCGGGGAATGAACATGAAGTCTGGAGCTGAGAGTCCGGAGCTGAGAGCTCAGGCGGGGCGCATCCCGCTTTTCCGACGCGTAGCGGCAGGCGTCCCTGCCTGCCGACTCGACGGTGTGCGGATCGGCAGGCACGGAGGCCTGCCGCTACACTCCGCGGCGGTCCCGCTCTGGACTCATGGCTCTGGACTCTAGACTTCTTCCCATGGCACGCATTGTTCAAAAATACGGCGGCACCTCGGTCGGTGACGTCGAGCGAATCAAGAACGTCGCGCGGCGGATCAAGGTCGTGCGCGAGGCGGGCCACGAGCTCGTGGTGGTGGTGTCGGCGCGCGCGGGCGTGACCAACGAAATGATCGCCCGGGCCAAGGCGCTCAATCCGCTCCCGAGCGAGCGGGAGATGGACCAGCTGCTGGCGGTGGGCGAGCAGGAGACGATCGCGCTGACCGCGATGGCGCTCCACGGGATCGGCGTGGCGGCGAAGAGCTACACGGGCGCGCAGGCCGGAATCACGACCGACATGGTCCACACCAAGGCCAAGATCAAAACGATCAACGCGAAGGCGATCGAGAAGGACCTGAAGGCGGGGAACGTGATCATCGTCGCGGGATTCCAGGGCGTCAGCGAGGACGGCCACACGACGACGCTCGGGCGCGGCGGATCGGATTTGACGGCGATCGCGCTGGCGGCGGCGACGAAGGCGGACAAGTGCGAGATCTACACGGACGTCGACGGCGTGTACACGGCGGATCCGCGCGTGGTGAAGGATGCGCGGAAGCTGAACGAGATCAGCTACGACGAAATGCTCGAGCTGGCGTCGTCGGGCTCGAAGGTCATGCAGTCGCGCTCGGTGGAGTTTGCGGCGAAGTATGGCGTGGTGTTTGAAGTGCGGTCATCGTTTAACAACAACCCAGGAACCATCGTGAAAGCGGAAGTTGCCTCCATGGAAAAGGTGCTCGTGCGCGGCGTGGCCGTGGACAAGGACCAGGCGAAAGTCGTCGTCAGCAATATCGCGGACAAGCCCGGCTCGGCGGCGCGGGTGTTCCGCGCGCTGGCGGACGCGAACGTGAACGTCGACATGATCGTGCAGAACATCGGCCGCGCCGGCGTGGCGAACCTGACGTTCACGGTGCCGCAGACCGAGATGAAGCTGGCCGCGCGGGCGCTGGAGCCGGCGTTGAAGGAAATCGGCGGCGGCGAGGTGACGATCACCGAGCAGATCGCGAAGCTGTCGGTCGTGGGCGTCGGGATGAAGACGCATAGCGGCGTGGCGGCGACGCTGTTCCAATCGCTCGCGGAAGTCGGGGTGAACATCGAATTGATCACCACCTCGGAAATCAAAATCTCGGTCGTGATCGCGCTGGACCGGGCGGACGAAGCGGCGCGGGTGGCGCACCGGGCGTTCGAGTTGGACAAAGTTTGAGGTAGTGGCGGTCGTCCCGACCGCCATGATCACTGATGGCCGTCGGGACGACGGCCGCCACCATGCGCTTCATCTCAACACGTGGTCAGACTTCTCCGCTGAGCTTCTCGGATGCGGTGGCGACGGGGCTCGCGCCGGACGGCGGGCTGTTTCTGCCGGAGACATTGCCGGATATTTCAGGGGAGCTGCGGCGGTTCGAGGGGCTGGGTTACGCGGAGCTTTGTTTCGAGTTCCTGCGGCGGTTCGCCACGGACATCGAGGCGGAGACGCTGCGGAAAATCATCGATCGCTCCTACACGAAGTTCGCGGCGCCGGAGATCGCGCCGCTGCGCCGGCTCGGGCCGAGGCTTCATGTGCTGGAGCTGTTTCACGGGCCGACGCTGGCGTTCAAGGATTTTGCGCTGCAGCTCCTCGGAAACCTGTATGAGCACCAGTGCCGCATGCGCGGCGAATCCATCAACGTGCTCGGCGCGACGTCGGGCGACACGGGCGCGGCGGCGATCCATGGGTTGCTGGGGAAGCCGGGTGCGGCGATCTTCATCCTTTATCCCGACGGGCGGGTGTCGCCGCTGCAGGAGCGGCAGATGGCGTGCACGGGGGCGGAAAATGTCTTCGCGCTCGCGGTGGACGGGACGTTCGACGACGCGCAGGCGGTGCTGAAGGAAATCTTCGGCGACCAGAAATTCCGGATGCGGCACCGGTTGTCGGCGGTGAACTCGATCAACCTCGCGCGCGTGCTGGCGCAGTGCGTTTATTATTTGTTCGCGTGGCTCCGGCTGCCGGAGGCGGAGCGGGCGAATGTCGAGTTCGTGGTGCCAACGGGGAATTTCGGAAACGTGCTCGCGGGCTGGCTGCTGCAGCAGATGGGCGTGCCGATCCGCGGGTTCAAGGTGGCGACGAACCAGAACGACATTCTCTACCGGCTGTTCACGACCGGCGACTACCGCGTAAGCGACGTGCATCCGAGCCTGGCGCCCTCGATGGACATCCAGGTGGCGTCGAATTTCGAGCGGTTCCTCTACTACAGCGTTGGCCGCGATCCGGCGCGGGTGCGCGACGTGATGGGCGCGTTCAAGGCGAAGGGCGGTTACCGGTTCGAGCAGTTCGATCGGTCGACGTTCTCGGCGTCGCATTGCACGGATGCGGAAATCGCCGGGATCATCGCCCGCGTTTACCGCGATCATGGTTACGTGGTCGATCCCCACACGGCGTGCGCGTTCAAGGAGCACAATCCGGAGCGCGTGAACGTGGTGCTGGCGACGGCGCACCCGGCGAAGTTTCCGGAAACGATTCGCTCGGCGATCGGCGTCGAGCCGACCGACGCGAGCCTGGAGGCGCTGAAGGCGCAGCCCGTGGTAAAGCACCGGATCGCGGCGGAGCTGGGGGCGATCCGGGAGTTTATCGAGGCGAAAGCCGTGTGAAGGGCGGGCGCTCGTCCGAGCGGGCTCGGAAAAACCGCGCCGCGCCGCCGGTGAGGCTCGCTTCGCAGACAATCGGGGCAGGCCCGAGCGCCGGGCCGCGCCGGAAACCTCCGCCCGGTTTCAAAATGGCGGGCGCATGGCGGTTCACTCGAGGGCGGCGAGGAATTTGATCAGGTTCGCGATGTGGTCCTCGAGGGTGACACCGAGGTGTTCGCATCCGGTGTAGATCGTGGCGCGGTCGACCTTTGCGGCGAAGGCGGGCTCCTTGACCTTCTTGCGGATCGAGCTGGCCTTCATCTGGCCGTAGGGGACGGGGTTCAGCTTGCGATACGCGTAGAAGATGCCGCAGAGCTCGTCGGTCGCGAGGAGCGCGGCGGCGAGCTTCGTGCGCGGCAGCGTGGCGAAACCATGGTAGCCGTAGGCGTGCGCCTCGACGGCGTGGACCAGGTCTTCCGGGTAACCCCAGTCCGCGAACCAGCGCAGCGACTCGGCGGGATGCGTTTCAGGGTGTTGCTCGAAATCGATGTCGTGAAGCAGGCCGGTGACGAACCAGAGGTGCGGGTCGCCGCCGAAGAGGGGAGCGTAACCCTCGAGAGCGGTGGCCACCATGCGCGCGTGGTAGCGCTGGTAGTCGTCGGCGACGTGCTGTGCGAGGAGCTGGCGGGCTTCGTCCTTGGTCGGGAGCGGCATGGTGCGCCGAGCATGCACCGCCGTCGCGGCCGGCGCACGAAGTTATTTTTGCGGACTTTCAGCCGAGGGACCAGCCCTCGCGATACTGGTAGCGAATGAAGCGGTTGGCCGGTTCGTCGTTGGTGAAACGGAGATTCGCGCCATCCCACCGGAGTTTTTTTCCGCCGTGATGAATGCAGACGGAACCGAGGAGAACCGCTTCCGTGAGCGGGCCGGCGAAGGCGAAATCGGAACGCGTGGGCGAACCCGTTTTGCAGGCGGCGCTCCACTCGGCGTGATGGCGGTCGAGCGCGCCGAGGTCCTGCGGCGGGCGATGGTAGCGGCCCTGGCCGCCTTTCAGGATGCGCGGGTGCTCGCCGCCCCAGCCCTCGACGAGGATTTTTCCTTTTTCACCGACGAAGATGATGCCGTCTTCGGGGTCGAGCTGGCTTTCCTCCTCCATTTCCTCCGGTCGCGGCGGGAGCAGGCCGCCGTCATACCAATGCAGCGTGACGGGCGGCAGGTCCCCGCGCGCGGGAAACTGGTAATGCACGAGCGAGGCGAGCGGCACGCTGTCGCTCACGAGCGCGGTGGAGCTGCCGCTCACGCTGTCGGGTGCGCCGAGCTTCAGCGCGTGAAAGACCGGGGCCATGTTGTGGATGCCCATGTCACCGATGCCGCCGGAGCCGAAGTCCCACCAGCCCCGCCAGACGAACGGCGCGTAGGCCGGGCTGTAGGGGCGGTAGGGCGCGGGGCCGAGCCATTTGTCCCAGTCGAGTGTGGACGGCACGGGCGGCGTGTCTTTCGGGCGCTCGACGCCCTGCGGCCACCAGAGCGGCATCCTGCCGCGCTGTGTCGGCCGGTCGGACCACACATGCACCTCGCGCACGGGACCGATCGCGCCGCCCTGGATCCACTCGTCGATCTGGCGGTTGCCGGCGAACTGCATGCCCTGGTTGCCCATCTGCGTGGCGACCTGCGCGTCGGCGGCGGCCTTCGCGACCTCGCGCGCCTCGAAGACGGTGCGCGTGAGCGGCTTTTCGCAGTAAACGTGTTTGCCGAGCTTGAGCGCGGTGATCGTGATGATCGCGTGCTGGTGATCCGGCGTGGCGATCATCACGGCGTCGATGTCCTTTTCCCGGTCGAACATCACCCGATAGTCGGTGTAACGGCGCGCCTTCGGATAGTCGTTGAAGGCACCGCTCGCGTAGGCGGCGTCGACGTCGCACAGCGCAACGATGTTGTCGCCCGCCTGCGCCTGCGCGCCGAGGTCGGCGCGGCCCTGGCCGCCGATGCCGATGGCGGCGATGTTCAATTTTTCGTTGGGACTGGTGCGGCGGGTGGCGGCGCGGAGCCGGCGGGGCAGGGCGGCGAAGGCGGCGGCGGCGGCGGTCGTGCCGATGAAGGTGCGGCGCGTGATCGAGTGACCGGCCGCGGCGGGGGAGACGTCGGAGCCGCAGCGGCCGGCCTCCGCGGCTGCCGGACTTGCGGCGGATGGTTTCGGCAGGCAGGGACGCCTGCCGTTACGATCGGCGCCGTGGTGTTCGGGAGTTTGCTCGGACGGATTCATGGTGATTGAGTGGAGCGACTGTCAGCCGACGCGACGGCGAGGCGGCGGATGCGGATGTGGCGGAACCACACCTCGTCGCCTTCGGTGCCCTGCAGCGCGATGTGGCCCTTGCGGCTTTTCATGAAGAGGGGAGCGGCCGCGAATTTCGTGTGCGCGATCAACGCGCGCAGTTCGGGGCTGCCCCATTCGTAGGAGACGACCCTGATGCCGTTCAGCCAGTGCTCGACATGGCCGCCGCGGCTGACGATGCGGACGTGATTGTACTGGCCGGTGGGCTTGAGCAGGTCGCGCCGCGCCGGCGCGATCAGGTCGTAAAGCCCGCCGGCGGATGTCTTCGGCTGCCGGCCGTCAGGGTGGTGCGGGTCGTCGTTGACCTGCATTTCCGGGCCCGACCAGAACGTGTCGCTGCCGGCTTCGCTGACGCCATACAGGATGCCGCTGTTCGCGCCGAAGGCGACCTTCCAGTCCAGCTCGAGCTCGAAGTCCTCGTATTCCTCGCGCGTGATCAGGTCGACGTTGCAGTGCTTCACGCTGTGCAACTCGCCGTTCGCGCAGACCCATTTCCCCTCGGGAAACGCGTCGCCGTGAAACGCGCGGAAGTTCGCGCGGATGCCGGTGCAGGTATCGAAATTCCGCCAGGCCGGTTCGCCGGCCTTCGCGCCGGCGGCGATCGCGAAACCGAGGGCGGCGGCGCCGCCGCACCACGCGGCACGACGGAAACGGGGCGAGGCGATCATGGGGTGATTCATCGCTACAACCCTCCGCGTCGACGGCAATCGCCGAGGCGGGAATGGGCATCCCTCTTTCGAGGGGTTCGGCCGGCGGGAGCGCGGGCGAAACCGCGAAACATTGCGCGCCTCTTTCCCGTTTTCTTTTCGTCAGGCGCGCATATCGTCCGCATCCCAATGAAATTACCCCGCCGTTTCCTGCTTTCCGCCGCCCTGCTCGGCGCCGTGCCGATGCTGTTTGCCGCCGACGCCCCCAAGTTTCCCGACTGGGCCTGGCCAGGCTCCGCCACGCACCAACAGGTGCCACCGCCGAAGGATTTTCACCGCGCCACCGTGACGCAGGACGAGCCGATCGGGATTTTCGAGGGCCAGTCCGACATCGGCGGGCCGCTGATCGCCGGCAGTTCGAGTTTCGACGTGGCGATGCGGCACTACACGCTCAATTCCGCGAGCTATAACATCTGGTACACCCGCGACGAATTTCGCTACGTCTGGCGGAAGATGTCGGGCGACGTCTCGCTTGCGGCGGACATCACCTTCCCGAACCCGGGAGGTTACGATGATCGCAAGGCGGTGCTGGTGATCCGGCAGGATCTGGACGACGATGCGAAGGAGGCGATGGTGGCGCTGCACGGCGGCGGTTTGATCCACCTCGCGCTGCGGCCGGACAAGGACGCCGACATCAAGGAAGCGTACCGGACGAAGACGGATCCGGCGAAGCCGGGGGAGAAACCGATCCGAATCGGGATCGAGAAACACGGCGACACCTTCGCGCTTTACGTGAGCCTGCACGGCGAGCCGATGCATCAGGTCGGCACGACGGGGGAGCTGCATTTCGACGAACCGTTCTACGTTGGGCTGGGCTTCTGCTCGCACGTGCCGGATAAGACCGACACCGCGGTGCTGACGCACGTCGTGCTGGAAAATTCGGCGGGCGAGGTGCGGTGACGGAGTGGTTCTGCGGGGTGAGCGCACCCCGCCTCCAGCGACTCGGGTTCACATCCACATCGTCGGGCAATGAAATTAAGCGGAATTTTCAATCGCGCGGCGGGCTGCTGCTTCACGGCGGCGCTGGCGATCGCGCAGGCGGCGACGGGGGCCGGCGACGCGAAGGCCGCGCCGGTCGCGCCGGAGTGGGCGCAGCCGGGTTCGGCCACGCATCAGCAGGTGGCGCCGCCGGCGGACTTTCACCGGCCGAGCCAGACGATGATGGAACCGATCGGCGTGTTCGAGGGCCAGTCGGATGTCGGCGGCGCGCTGGTGCCGGGCAGCTCCGCCTGCGATCGCGATACCGGCCGCTACACGATCAATTCGGCGGGCTACAACGTTTGGTATACCAGGGATGAGTTTCGCTACCTGTGGAAGAAAATGTCCGGGGATGTTTCCCTTGCGGCGGACATTTCGTTTCCCGATCCCAACGGCTACGGCGATCGCAAGGCCGTGCTGGTGATCCGGCAGGATCTCGAGGACGACGCGAAGGAGGCGATCGTCGCCCTGCACGGGCTCGGCATGATCCACCTCGCCCAGCGCCCGGAGAAAGGCGTTCGCGTGAAAGACATGGAATACCGGATCGGCGGCCGCGGCCGGCCCGGCGGAAAAAGTCCCGACAGTCTCGTGCCGGTGATGGCGCGGCGAATCGGGATCGAGAAACGCGGAGATGAATTTGCGCTGTTCGTGAGCCTCGAAGGCGAGCCGATGCACCAGTTCGGCCCGCCCATTCACCTGCATCTCGACGCGCCGTTTTATGCCGGCATCGGGTTCTGCTCGCACCTGCCGACGACCGCCGACACCGCGGTGCTCGCGAACGTCGTGCTGGAGAATCGGGCGGGGGCGGTGAAATGAAGGGCGCGGGAGTCCAGCCGGAGCTTGGCGGTGGCCATGCGGTGAGGCGGCACTGTGAGTTTGAAAGTGGGATCTTCTGCGGTGTGTCGGCTGCGGGGCGGAGGGCTCGCACGGCGGCCGGGGCGGCCGGGGCGGTCGCGGCGGGGTCGGCGAACCCGCCCTACAGCTGAACGGGCCGCATCCTTTGGCCCCGCGGTTCGTCAGAGCGCGAACATGAGCTTCCTACCCGCCGCCAACCGTTACGACGCGATGACCTACAACCGCTGCGGCCGCAGCGGCCTCAAGCTGCCCGCGATCTCGCTCGGGCTCTGGCACAATTTCGGCGGCGTCACGTCGTTCGAGAATGCGCGCGCGATGAGCCGGCGGGCGTTCGATCTCGGCATCACGCACTTCGACCTCGCGAACAACTACGGTCCGCCGCCGGGCTCGGCGGAGGAGAACTTCGGGAAGATCCTCCGCACCGACTTCGCCGGCTGGCGCGACGAGCTGATCATCTCGACGAAGGCCGGCTACTTGATGTGGGACGGACCTTACGGCGAATGGGGCACGCGAAAATATCTCACGGCCAGCCTCGACCAGAGCCTGAAGCGGATGGGGCTCGATTACGTCGACATTTTTTATTCGCACCGCTTCGATCCGAACACGCCACTCGACGAGACGATGGGCGCGCTCGACCGGGCGTTGCGCGCGGGCAAGGCGCTCTACGTCGGGATCTCGTCCTACAACAGCCGCCGCACAAAGGAAGCCGCGGCGCTGTTGCGCGAGTTCGGGCACCGGTGCCTGATTCACCAGCCGAGCTATTCGATGCTCAATCGCTGGATCGAGACCGACGGGCTCCTGGACACGCTGCAGGCGGAAGGGATCGGCTGCATCGCGTTCTCGCCGCTCGCGCAGGGGATGCTGACCAACAAATACCTCGATGGGCAGCCGGCTGACAGCCGGGCGACGGCGAACACGTCGCTCAGCCCGAAACTGCTCTCGGCGGAGAACCTCGCGAACATCCGCGCGCTGAATGGCATCGCGGCGAAACGCGGCCAGACGCTGGCGCAGATGGCGATCGCGTGGGTGCTGCGGAATCCGCCGGTCACGTCGGCGCTGATCGGTGCGAGCAAGGTGTCGCAGGTCGAGGACTGCGTGGCGGCCTTGAAGAACACGAAATTCTCTGCGGGAGAACTGGCCGAGATCGATCGCTACGCGAAGGACGGCGGGATCAATCTCTGGGCGGCGTCGAGCGCGGGTTGAGAGGGCGGCGTCATGAGCGCGGCGGGCAGCCGGGACTCTCTCGCCGCTTTTGCGCGCGCTGCGACGATTTGGGAGAGCGCCAGTCTTCTGGCGCTTTGGATCGAAAGCGGCAGAGGACTGCCGCACTCCCAAACGCCTCGTTGGTCACTTGGGTTGTGAAGAAGGATGAATTCGGCCGGCGCGGACGCCCGCCGCTACGAAGTCAGGCGTGGTTCTTCACGAGTTGCGTGTAGGTCTTGAAGAATGGATGGGTGGCGTCGCGCAGCAGCGAATAGAAAACGGTCTCGCTCGGCAGGACATGCGCGCCGGCGCGGGCGAGGGCGTCGAGAGCAAGGCGCGCGTCGTCGTCGCGCCGGGCGCCGATGCAATCGGCGAGCAACGTGACCTGCCGGCCGGCGTGCAGGGCGTCGATCGCGGTTTGATAAACACAGACCGGCGTCTCGATGCCGCAGAGGAGCAGGTGTTCGGCGTGGCGTGATTGCAGGGCATCGCGGACGGCGGCGTTGGCGAGCGCGGAGAAGGTCGTCTTGGCGAAGATCGCGGGCGAGGCGACGAGCGCGAGAAGTTCCGGCGCGGTGCCGCCGAGTTTCTGCGGGACCTGTTCGGTGAAGAGCAGGTCGAGGCCGAGGCCGGCGGCGGCCTGCAGCGCGAAGGCGCAGCGGCGTTGAAGGACGTCGGCGCGCGCGATGGCCTTGAGGAAATTGGGTTGAACGTCGAGGCAGAGCAGGACGAGGCCGGAGGTGGACGGCGGAGGCGGCATCGGTCAGGGGGAATAGTATTTTTCGCGGGCCCGGACCTGGACGATCTTTTTGCCGGGCAGCACGCAGGCGGTGAGATGGCCGCCGAGCACGCAGCCGGTGTCGATGCCGAGCGACCAGCGCAGGCGCGAGACATCGGGCCGCGGCGTGTGGCCGTAGACCACAAACGGCGGACCCTGCCAGAGCTCGGACCAGTGCGGGCAGTTCGGGGCCTCGGCGCGTTTGCGGGGATTGCCGTCCTTGTCGATCACCTGCACGCGCGTGACGATGCGGGCGGGCTGGCGGCGCCAGGACTGGTGCGGCAGGAAACCGCCGTGGACGAGGACGACGCCGTGCTCGCGATCGTGGTAGGTGAGCGGCATGGCGTTCATGTAAGCCCAGTCCTTGCTGCTGAGCTGTTTCAAGGTCTCGTAATCGGTCTTCTTGAGATGCGTCGGGTCGCCGGTCTTCCGGTAGTTGAGCAGGCGCAGCTCGTGGTTGCCGAGGAGCGCGAGCTTGGCGTGCTCGCGGGCGAGCGCGATCACCTTGCCGCTGTCGGGGCCGCGGTTGACGAGGTCGCCGAGCAGGACGATGCGATCGTGCGGTTCCGGCTCGAGCTCTTCGAGCAGTTCCTCGAATTCGCGGTGACACCCGTGGATGTCGCCGATGGCGATGAGCCGGCCTCTCACGGGTGGAGACATCGCGGGGCGGTGAAAGACGTCGAGAGCCGGAGAACGCGTGTGGCGACAGGCGTCCCGGCCTGCCGGGGTTGACGGCAGGCCCGGAAGCCTGCCGCTACGTCAGGGACGACGGCCGAAAGTGGAATAATGCGTCCCAGGCGGAGCATCACGGAATTTGACTAGCGTTCGAGTTTTCGCCCGGTAAACACAAGCCGCAATGGAACTGACCCTGCAGCCGCTCGCAAGAAACTGCCGCGTGTCCGGCCGCGTGTTCGCCGAGGGCGATCGCGTGGTCTGCCGCCTCGTGCGCGAGGCGGACGGCGCCATCGGGCGGCACGACGTGCTCGCGAGCGAGGAAGCGGCCTACGCGACGCCGGAATTCGTGTTTTGCACGTGGACGGTGAGCTACAAGGAGCGGCGTGCGGAGGAAAACCCGGGCCGGGCGTTGAAGCTGACGGCGGAGAACCTGTTTGTGACGCTGGCCGATCCCGCGGCGGAACCGGACCCGGCGAACACGCCGCTGCTGCAATTCCTCGCGCTGTTGCTGGAGCGGAAAAAAATCCTGCGCCCGCGGGGGAAGACGGCGGATGGCGAGCGGCAGATTTTCGAGCACGCCCGGACGCATCAGATGTACGAGGTGCCCGCGGGCACACTGGACGAGGCGTTTTTCGTGAACATCCAAGGGCAACTGGATTTGTTGGTGGGAGGCGGGAAGGCAGAGGTCAGAGGCCAGAAGTCAGAAGTCAGAGGCCAGACGGTGGAGGACGGAAACGCTGAGCGGCCGTAGCGTTTTTCTGAGATCTGGCTTCTGGCATCTGACTCCCGGCTTGGCTCAGCCGGCGGCGGCGGCGGGCGGGCTGGCGCGGAGGCGCGCGGCGGCCATGAAATAGCGCTGCGCGGAGAAGGGCGGGTCGTTGGGCGCGCGGGCGATGAGCGCGTAGGTGCCGTCGGGCTGGAGCTCGCGCGCGTCCTCGTTGTCGCGCAGCTCGGTCGCCAGCAACTCGTCGACGAGGCGCTTGCGAAACTCGGGATCGTCGATGGGAAAAAGCGTTTCCACGCGGCGGAAAAAATTGCGCGACATCCAGTCGGCGCTGCCGACGTAGATGAGCGGCGAGCCGCCGTTTTCGAAATAGTAGACGCGGGCGTGCTCGAGGAAGCGGCCGACGATGCTGCGCAGGCGGATGTTGTCGCTGAGGCCCTTCACGCCGGGGCGGAGGCAGCAGGTGGCGCGGACGATGAGGTCGATCTTCACGCCGGCTTTCGAGGCGGCGTAGAGGTTGTCGATGGTGGCCTGGTCGACGAGCTTGTTCATCTTGGCGATGATGCGCGCGGGCTTGCCGGCGGCGGCGTGGGCGGCCTCGGCGGTGATCAGCTCCTGGATGCGCGAGTGAAGATTGAACGGCGCCACGACGAGGTGCTTGAACTCGGGCGAGCGCACGGCGCCGGTCAGGGTGTTGAACACCTGCGCGACCTCCGCGGTGAGCTCCTCCTTGGCCGTGAAGAAACTGATGTCGGTGTAGAGCCGGGCGGTGCGCTGGTTGTAGTTCCCGCTGCCGAGGTGCGCGTAAAGGCGGAGCGCGCCGGCCTCGCGGCGGACGACGAGACAGCATTTGCAATGCGTCTTGTGGCCGATGAGGCCGTAGACGACGTGGACGCCGGCCTCCTCGAGCTGGCGCGCCCAGTGGATGTTGTTCGCCTCGTCGAAGCGCGCCTTCAGCTCGACGAGCGCGGTGACCTGCTTGCCGTTGATTGAGGCGTCCATCAAGGCGCGGACGATCGGCGAGTCGCCGCTGGTGCGGTAGAGGGTCTGCTTGATGGCGAAGACGTCGGGGTCGCGCGCGGCCTGTTCGACGAAATCGCTCACCGGGGTGAACGCGTCGTAGGGATGATGCAGCAGGATCTCGCGTTCGCGGATGGCGTCGAAGATCGAGGGATAGGACCGCAGCAGCGGCAGGTCGGCGGGCGTGAAGGCGGGATATTTCAGGTCCGGCCGGTCGAGCATGTCGTAGAGGCTGAACAGCCGCAGGAGATTGAGCGGGCCCTGCAGGCGGAACGCGTAGTCGTTCGACAGGCCGAGGTAGCCGCAGAGCGTGGTGAAGAGCGCTTCGTCCACGCCGGATTCGATCTCGAGCCGCACGCAGGCGCCGCGGCGGAGGTTGCGGAGCTCCTCCTCGATTTTCTTCAGGAGGTTTTCCGCCTCCTCCTCGTCGATGTAGAGGTCGCTGTTGCGGGTGATCCGGAAGGCGTGCGCGCTGACGACGCGGAAGCCGGGGAACAGCGCCTCGGCGCAGAGCTTGATGATCTCGCTGAGGAAGATGAAGCGTTCCTCGGGTCCCTCCACGTCGGGCTCGATCTGGACGATGCGCGGCAGGATGCGCGGCACGGGGAGGACGACCATGGTTTTTTCCGGATCGGGCGTCTCGGGATGGTCGAGCGAGACGACGACGTTCAGGGTCTTGTTGCCGATCTGGGGGAACGGGTGCGACTGGTCGATCGCGAGCGGCGTGAGCACCGGCATCACCTGGGTATGAAAATAATTCACGACCCACTCGCGCTCGGAGGCGGTGAGCTGGGCGGCGCCGCGAAAGACGATGTGCTCCTTCGCAAGCTGCGGGACGAGCTGCTCGTGCCAGCAGCGGTATTGCTCGTCGACGAGGGCGTTGGCGGCGGCGTGCACGCGCTTGAGCTGCTCGCGCGGCGTGAGGCCGTCGATGCTCAGCTCGCTGTTGACCGAATCGACCTGTTGCATAAGGCCGGCGACGCGGATCTCGAAAAATTCGTCGAGGTTGGAGCTGACGATCGCGAGGAATTTCACGCGCTCGAGGAGCGGATTCGACGGCGTCTGGGCCTGCTCGAGGACGCGGCGGTTGAACGCCAGCCAGCTTTGCTCGCGATTCGCGTAGGTTTGCTGGGCGGTCTCCCGATCGGGTTTGCCGGCGGCGCGGACGGGATTGGGCGAGCTGAGTTTGCGGGCGCGTTTCACGGGGACGTCGAGGCGGCGAAATGGAAAGATTGTTGGCGCGGGCGGAGCCGCACGAGCCGATAGCGGCGCGTCACGCAATTGTTACACGGGGACCCGGAAATGCAACGACCGCGCGGCGCGGAGCCGGTTGTGCATATTTTGCCGCGGACGGCCAAATCGGATTTGCTTTGGAGGGCGCCGCGGCCAGTTTTCCCGCTGCCACGCGCTCGCGGGACTGTTCCGGTCCCGCGCCCCGCATTTTCCCCCATGGAGATTCCGCCCGAGTTTTCATCCGTGTGCATGGATCGCCGTGCCTTCGTCAAGATCGGCGCGCTCGCGGGGGGCGGTTTGTTGGTGGGAACCTGGGTGGGAAAATCGACGGCGCGGGCGGAGATGGCGCCGGTGGCGGCGGGGGATTTTGTCCCAAACGCGTTCATCACGATCACGCCGGTCGGCCAGGTGTCGCTGATCGCGCCGAATTCCGAGATGGGACAGGGAGCGAAGACGGCGCTGCCGATGATCATCGCCGAGGAACTCGACATCGCGTGGGAGCAGGTGAGCGTGGTGCAGGGCGACCTGAATCCCGCTTACGGCGGGCAGTTCGCGGTCGGGAGCAGTTCGACGCCGAGCAATTTCGGTCCGCTGCGGCAGGCGGGCGCGACGGCGAGGGCGATGTTGATGACGGCGGCGGCACAGATTTGGAATGTGCGGGCGAGCGAGTGCGCGACCGAGGCGGGCGCGGTGGTTCATCGCGGCACGAATCGTCGCGCGACGTATGGCGAACTCGCGGGACGCGCGGCAACGCTGCCGGTGCCGGCGAATGTGCCGTTGAAGGATCCGAAGAGCTACACGCTGGTGGGTTCGCGCGTCGCGGGCGTCGACAATCGGAAGATCGTCACCGGGCAGCCGTTGTTCGGCATCGACCAGAAACTGCCCGGCATGGTTTACGCCTGCTACGTGAAATGCCCGGTGTTCGGCGGCCGAGCCGGCCAGGCGAATCTCGACGAGGTGAAGCGGCGGCGGGGCGTGCGCGATGCGTTCGTGCTCGACGGAATCGAGGGCCTGGCCTCGGGCGCGGCGATCGTCGCCGATTCGACCTGGAGCGCCTTCAGCGCGGCGAAGGCGCTGCGCGTGCACTGGGACGAGGGCGCGGCCGCCAGCCAGGACAGCGAGGCGATGGTGCGGCAGGCGGACGAACTCGCGCGGTCCGAACCGCCGCCGGCGCTGCCCGAGGGCGCGAGGCCGCTCGAGGCGGTTTACCATTATCCCTTCCTCGCGCATGCGACGCTCGAACCGCAGAACTGCACCGCGCGGTTTCAGGACGGCGTGATGGAGATGTGGTGCCCGACGCAAATCCCGGCGAGCGGGCAGCGGCTCGTGACGCGCGGGCTGGGCCTCGACGCGAAGAACGTGATCGTGCACGTCACGCGATGTGGCGGCGGGTTCGGCCGGCGCGGGAGCAACGAATTCTCGCTCGAGGTCGCCGCGATCGCGAAGCGGCTGGAAGGGACGCCGGTCAAGCTGACCTGGACGCGCGAGCAGGATTTCGGCCACGACAATTATCGCTCGAACGGGTGGCACTATTTTCGCGCGGGCCTGGACCACGCCGGGAGAATCGTCGCACTGCACGACTCGTTCGTGAAGATGGAAGGCGGCCCGGGCGACATGACGGAGCACGAGTTTCCGTTCAACGCGGTGGCGGGAGCGACGGTGCGGTCGAGCAAGCTGCCGGCGGGCGTGCCCACGGGTTACTGGCGCGCACCCGGCGCGAACGGCAACACGTGGGCGACGCAGTCATTCGTCGACGAGCTTGCGCACGCCGCGGGACGCGAGGCGCGGGCGTTCCAGCTCGAGCTGCTCGCCGGCATGCCAAAGGTGAACGGACGCGAGGAAAGCGAGCATGGACACCGGTGGCGCGGCGAGACGTTTGACCCGGAGAAGATGACCGGGGTGTTGAAGCTCGCGACGGAAAAGGCCGGCTGGGGCCGTCCGCGGCCGCGCGGCGAGGGGCAGGGGCTCGCGATCAGTCACACGAACAATTCCTACGTTGCCGTCGTCGCCGACGTCGCGGTGAGCCGGGAGGGGGAACTTTCGCTTCGGAAGCTCACGGCGGCCGTCGATGCCGGGCTGATCATCAACCTGAGCTCGGCGGAGGCGCAGGTGCAGGGCGCGATGCTCGACGGCATCAGCGCGGCCTGGTTCCAGAAGGTCACGATCCGGCGGGGCGCGGCGGCGGAGGTGAATTTCGACAACTACCCGATGCTGCGGATCAACCAAACGCCGCCGGTGGTCGAGGTG
>DASZPP010000173.1:0-6863 GCA_035549975.1 Opitutus sp.
CACCGAGCACCCCTTCGACGATTCCCGCCCGCCCTTCGCCTTGGGCGACCGCAGCGCGAAGGCGTAGCCGCGGACGCCCGCGGGCCACGAGCCCCGACGCTCGCCCAAAACCCGTTTGCCAAGCCGGGACCGGCGCACAGACTGTACTCGCCATGAGCACCGTGCAGGAAATCAAGCTCGCCATCGAGCAGCTCCCGCTCGAAGCGCGCGCGCAGCTCGTCGCCGAACTCTGCGGTTGGACCGATGACGACTGGGACCGGCAAATGAAGGCCGACGCCACCGCCGGCAAATTCCGTCCACTCAACGACGACGCTGCCAACGCCTACCGCTCAGCGCAGACGAAGCCGCTCGATGACGTTCTCGATCAGCCGTGAGAATCGCGAGCCGCGGCACGGCCGAATTCTGGCGGCTCTACTACGGGCTGCCGGCCGACGTGAGATCGATCGCGCGAAAAAACTACCGCCTCTGGCAGGCCAACGCCTTTCACCCGTCTCTCCATTTCAAACCCATCGGCGACCGCAGCGCACAGGCATAGACTGCAGGAGCGATCGTAGCTGTCGGAGCGAGCTTGCTCGCGGCTCGCCGCGGTCCCTAGTCTCCGGCCCCGGGACTCCATCGCCACGGAGCACACCGATGAACACGGATCAGCGACCCGTCCCTCCCATCCATCCGTGCCCATCCGTGTAATCTGTGGCAGCCATCCCCCATGCGCCCCCTTCGCTTTTCCATCAACGTCACGCTCGACGGCTGCTGCGATCACCGCGCCGGCATCCCGGACGAATCGCTGCATCGCCATGCCGCCGACAACATCGCCGCGGCCGACGCCCTCCTCTTCGGCCGCGTGACCTACCAGATGATGGAGTCCGCCTGGCGCGCCCCGGCGCGGACGGGCGTGGCGCCAGACTGGATGGAACCTTGGATGCTGCCCTTCGCCCGCACGATCGACGCCGCGAAGAAGTACGTCGTGTCGAGCACGCTCGATCGCGTCGACTGGAACGCCGAGCTCGTGCGCGGCGATCTGGCGACTGCGGTCCGGCAGTTGAAGCAGGCGCCGGGCAACGGTCTCTTCGTCAGCGGCACGAAACTCGCGCAGTCGCTGGCCGAACTGGGGCTGATCGACGAATACGAGCTCATCGTGCATCCCCGGCTCATGGGCCACGGCCCGACGCTGTTTGCCGGCCTGTCGAAGCCCGTCGACTTGAAGCTGGTGGGCCGCATCGAGCTCGCCTCCGGAGCCGTGGCACTGCAGTATGAACGCTGCCCGTAGGCCAAAAAATCGTGCGCTTCCTCTCGGTGATCTCGATCGCCTTGCTGACCGCGGTGGCAGCGCTCGGTGTGCCCTTGTGGATCTTTCGCCCGGTACGATTTCGGCGATGAATACCTCGATCGATCATCGCCGGACGACCTTTGACTTGAAAGTCCGGGTGAACAAAGCCATCCCCGAGCGGCGCGTGAGCAAAAAGTAGCTGCCGCTTTCACCCCATGCCGCCGGCCCTCCATCAGCTCACTTCATTCCTGGCGCTTGCCCTGGATCAGCCCGCCAGCCCTGGTTTCATCCGTGGGATCGGCTGCGTCATCGTGCTGTTTGTCGTCTACCTTCGTGTCTGCCCCCTGCACCGCCGAGCGACTCGGCGATGAGCCAGGCGACGGCGGACAACACGAAGTTCAGCAGGGTCTCCGACCATTGATTGTGCGGCGAACCGGCCCACTTCGGCACCGGGTGCGCAAAGAAGCTCGGCAACCACACCAGGACCCCAAACAGGATGATCATGACCGCCTCTAGCGTCGCCGCCAGCCAGGGCAGGACGCCGAGGATCAAGCCCGCCCCGGCCGCGATGTGGCAGGCCCCCGTCAGATACAGCAGCGGCAATCGCCCCGGGAGCCACGTCGGCACGAAGGGCAACGAGTACGCCACATACGCGAAGTGCGCGAAGCCGTATACCAGACACGACCCACCGAAAAGAATCCGACCCACGCGCAGCGCACGATCGCTGGCGAGTCCCGCGGGCGCCGCCGCGGGATCGCGGCGGCAGTGCAGCGCATACAGCGTCCACACGCCCACCAGCACGCTCATCGCTTCGCTCAGCCCGTACCAGGAGCCGATGCTCAGCGGGGCGTGCAAGATCGGCCCGAGGCCGGCCATCGCCCAGGCAACGGCGCACGCGGCGATGATGATCGCGCTCGCCCCCACAGTGCGCGTCGGGAACAGGCCGCCACACGCCGCCACGAGGAGTGCCCCAAGGCCATAACTCCAGCTTTTCGGGCCGGGAAGCGGAGCCAGCAACGGCGCGAAATTGCCGTAGAGCAAGCTCAGTCCGGCCAGCCCCGCCAACGAGGCCGCGAACAGAGCACCGCCGAGTCCGATTTTCCGCATGGGTGGGGTCGAGTCCGCCGATTAGGCGGCGTTTCCTCGTGCGTGAGCAATCATCAAACCGTAAACACCACAAGCAGGCATAACCCGCCAAAGATGGGGCCGCGCAAGCCGGACAGGTCGCCTGCTTTGATCCCGGTCCCGCACTCGTGCGACGGAGCGGATGCGCATCTTCGGGCGGCCGGCCACGTTTTGGAACGGGCCTTTCAGGACGACAACCGTCTTCCCCCTTCCATTCGTCGGCTGCCTCCAAGAGATGCTGTGCGCGAGCCTTCCGAACCCGCCTTGCAAGACGGTGCGGCCGGCGAGAACCCGGTCTTCATCTCGGTCGGCGAGATTCAGGATCCACGTCTGCTCGCAGTGATCGTTGATCGCTAAACGGTCCGAAAAAGCACCGGCACCGCCGCCGCACTCCAGCGTGCACAACATCATCTTCTCCCACGTCACGGGACGTTACGGAGCGTTCGGCACCATCGAGGGCAACCCGCGCCAGACTGAAACCGACGCCGTCCGGTTCAAGCACCTCGACCTGACGCTGGCCGACGACCAGCTCAAGAGCCGGCGAGAAAAACCTCCGGATGGAACACGGTACGATCAACGGCCGCCCGGCCGTCCGTTGAATCCGGCAGCTCGTGGAATGGTTTGGCATGAATCGAGCCGATCTCGTAGACGAATCCAGGATTTATCGTGGATTTCTCGGTTGGATCATTGATCCACTCGCAGGCCACGCCCGCATGCACTTTGACGACACTCCGGCAAATCCGCGCGGTCTGACGCCCCGGTTTACTGCATGAAATTTATCCGGCTTCTTCTCGCTGGCCTCGGGCTGGTGATCGGTCTGCTCGCGGTCGTCGCCTTGCTGGCCTTCATCCCGGCGGTGCAGACAGGGATCGCGCGCGAGGAAATCGGCGGTTGGCCCGGCGCGAAGGTGTCGCTCGGATCGTTTTTCGCGGGATGGGAAACGATCACCATCGCCGACCTCCGCGTGGAAACGGGCGACGCCGTCCTGACCGTGCCGAAAATTCGCGCCACCGTCCCCGTGAAAACCGCGCTCTGGGACCGGCGATGGCCGATCCGCCGCGTCGTGGCGAAGGGCTGGACGCTCGATTTCACCCCAGCCTCGCCCAGCGGCAACGGCCTCGCGTCCGACGCGGCTGCGGCGCCGCCGGCGGACGACACGGGCGAGGCCGTCCTCGCTCCGAGGCAGGCGGCGCGTTTTGTCGAACGGACAGCGAGACGAATGGTGCGCGATGTTTTCAGCCGATCACGGCTGCCGGCCGGGAGCTCGCTCGACGAGGTCGAACTCGAAGGCGACGTGATCGTTCCCGGTCGCGAGGGCGCGCCGCCGGGACGGATTCACCTCATCATAAAAGGCGGCGGGCTGGCGGCAGGCCGCGAGGGAGATTTCGCGATCGACGCCGCGATCGCCCTCGTCACGCCCGGTCCCGCCATCACACACGTGACGACGCACGGCCAATGCTCCGTCGGTTTCGATTCCAGCGGAGCGCCGGATCGCTTTGCCCTCAATTCCGCGATCGCCGCGACCGGCGGAGTGCTGAGGCAAAATTTCTCGTGGACGCTCGCCGCCGCATTGCGCCGCCGTTCCGATCAGGTCGGGGAATACAGCCTCGACCTGGGTGACGGCGGCCGGCACCTGCTCGCCGCCGACGGCATTTACTCGAGAGCGGACGGCCGCATCACGGGAACATGGCGCATCGATCTCCGCGACTCGGACGCCGCACCGTTCAAACGCGACCTCCCGAATGCCGGTCTCGCGGCGACGGGCGACGGGCGATTCGAGACGGACACGCGCGGTGGGAGCGTGCACGTGACCGGCCGCGTGGACGCCGTGGCGAGCCAGCCAGCGGCGATCATCCCGCAGGTGAAAAACGCGGGCCCGCTGAAACTGAATGCGCAATTCGACGCGAGTCGGAACGGCGGCCGGTTGAAGGTCGACCGTCTCTCGGCCACGCTGGCGGGCGAACGTTCGATCGTGGAATTGCGGTGCTCGCAACCGTTCGACTTCGATGAAAAAACCCGCGCGCTCACGGCCGGAAATCCGGAGGCCGGCCTGGCGCGAGTCTCCCTTTCGCAATTGCCGTTGTCCTGGTTCGCGAACGCGACGGGAGCGTGGGGCTTCACGGCCGGCACGGCGACCGGCGGGTTCGACGTCCGCGCCGCCGCGGGAGGATTTTCGCTGCGCCCCACGGCGCCGCTGACCGCCACCGGCGTTTCGTTGCGGCACCGTGATGGGATCGTGGTGACAGGGCTCGACCTGTCGTTGTCCGCTTCCGCCGACTACGCGCCGTCGGGCTGGCACGCCGAAATCGCGCCGCTTAGCGTCGAGGTCTCCGGACGGTCCCTGGCGGAGTTGCGGGCAAAACTTTCCGGCCCGGCCGGTGCGATTCAGCCGGTGGAGATGACTGGAACGTGGAAAGCCGATCTCGATGTTCTCGCCGCGCGCGCCGCGGCTTCAGGGCTGCGGTGGATCCGCGGCCGGACGGCGTCCGGCGACTTTGCGGGAGGGCTCGGCGGGACGTCGCACATGACCGGGCAGGTTTCGGTCACCGGCCATGACCCGACGCACACGTTGACTGCAAAAGTCCAGGCGGACACCAACGAGGAGGGAACGGTCGATTTCCTCGCGCCGGTCAGGATCGCGATGGGCCCGAAGGTGTCGGAAATCACGGCCGAGGGCAACTGGAGCAACGCAGACGGCGACAACGATCTCGCCCTGCGGCTCGCCAGCGATGATGCGCAGTTCGACCAGTTGCTCATGATAACGGCTTCGATCGCCGGACTGGGCGGCGCGGCGCCGTTCGAGCCGGCGGGCGCCGCACAAATGCCGCTGGCCGCGCGCGACCGGATGCCGTTTTGGGGTGATTGGGTCGGCAGCCTGAGCCTCGATTTCAAGCGACTGCAGACGCGCGACCGCGATTACTTCGGCGTCGGCGGGGTGCTGAATTTCGACCACGATTCCGTCAAATCGATCGGCGGCCATCTCGGTTTGTCCCGCAAGAGCGTGATCCGGATCGACGGTTCGATCGCGTTCGACCCGGACACCAAGTCGCCCTACACGCTCGCCGCGAAGGTCGCCTGCGGTGAGGCGGACCCGGCCCTCCTGTTGCCGAAGCCAAACGACGCGGAGAATCCGGCGGTCGAGGGAAAGTTCGCCGTCACGGACACGGTGACCGGCGCGGGCGCCGGCGGCGCGGATCTGTTCGCTCACATGCGCGAGGAATTTCAGATCACCAGCCATGACGGGATCGTGCGGCTCCTGAAATCGGATGTGGGGCAGGCCATGCCCCCGGATCCGGAGTCCCGTTTCGGCGATGCGGCGGACGCCGCCGGCTCGTTCCTGGGCTGGCTGGCCGGGGTCAAGAAAGGTTCGATCGGTTCGGGCGTGAGAAAACTTCCGCCGGCCACCGAGGCCGTGCTGGATTTTGACAACGACATCGCCGAGATCGGCTACGACCACCTGGCGATCACGGCGCAGCGCGAAGCCGACGGCACGATCCGCCTGGCCACGATCGACCTCACGGCGCCGGACGAGCATGTGACCGCATCCGGCGCGATCGCGCCGGCCGGGAATGCTCCGCTCCGCTCGCGGCCGCTCAGCGTGGACCTGATTTTCGGCGTCCGCGGCGCGCCGGCCAAATCGCTGGCCAGGGCCGGCCTGCTCTCCGCGAAGAAGGACGAGCTCGGTTACACGCTGCTCGAACACCCGGTTCACTTCGGCGGCACGCTCGAGCGGATCGACCGGAGCGCGTGGGTCGACCTGCTGCTGGCGGCGGCGCGGAAACCGGCCGGCGCAAAAAAAGGCGGCTGAGGCGCCGGGCCGGAACGGTCCCGGTTTGACTCCCGACCTGGGGTGATTCGCGACGACGCCCGGCCGCCGGGCAGGCGGTCCCGCCGGTCGACCAGCTCGCGCGAATGTGTTCACGATACGGGCATGCCTCTCGTCTGGCGCAATGCCGCCAATCCCGACGTTGCGCTCCTCGCCGAGTAGAATCACGGGCTCATCCGCGACGAAGGTCACCGGAATCCGATGACTTCTCCGCAGCTCGCCGACCGCATGCGCGAGTGGCTGCGCGGCGAATATCGCGCGGTGATTTTCTCCGAGCCGACACCGGTCGCCTACGCGCTCTACAAACCCGACGCTTCGTCCGTTCATCTCCGCCAGTTCTTCGTCCGCCGCGACCGGCGGCGCACCGGCGTCGGCCGCACGGCGTTTCAAATTCTCCGCCGGGAAATCTGGCCGCGCGACGTTCGCCTGACCGTCGATGGCCTCTGCCGGAATCACGCCGCCCTCGCCTTCTGGCGCAGCGTCGGCTATCGCGACTACTGCCTCACCTTGGAACTCATGCCATGAAATCGCCCCGTCTCCACCCGGGGATCGCCCTGGTTGGCGCCCTCGGCGCACTGCTGTCCGGCTGCCGCTCGACCCGGCTGGAAACACCACCGGCCGCCCACACCCTCGCCGCCGACCACC
>DASZPP010000174.1:0-5920 GCA_035549975.1 Opitutus sp.
GGCCGGGGTCTCCCGACCCCGCCGCCCCCCAAGCCACCTACGCCCGTCCGCCCTTTGTTGGAGCGGCGCCGCTTGCCGGCCGCCCGGCGAAGCCGGGCGACGCCCCTCTGGGGAATGCCTGAGTCCCGCCAGGGCAACTCAAAGCTTCGCAGCCTCCCTCGCCGCCGCCGCGAACAGCGCCCTCCGGATCGCCGCGTCCCGTTTCCGGTCCGTGCGCAATTCCAGCACGCGAACTCCATTCGCCGGCAGCACGCTCACGAGCTCCGTGAATTGCGCCCAGTCTTTCACGACCACGTGCTCGACACCGTGCGCGGCACTGAGCCTCGCGAAGTTCACCTCCTGCGGCGTGGCGAAATACTCCTCGAACGGCGGCTCGAACTTCGCGATCGGCAGGTGCTCGAAAATCCCGCCGCCGCGGTTGTTGATCAACACGATCGTCAGCGATCCGCGCAGCTTCGGCCGGAGCAGAAACCCGTTCGTGTCGTGCAGCAGCGCCAGGTCGCCGGTCAACAGCACGGCCGGCGCGTCCGCACCGTGCGCGACGCCCAGCGCTGTGGCGAGCGTCCCGTCGATCCCGTTCGCGCCACGGTTGAAATAAAAAACCTGCCCGCGCCCGTTCGCCGGCCAGAAGTACTCGACGTCGCGCACCGGCATGCTGCTCGCCACGGACACCGGCGTCGCCTTCGGCAGGTGTTTCGCCAGCAGCCACGACGCCTTGCCTTCGAACCAACCTTTCTCCGCTTCGAGCGCCCGGTCGATCGCAGCGCGCGCCGCCGTTTCCGCCCGCCGCCACTGCTCCAGGTAGCCGCGACCCGCCGTCGCACGGCCGGTGACGGAAAATGTCTCCACCGACGCGACGATCTGCCGCGTGCGCCCGTGCAGCGCATCGCGATTCGCCGCCGTTTCCGCCACGAGCAGAATTTCCGGCGCTGCCGCCTCGATCCAGCCGCGCAGCACCTTGCTCGTCGGCCAGCCCCCGAGGCACAGCACGAATTCCGGCTGCAGCGCCCGCGCCGCCGCCTCGTCCCGCAGGATTGCATCGTACGTCGTCACGACGCCGCCCCCGCCGCGCACCTGCGACAGCCCGTCCGCCAGTACCGGCCATCCGAGTTTTCGCCCGAGTCCCCGCACCATTTTGACGTAATGCGTGGGATTCTCCGGCGCCGCCGGCCCGGCCACGATCACGCCCCGCGTGGTCCTCGGCCGCCGCCATCTTGCCATCCGCGGGCCCGCCGGCGTCGCTTCGCGCAAGTGCGCAAAAAAATCTTTTCCCATCGCGCCGACGACGCCGCGCGCGTCGTCGTTCTGCACCGGCGCGAGCGGGTCCCGAAACGGCGCGTTCAAATGCACCGGCCCGCGCTCGGGCCGGATCGTCCGCTCCACCGCGTGCGCGACCGCCTGCCGCAGATACGCCAGCATCTTCCCGCTCGCGTCCGGCACCGCCAGTTCGTGGAAGAAATTCACGTGCGATCCGTACAGCTTTTGCTGGTCGATCGTCTGCCCCGAGGCGCAGGCGCGCATCTCCGGCGGCCGATCCGCCGTGATCACGAGCAGCGGCACGCCGCTTTCCTGCGCCTCGATCACCGCGGGAAGATAGTTCGCACCCGCCGTGCCGCTGGTGCACACCAGCACGACCGGCCGCCCCGTCCGCTTGGCCTGGCCAAGCGCAAAAAACGCCGCCGACCGCTCGTCCAGCACCGGCACCGCCTCGAGGCCGGCGCAACGCGCCAGCGCCATCGTGATCGGCGTCGAACGCGAGCCCGGCGACACCACCGCGCAGCGCACGCCGCAACGCGCCAGCGTTCCGACCAGCACGCTGCCCCAGAGCGTGTTCGCGTTGCGAAAATCAAACTCCTCCGCCGCTCCGCTCATGGCTTCGCCGGCGCCGTCGGCAGATGGGCGACGAGATACTTCACGAGCGACTCGATTTGCGCATCGTCCAGCGAACCGCCTTTCGCCTTCGCAAAGGCCGGCATCAGCGTTCCGTCCTTGCCCTCGCGAATCCATTTCTCCCAGAACGCCGCATCGCGCTGCTCCTTCGCGATCCCCAGGTCCGGGACAAAACTCGCGCGGTGCACCGCACCGTGACAGATCAGGCACGCCTTCAGGAACAGCTCCGGGCCGGTCTTGCCCACGGCCGGCGCGACATGGCAGGTCGCGCAGTCCCCGCGCAGCACCGCCTGCCGGTCCTGGAACGCCACATCCAGGTTCATCGACCGCCGCATCGCGGGCGACAGCGGCACGTTCACGTGCACCATCAGCGTCTGCTCACCTGCCGCCGTCGCGACGTAGATCGTCTTGGTCAGCGCGCCGTGGCGGTTCCGCAAATCCACCAGCACTTCCAGTTCGTCGCTCGCGCCCGGCGCGATCACCCACGGATCGCGCGGCGGCCGGGCCCCCGTGCAAGGACACGACGTGCCGATCTCCGTGATCGTCACCGGGTCCTTCGAACGGTTCGTCGCCGTAAACATCACCCGCGCCGCCTCCTCGCCCGCCTTCGCGTCGTAGGTTTTCTCCATCGCATCCCATTCCAGCCCGGCGGCGCGCGCCCCCGCCGCGAGCGCCCAGATTCCCACCAGCGTGAGCCACGCGCGCTTCACAGCCGTAACGCCTCCTCCATCGCGCGAAATTTCAATTCCGTTTCCGCCAGCTCGTTCTCCGGCGACGAACCGGCGACGATTCCCGCGCCCGCGTAGAGCTGTGCCTGCCTCCCGTCCACCAGCGCCGACCGCAGCCCGACGAAAAACTCCCCGCCGCCGCGCGCATTCAACCAGCCCAGCGCGCCGGCATAGAGCCCGCGCGAAAATCCTTCGAGCCCGCGAATCCGCGGCACCGCCGTGTCGCGCGGCGAACCGCCGACCGCCGGAGTCGGGTGCAGCCGCGCCACGAGGTCCAGCAGCCGCACCGAATCCGGCAGGTTGGCGCGAATCGGCGTGTGGAGGTGCTGCACGTTCGCCAGCTTGCGCAGCCCGGGCCCGGGGGGAAACTCCAATTTCAAGCCCAGCGGCTCCAGCCGCCGGCAAATCGAGTCGAGCACGAGTTTCTGCTCGTGGCGGTTCTTCTCGCTGCGCAAAAGCGTCTCGCCGCGCGCCGCGTCCTCGCTCGCCGACCCTCCGCGCGGCGCCGATCCCGCCAGCGCCTCGGTCTCCGCGACGCCGCGGCTCGCGCGCACCAGCCGCTCCGGCGACGCGCCGATGAAGCTCTGCCCGCGCCCGTTCGCGACCGAGAACGCGTAGCATTCCGGAAACCGCTGCCGCAGGCCGTTCAGCATCCGCAACGGATGCAGCGGCGCCTCCCCGCGCACCGCCCGGCGCCGGGCGAGCACGATCTTCCTGAACTCACCCGCCCCGATCTGCGCCAGCCCCGCCCGCACCGCGGCCCGATAATTTTCCGCATCTTCGTTGTAGGGCGGGGTCTCCTGACCCCGCCGCTCCGTTTCACCTGGCGGGGCCGGGCGACCCCGCCCTCCATCATTCGCCGCGCCATATTCGAACTTCCGAAACTTCGCGTGCGCCCGCCACACCTTTTCGGTGAGCACGTCGAGCGGCGCATCAGGCGTCACCAGCAGGTTCGCGACGGCCGTCGTGCGCTCGCCCGCACGTGCAACCTGCCAGCGCGGCACGAAAACTTTCGCCGCCGGAAACGGCTCGCCCGCCCCGACCTCGTCAAGAAACGCAAAGGCCGCGAAAAAATGCGGGCCGCCAAACGCCGCCGCGACGTCGCCCACCGCGATCGTGTGCTGCAGTGTTTCATCCACGAATCGCTGCACCGCCGCGAACCGCTCCGGCCCGCTCGCTGCGAGGCCGGCGACCTCCTCCGCGCCGGCGATCGCGCTCGCGAGCGACGGCCGCTCCGCGTAAAAATGCGCCTCGCCCGGCTCGAAGATCGACTCCAGCACGGCGAGCGGATCGAGC
Organism: Opitutus sp.; assembly: GCA_035549975.1. Lineage (GTDB taxonomy): Bacteria > Verrucomicrobiota > Verrucomicrobiia > Opitutales > Opitutaceae > Opitutus. Next base: position 3,915 of record DASZPP010000174.1, read on the forward strand.
GCATCGACCGCGAGCGAAATGCTCACCAGCTTCGGGTGCCCGTCGCGCGCCGCCGCCTCGCGACACTGCCCGAGAAACGCGCGCAGCGCCTCCGGCGTCGCATTCGCGGAGGGATCGATGGGCAGGATGGTCACGTCGATCAGGAGTCGGAGGTCAGACGTCAGCAATCAGGTGCCAGAAAGAAGTGCGATTTCAGCTCCGACCTCCGCCGCCGGATTTCTGGCCTCCGACCTCTGGCTTCTGACCTCGGCTTTCCGCCGGCCTTGGAAACAGCACGAGCGCCGGCGCGACTTTCGCGCCGGCGAGCTTCGCGCCCCACTCCAACTCTGCGCGCCAGTCCGGGCCGGGCGGGTGGCCCAGCGCCGCGTTGATTTTTTCCGTCGTCGCCGGCGTGACGTGCCGGATCAGCGCCGCCGCGAGCCGCAGCGCCTCCGCCATCGTGGCGAGCGCCGTTTGCAGGAGCGCCCGGTCCGCCGGCTCCGCCGATTTGCCGAGCTTCCACGGTGCGCGTTTTTCGATATACGCGTTCGTCGCCGTGATGAACGCCATTGCGCGCTCGAGTCCGGTGTGGAACTGGAAGCGTTCGCACAGCGGCACGAACTCATCGCGCGTCGCGATCCAGAGGTCGCGCAGGTCCTTCTCCGGCGCGTCGTTCGCCTCCGCCGCCGGCACCGCGCCGCCGGCGAACCGCGTGGTCATGTTCAGCGTGCGGTTCACGAGGTTGCCGAGGTTGTTCGCGAGCTCGCTGTTGTAGCGGACCATGAACTGCTCGATCGTGAATTCGCTGTCCTGCCCGACGTTCATCTCGCGGATCAGGAAATAGCGAAATGCGTCCACGCCGAACTGGTCGACGAGCTCGAGCGGGTTCACCGCCTGGCCCGTGCTCTTCGACATCTTCGCGCCGCTCTGCAGCCACCAGCCGTGCACGAGCAAATGTTTCGGCGGCGGCAGCCCGCACGCGTGCAGCATGATCGGCCAGTAAACCGCGTGCGGCGGCACGAGAATGTCCTTCCCGATCAAATCGTAGTCCGCCGGCCACAGTCCCTTGTCCACGACCGCCGAGTAGTAGTTCACCAGCGCATCGAACCACACATACGTGACGTAATTCTCGTCGAACGGCAGCGGGATGCCCCACTCCAGCCGCTCCTTCGGCCGCGAGATACAAAGATCGTTGAGCGGCTCCTTCAGGAACTCGAGCACCTGCTTCTGTCGGAACTTCGGGAAAATCCAGTCCTCGTTCTGCGTGAGGAAATCCACGAGCCACGCCTGGTATTTCTGCAGCTTGAAAAAATAGTTCGGCTCCACGATTTCCGTGACCTCGCCGAAAATCTCCGGCCAACTCCCGTCCGGGTTGCGATCCTTCTCCTGCAAAAACTGCTCCTGCCGCGTCGAATAAAACCCGCGATACTCCGCCCGGTAGATTTCGCCCTTCTCGAAGAGCTGCTGGAGCAGCGCGCGCACGACCTGCTGGTGCCGCGGCTCAGTCGTCCGGATGAAATCGTCGTAGCTCACCTCGAGCCGGTCGTAGAGCGCCCGAAATTCGCCGCTCGTCTTGTCGACGAACTCCTGCGGCGCCACGCCCTGCTTCCGCGCGCTCGCCTGCACTTTCTGCCCGTGCTCGTCCGTGCCCGTGAGAAAATGCACCTTGTCCCCCATCTGCCGACGGAAACGGGCGATCACGTCCGTCAGCACCTTTTCATACGCGTGGCCGAGGTGCGGCGAACCGTTCACATAGTCGATGGCGGTGGTGATGTAGAACGACTTCATTGCGGAAGCCGTTAAACCAAAACTCCCGGCTTCCAAATGTCGAAAGTTTTGACGGGCGCGCCGCCGGCCGGTCCGGTCGCCAGTCTCTCCGGCGGGCGGCTCGGCATCTTCGCGCTTCCTTTACCCACCAATGTTTTGACGCCGTCGCGCACCGCGCGCAGCCTCGTTTCACGCATGAATCCGCTGCCGCGCCTCCTCGGCCTGGGCCTGCTCGTCGTGCTGGTGGCGCTCGCCGCCGT
>DASZPP010000175.1:0-5418 GCA_035549975.1 Opitutus sp.
CACACCTCGGCCTCCTCGTCGCCACGCGCGCCATCGCCGCCGGGCTCGCCGACCGCGCACTCGTCTTCTCGTTCGATTTCATCAGCCCGTTCGTCGCCGGCGGATTTCACGCGCTCAAGATTCTCAACAGCCAGCTTCCCGCGCCCTACGCCGATCGCGCCACCGGCTCCATCGGGCTCGGCGACGGCGCCGCGTTTGCCGTCATCGAACGCGGCGACGCACGCCCCGGCGAATTCACGCTCTCGGCCCAGACGGTTTTCAACGAGATGCACCACTTCACCGCGAACCGCGCCGACGGCTCCGGTTTCGCCGCCTGTCTCGCTCCGGTGCGCGCCGCCGCCGCCGGCCGCCGCGTCTGGCTCAAGGGCCACGGCACCGGCACCCTCGAGGCCGGCCGGCTCGAATGCGCCGCCTTCGCCGCCGCGTTCCCCAATGCGCCGCTCGTCTCGTGGAAAGGCAGCCTCGGCCACACGCTCGGCAGCTGCGGTCTCGTCGAGCTCGCGCTCGCGCTCGCCGCGATCCGCCACGGTCGCGCGCCCGGCACCGTCGCGGGCGAGACGCCGGCATTTTCACCGCAGGTCGCGCTCGATCCGTTCGACCTCGGCAACTTCGACGCCGTCGTCTGCGCCAGCAACGCCTTCGGCGGCGCGCACGCCGCCTTCCTCCTCACCCATGCTTGAGCGTTACGTCCACGCCCTCGGCACCCACGACGCCGGCCTCGATGCCATCGGCGTCACGCGCGAACGCTTCAAGGATCGCTTCCCCAAGCTCGCCACCCGGCGCATGACGCATCTCGGCCTCCTCGTCGCCGCCGCGCTCGACGACCTTTCGCCCGCGCCGGCCGACGCCGTCGTCTACGCCTCCACCTACGCCGAGACCCGCGCGCTCGAGGATTACCTCGACAGTTTCCCCACCGCGAGCCCCACGCTCTTCCAAACTTCGATCCACCCCAGCGCCGTGCAGCAGGCGCTCATCGGCCGGCAAACCGCCATCGGCGAATTCCTGCCGCTCACCGGCCGCGCGCACCTCGTCGGTGCGGCGTTTCAAGCCGCACTCCTCTCGCCCGCGCCCCGCGTTCTCCTCTGCGGCGGCGAGGAGCGCGCAACCTGGCTGCTCGACCAAAGCGTCGCAAGCGACCGCAGCTTCGCCTTCGCGCTCGCGCTCGCGGCCGAACCCCCCGGCGCGCTGGCCCGCGTGCAACTCGCGCCCGTTCCCGACAAGTCCGCCGCCGAACTCAACGTCCCGCAGTTCTTCGACGCGCTCGTCGCGCGCCGCCCGCTCGATCTCGTCGCCGCCCCCGGCCTTCATCTTTCGCTCACGTGGCTGTAAAGAAATCCACCCCCCGCAACCCCGGCCCAAGCTGGGGTTATCGCTTCCTGCGCGCGTGCGATCTCGTGCTGCCCGAGTGGGTCTTTCGCCCGCTGCGCGCGCTCGGCACGTGGATCGCGCTTTCCCGCATGCCGGAACAGCGCCGCCATTCGCGCGACTACCTCGCCGCGGTGTTCGGCCGCCCCGCCGCGCTCCGCGAGGTCTTTCGTCACTTTTTCGCCTTCGAGGAATTCCTCATGCTCAAGCTTCGCGTCGCCAACGGCCGCCCGCAGCGCGGCGTCCTCGCCGACGACGCCACCGCCTTCAGCGAACTGCTCGCCACCGGCGAACACGCGCTGCTCGGCACGTTTCATTTCGGCCACTCCGATCTCATCGGCTTCCTCCTCGGCCGCCAGGAACACCGCCGCGTGTTCATGGTCCGCCAGCGCGTCGCCAACTCCCATGACATCGAGGCGCTCGGCGAGAAATTCGGCCGCTGGGTCGATTTCATCTGGGTCAACGATCCGTCCAATCTCCTCTTCGCCCTCAAGGACGCCGTCGCCGCCGGCGGCTCCGTCGCGCTCAAGTGCGACCGGCTCGAATTCAGCGCGAAGGTCGAGCCGTTCGATTTCCTCGGCGCCCGCCGGCTCTTCCCGTTCACCATCTACCACCTCGCCCTCATTTTCCGGCTGCCCGTCGCGCTCAGCGTCGGCCTGCCCGCCGGACCCGGCCGCACGCTCGTCCATGCCTCGCCGCTCTTCCGCATCGATCCCGCCGCCGACAAAACCGCCAACCTCGCCCGCGCCCGCGCCCATTTCCAGGATTTCCTCGCGCGCATCGAATCCTTCCTGCGCGACGATCCTTATCTCTGGTTCAACTTCCTCCCGTTGAACCCGCCCGCTCCATGACGTTGATCGATTTTTGCTCTCGCGTGACTTTTCCACCCGTCGCGGCGATCGCCCGCGAGCCGGCGAAACACGACTCGCTCGCGCTCGCCGCTACGCTGACCGCGTCGCTGCATCGAACCCAAAGCCGATGAACCTCGCCCCATGACGCTTCGCCGGCGATTGCTGCGCATTTATCACTACCCGGCCTACTACGCCTCGTGGCTCGTGTTCCTCGCGGTCGGCCTCGCGCTCAACCTCGCCTGCGCGCCGTTCCTGCTCGCGCGCCACCGCGCCCGCTTCGGCGGCACCACCCGCTTCGCGATCCGCCGCCTCTTCCGCGCGTGGTGCGCGTGGCTGCACGCCACCCGGCTCGTCTACGTCGAATTCCGCGGCTTCACCCCCGGGGCGCTCGCCGGCCCCGCCGTCTACATCGCCAACCACCCCGGCCTCCTCGATGCCACGTTCCTCCTCGCCCAGCTCCCCGACACGATCTGCATCTTCAAGCCCGCGCTCATCCGCAATCCCGCCATCGGGCCCGCCGCGCTCATGGCCGGCTACGCGTCCGGCGACCACGGCGTGGACCTCATTCGCGATGTCGCCGAACGCGTCGCCGACGGCCGTTCGCTGCTCGTTTTCCCCGAGGGCACGCGTACCGTCGCCGGTTCCGACCTGAACGAGTTTCGCCCCGGCTTCGCCGTCATCGCCCAGCGCGCCGGCGTCCCCGTCCGGCCGATTCTCGTGCGCGCGCCCCGCGATCTCCTGCCGAAACGGTGGCCGTGGTGGCGCGCGCCGTCATTCCCCGCGCATGTGGAAATCGCGCTGCTCGACGCGCTGGCCATTTCCGCCGACGAACCAGCCGCAGCATTGACCGCCCGCGCCGCCCGCCAATTCTCGGCCGCACTCGCCCGCGATGACGCCGCTGTCGGTCACCCACCTCGTCCTGATCCCGAGCTTTAACACCGGCCCGCGTCTCCTCGACACGGTCGCCGCCGCGCTCGCGCAATGGAATCCCGTGTGGGTCGTGATCGACGGCAGCACCGACGCCAGCGCCGCGCCCCTCGAAGCCCTCGCCCGCACCCTCCGCGCCCCCCCCGCCGCCCAGCCCCCGGGAAAGTGTCACGTATTACGTGACACTCAACCAGAGCCCATGGGTGAAAACTGTCACGTAATACGTGACAACTCGCCGGCACGGCTCCGCGTGATCGTCCGTCCGCGCAACGGCGGCAAGGGCGCCGCCGTCGCCACCGGCGTCGCCGCCGCGCTCGCCGCCGGTTTCACGCACGTCCTCACCATGGACGCCGACGGCCAGCACCCCGCCGATCACATCCGTCCCTTCATGGCCGCGTCGCAGGCGCAGCCCGGCGCCGTCGTTTTCGGCCGTCCGGTCTTCGGACCCGAGGTCCCGCTCGAGCGCCTGCACGGCCGCAAGCTCAGCGTCGCCCTCGCGCGCCTCGAAATCCTCGGCCGCGGCATCGACGATCCGCTCTTCGGCTTTCGCGTCTATCCCGCCGCCGCGCTGCTCGCCGCGCTCAATTCCACCCGCCGCGGCCGCGGCTTCGACTTCGACCCCGAGGTCGCCGTCCGCCTCGTCTGGGCCGGCGTGCCGGCCGTGAACCTGCCCGCGCCCTGCCGCTATCTTTCGCACGCCGAAGGCGGCGTCTCGCATTTTCATTATCTCCGCGACAACCTGAAACTCATCTGGCTCCACTGCCGCCTCGTCCCCCAACTCCTCTGGCGCTGGCCCGCTTTGCTCCGGCGCCCGTCCTCCCCAAATCCAGCAGCGTAAGGTTTTCAGATTCTCGATTTCATGATTTTCCGTTTTCCCAATCCCCGGCCCGACGGAAAAACCGCATCGCGATGACTCGTATTTTTTCCGTCCGCTCTCTCTTCGCCTTCGCCCTCTGTGCCGTCGCCTTGCGCGCCGCCCCGCCGGCGCCGCCGCCCGAAAGCGCCCTGCAGGCTTCGATCCAGCTCGCCGACTGGAAGGACATCTTCGCCCAGCTCTCGGCGCCCGCCACCCGCACGGCTCATTTCGAGGAACGCCGCTTCTTCCCCTTCCGCAAAGCGCCGACGATCCTCACCGGCGAAATTCGCATCGTGCCCGGCCGCGGCCTGAGCCTCCACTACCAGCAACCGCTCGACTACATCGTGATCGTCGACGCGCGCGGCGTCCTCATGCGCGACGATCACGGGCGCGAGCGCACCAGCCCGATCGATCCCCATGCGCAAGCCGCCACGTCGGCGCTTTTCCACGTGCTGCAGTTCAACCTGCCGAAGCTCGAGCGGGAATTCACCCTCCACGGGCTCCGCGACCACCAGCTGTGGACCCTCGGCTTCGAGCCGCGCGATTCCGCGCTCGACAACCTCGTCGGCTCCATCGTCGTTTCCGGCACCGCCGGCACCGTCAGCGAAATCCGCCTGGTCAAGTCCGGGCACCAGCGCATCGAGATCGACCTCCATGACCAGCAGTCCGGCATCGCGTTCACGCCGGCCGACCTCGCGCGCTACTTCCGCTGAAAAGGCGAATCGTGAAACCGGCCATCGTGAAAACGGAAACCGTCAAATTTTGGGATGCGCGATTTCACGATCCTCGGTTCCCGGGATTTCAGCTTCCGCGACGGGCCGCGCATTTCCGCCGACGCCGGCCCGGGTCCTTTTCTTGAAAGCCTCCGGCCAGAAACTTTTCGCCCGCGTCGCGCTGCTCGCATTCGCCGGCCTCTGCGCGCTCTGGCTCGCCCGTCTCGACTACCGCGAAAAGATTTCCACCAACGTCCTCGATCTCATCCCCGCGGCCGAGCAGGCGCCCGAGGTCAGCCTCGTCCGCCGTTTCGCGAGCGATGTCCAGGCGCGCGTCGTCCTCCTCGCGCTCACCGCGCCGCCCGGCCAGTCCGCGCCGCCGACGCCGGCCGCGCAACGCCTCGCCGCCGCGCTCGCCGGCTCGCCCGAGTTCGCCGAGGCCGTCGTGCTCGGCGACAACTCCTCGCAGCAAAAACTCGGGCGCGCCCTCTTCGATCACCGCTTCGAACTGCTGCTGCCCGGCTGGCTCGGCGACCGCTGGCGCGAATTTCAATCCACCGGCCGGCCCGCGCGCGGATTCTCGCCGTGGCTCGCGGACCAAGCCGCCGCGAACCTCGAAGCCTTCCTCGCCGCGCCCGAGGCGGCCGCGATGGAAAATCTCGTTCTCAGCGATCCGCTGCTGCTGATTCCGCATTTGCTCGATCAC
>DASZPP010000176.1:0-13179 GCA_035549975.1 Opitutus sp.
CCCATGTGGACGCGCGCCCCGCTGCCCCCGGCGCCGGCGGCGGTGTCCGTTCCGGCGGCCTCGCGCTCCGCCGCGCAACTCACCGCTGTTTCCCATCGCGTGGCCCTGCCGTTCGCCCTCACCGCCCTCGTTCTCGCCGCCGCGCTCTTCGCCAGCCTCGCCTTCCGCCGGCCACACGGCGGCGACTCCCGGCCTCCGTTCAGCACCGCGCGTTCCGAGATCAACACGCTCGCAACGCTCGCGGCCGCATCCGCCGCCCAGGGCGAGGCGCTCGCCCGGGAACGCGACGTTCGCCACCGCGCCGAGGCGGATGCCTCGCTCACCCAGCAGCGGCTCAACCGCTCGCTCGAGGAGCAGATCGCGCTCGGCCGCGACTTGCACGACGGCATCATCCAGTCGCTCTACGCCGCGGGTCTCACCATCGAATCCGCGCGCACGCTCGCCCGCAGCGATCCCGCCGAAGCGGACCGCCGCCTCGCCCAGTGCCTCGATACGTTGAACCGCACCATCCGCGACATCCGCGCCTACATCCGCGGCCTCGCCCCCGAAAACCTTCGGCACAGCGACTTCTCGCAGGCGCTCGCGGCGTTGATCGAGGAACTCGGCGCCGGACGCACCGCGCAGTTCGAGTTGAAGATCGACGAGGCCGCCACGAGCGTCCTCTCGCCCGAGCAGCAAACCGAGGCGCTGCAGGTCGCGCGCGAAGCCATCAGCAACAGCCTGCGCCACGGCCACGCCTCGCGCGTCACCGTGCGCCTGCATCCCGGCGACGGCGCCATCTGTCTGCTCGTGCAGGACAACGGCGCCGGTTTCGATCCCGCCCGCCGCGAATCGTCCGGCCATGGCCTCGTCAACATGCAGGCGCGCGCCGGCCGGCTGCACGCCGACGTCCGCATCGAGAGCCGCCCCGGCGAGGGCACCCGCGTCGTGCTCACGCTTCCCTTGCTCCAGCCGACATGAACCCTGCGCCCGCAAGCCGCATTCGCCTCGTGCTCGTGGACGACAGCGAAGTCGTCCGCGCCGGGCTGCGCGCGCTGCTCGGTTCCGATCCGTCGCTCGAGATCGCCGGCGAAGCGGGCAATGTCGCCGACGGTGTCGCAACCTGCGCCAAGCTCCGCCCCGACGTCGCGCTGCTCGACATCCGCCTGCCCGACGGCACCGGCCTCGACGCCTGCCGGCAGATCCTTGCGCAGCGGCCCGCGACGCGTGTGCTGATCCTCACTTCCGTCGCCGACGACAAACTCGTCCAGCAAGCGATCCAGGCCGGCGCCCACGGCTACCTGTTGAAGGAAATCGACGCCCGCGGACTCATCCACGCGATCCGCGAGGTTGCCGCCGGCCGGTCGATCCTGGACCCGGCCGTGACTGCGCGCGTGATCGCGCTCGTCAAATCCGGCGGCGCCAGTCGCTCCGCACTCGCCGCCCTGTCGCCGCAGGAAAACCGCGTGCTCGCGCTCATCGCCGAAGGCTGCACCAACAAGGAAGCCGGTGTCCGGCTCGGGCTCAGCGAGAAAACGGTGAAGAATTACCTCAGCACCATTTTCGAGAAACTCCAGGTGTCGCGCCGCGGGGAAGCCGCGGCATATTTCGCCCGCGAGCAGCCGTGACCGGCCGCCGCAGTCGCGGTCCCTCCGCCGCGGACCGCTCGCACCAGGGCCGAATGGCCCTATCGCGCTAGAGTCCATTTCGAGCCGCACCGGCTCTATCTTTGTCCGCGAGTCATCTGCTATACTCGCCGACGGTCCTTCCTTCACTGTGATTCTTTCACCCACCTTCCGCCGCCGTGGTTCCGGCCGTTCGGGCATGACCCTCATCGAAGTGGTCGTTGCGTTGTCCGTGTTTGCGTTGCTGCTCACCGGGATCCTTTCGGTGCTCCTGCAAACCCGCCGGCTTTCCTCGGCCAGCGTCGCCCAAAACTGCGCCCTGATCATCATCCAGGGCTACATCGAGCAGATAAAAAATCTGCCATTGAGCGATTTCGTGCATGCCAGCGACACCGACCCGATCAGCAACCCGCAGCTCACCACGTCGTTCGACCTGCCCACGCTGAAGGATCCCTCGAACACGTCGATCGTGCTCTCCACCACCCCCTCAACGGTCGCAGCATCGACGCTCACCGGCGGCACCCCGGGCACCACGCCGACCGGCGTGGTGGACAACCTCGAGACGTTCGACCTCGACAGCACCACTAATCCCGGCACCACGACCTGGGCCAGCGTCTGGCCGGGCGCCAGCAACTATCCGACCACCACCCCGGGAAAAGCCGACCTGCACCTGAACGTCTGGGTGCAGATCACCGATCTCACGCCGACGGTTTCCGCCAAGTCGAAGGCCTACGGCATCCTGCTCGTCTACACGTGGCAATACATCGACGGCGGCCGGATTCGCTACGCCAAGGACTCCATCCGCGCCATCCGATCCACCGTGCAAACCTACTAGCCCGATGAATTCGATGCTTCCCTCCACTTCGCATCCGCGGCGCGGCTTCAGCATGATCGAGACGCTCGTGGCGCTCGCCATCATCGGCCTCACGATGGCCGGCGTGGTCGTCTTCCTGCACCAGGGTTTGAAGATGTATTACCTCGACCGCGGCCGGACGATGGTGAATCGCGACATGCGCTCGTTCACCAGCAAGCTCGATACCGACGCGGTCACCTCGAATTACTTTCGCATCTATCCGGATTTTAGCACGCGCACCACCTCCGGCGGCGCGGACGCATCGGTCGCCGACGGCCAGGTCGGCGATCTCGTCGTCTTCGTGTACACGGTTCCGGATTCGACCACCCTGGGCGTCGACCGGATCACCGAGCTCGTCGGTTATTACCGCGAAATCACCGATACCACCAACAACACCGGTCCCGTCCACCGGTTTGACGTCAGCACCGTCACGACGGCGCTGCCTAACGGCGTCGACCCGCGCACCACGACCCTCGCCGCGGTCATCAACACCTACGTCACCGGCGCGGCTGGGTCCTATCCGATCGTCACGCAGCTCGCGCAAGGCCTGGCCACCAACAGCAGCGGCACGACCACCACGCCCGCCCTCTTCTACAATTGGAAAAATCGCAGTGTCATGATCAACGCACAGGTCTCCGAATACCTCTCCGAGACCGGCACCTCCTCCCAGACCGGCAGCACCTACAACTTCACCGTTTCACCCCGCGGGTGACTCCTCGCCATGAACCCTACTCCGTCCCGCTTTCCTTCGCGCCCACGCGGCTCCGCCCTGATCACCGTCCTGCTGCTGTCGTTCCTGCTCATCACCATCGCCGCATCCGTGATGAACTGGTCGCTCACGGAGCGGCGGCTCAACGCTCGCAGCGCCTACTGGCTCGAAGCCCGCAACGCCGCCGAAGCCGTCGCCGAATACGGCGCCGCCCAGGTCGCGAAGGCCTTCAACACGAATCTCAACCCCAGCTTCGCCAGCGGCGGGACGCCCGGCCCGATCACCTTCCCCGCGACGCTCGCCTCGTCCTTCTTCGCCGGCAGTCGCGTCGACACCAGCTCCCTCGAAATCAAGGTCGGCAACGTCGGCGACGCCAAGCTCACCTACATGGATCCGAGCAATCCCAACAACCAATACGATCCATTGATCGGCCGCTATGTCAGCCGCCGTGATATCACCGTCCTCGCCAAGGCCACGGTCAACCCGCCGACAGGCGGCGGCAGCCCGGTGACCGCTTACATCATGGAAAAGGTCTCCTTCCGCGGCGCGCCGCTGCTCGCCTTCGCGATTTTCTACAGCGACAACGACCTCGAGTTTAACGAGACCCCGCAGATGGACATCTACGGTCCCGTCCATGTGAACGGCAACCTCTTCGTCGGTCCCGCCGGCAGCAGCCCGCAGCCGTTGTCGTTTCATGGCAGTGTCACCGCGTCCGGCAACGTCTATCATGCCTGGCGCGGCACCTCCACCACCGCCAAGGAAGGCGGCAGCAGCATGTCGTCCACCACCGCGGTGAATTTTTCCACCGACACCACCACCAGCGGCAGCCCCGTCAACATGCGCGCCTCCGACGGAACCTGGAAAGACAGCACGATGGGCGCCGACTCCTCGACCAGCGGTCTCTCCAACCTCCAGGCCTTGCTCACGTCCGCGCGCAACACGTCGTTCAGTCAATACGCCTCCCAAACCTGGAAGGGCCAGCTCCAGACCGCCGTCATGGGCGTCCAGTCCTACAATCCGATGGGATTCAATGAAGTCGTCGCCCAGGACAGCTCGGGCAACGATATCATCGCCAGCAGTGACACCGCAGACGACGGAGCCAACGTCGGCACCGGGTCCGGCTACGGCCACGGCTACGGCCCGCATTCGCTGATCGAGCCGCCGCTCACGGTTTCGAGCTCGGACACCTACGCCGCCGCCAAGACCTCGCTCGAGGAGCAAAAATTTTCCCGTCAGGCCGGCCTTTACCTGAAAGTCGTCGTCAATTCGGACGGCAGCCTTGCCTCGAGCACGCTCTACGCCGATCCAAACTCAGGCGCCTCCCCGCCCACGGGCACCCCGGGCGGGACGACGGTCGATTCGGTCAGCGGCCGCGTCCAGCTCGGCACCGTCCCGAGCAGCGTATTTCAATATATCCCCTATTCGACCGTGGATGTGACCACCAGCCACACCTCCCACGGAACCACCACTTACACCACGAACACCTACGTCAATTCGGGCATATTCGACCAGCATCAGGATGTCGGCGTCAACCTCGTCCAGGTCAACATGCAGGCGTTGAAGACCGCGCTCACCGACATGTCCGACAGCCACTCGACGACGGGCACCTCCGGCACTGACATCCTTACCGCGGACAACTCGACAAAATGGGGGCAGGAAGGCGTGGCCGATCCCACCGGATTCAACATCCAAAAAAGCGGTTCGACCGGCTGGAACGGCGCCATCTACGTCGACGTGGAATCGTCCGACAGCACTCACCAAACCGGAGTCATCCTTGCGAACGGCAAGGTCACCAGCGGCAACAGCCTCACGCCGATGGGGAGCAGCGCCATCAACGGCAACGAAGGCCTCACCGTCGCCACCAACGCCCCCGTCTACGTTCTCGGCAATCTCAACGCCGACGGCACGGTCGACACCACATCCACCAGCAATTCGGCCCTGTATCCGGATGACAAGGCCGGAGGCACCGCCGTCAGTGCCAGTTCCGAATCCCCGATGGCCATCGCCGCCGACGCCGTCACCGTCCTCTCCGCCAACTTTTTCGGCACCGGCTCCGGGTCCGGCGCCACCAATCTCGTGCCGTCGACCAATTCCAGCACCAGCGGCAGCGCGTATTCGAGTAATTCCACCAACGCGCCCAACGCCAGCGGAAGCGTGGAAATCGCCGCCGCCTTCATTTCCGGCACCATTGAAACGTCCCCAGACTCCACGGGCACCCAGCAATACAGCGGCGGGGTCCACAATTTTCCCCGCTTCCTGGAAACATGGAGCAGCAGTTCGGGCACCCAATATTCCGTGGCCATTCGCGGCTCGATCGTAAACATGTATAAGTCCCGCGTCGCCACGGTCGGCTGGAGCCAGTCCTACTACAGCGCGCCTGTCCGCCAGTGGGGCTACGACCAGATTTTCGCCAACGGCAAGTTCCCGCCGATCATCCCGCAGGTGCTATCGTATCGCCGCATCGATTTCACGTATCTCAGCAACGCAGCCGACTACGCTGCCGCCGTCGCCGGCCTCTGAGCCCCTGGCCGCACCGCCGGGCAGCGTCCCGTCTCTCCGCATTTGACGCCCCCGCGCCGGTCCGCATTGTGCCGCGCATGAAAGTCCTTCGGGCCAAGAGCGCCGGTTTCTGCTGGGGCGTCGAACGCGCCATCGACATCGCGCGCGACTACGCCAGCCAGGGCCGCCATCCGGTCTACACCGACGGTCCCCTCATCCACAACCGGCAGATGATGGAACGCCTCTCCGGCGAAGGCATCCGCGAGGTGGGCGATTACCAGAGTCGCGCCGACATCGCCGTCGCCCCCACGCCGGGCGACAATCCCGTCATGGTCGTCCGCGCCCACGGCATCTCGCCGCAGCGCCGCACCTACCTGAAAAACCTCGGGATGGAATTCAAGGACGCCACCTGCCCCGACGTCGGCATCATCGCCGGCAAGATCCGGCTCCACGCCAAGAAAGGCTACGCGACGATCATCTTCGGTGACAGGAACCACCCCGAGGCGATCGGGCTGATGGGCTACACCGAGGGCCGCGGCTACTGCATCAAGAGCAAGGCCGACATCGACGCGCTGCCGCCACTCGCGCGCGTCTGCATGGTTTCGCAATCGACCATGTTCACGCATGAATTCGTCGAGCTCTCCGCCTATGCCCGCGGAAAATTTCCCGAGGTGCTCGTGTTCGACACCATCTGCCAGGCCACGAAGGACCGCCAGACCGACGTCGTCACGCTGGCCCGGGAGGGCGCGCAGGCGATCGTCGTGATCGGCGGCCATCACTCCGCCAACACCGTGAAACTCGCCTCGCTCGCCCGCCTGCAGAATCTCCCGACTTACCACATCGAGACCGCCGTCGAGCTTTCCGCGGAAGAGATGAAACAGTACCAAACCGTCGGCGTCACCGCCGGCGCCTCGACCCCCGAGTTCCTCATCAGCGAAGTCTGCGCCAAACTGGAATCGTGGTAGGGACGCCTCTCCGAGGCGTCCGCGGACGGTTCGGAGAACCGTCTCTACCTCGTCCGCCTCACCCACTCGGCAAACCGCGCCCACGCCCGCGCCCGGTGGCTGACCCGGTTCTTCACGTCGTCGCCGAGTTCCGCGTAAGTCTGCGCATGACCGTCCGGCACGAACAACGGATCGTAGCCGAAACCGGCGCCGCCCCGGGGCTCGCGCACGAGCGAACCGCCGCACACGCCCTCGAAAACTTCCTCCGTCCCGTCCGCCGTAAGCACGACCAGCACGCACACGAAATGCGCGCCGCGCCGGTCCTCCGTGACGTCCTGCATCGCGCGCACCAGCTTCGCCAGGTTTGCCGCGGCGTCGCCTTCCGGCCCGGCATAATAGGCCGATTCCACGCCGGGCGCGCCGTCCAGCGCGTCAACGCACAACCCGCTGTCGTCCGCGATCACGCCGGCTTCCGCCGGGACTTTCGCCCGCAATGCCCGCGCCTTCTTTCGCGCGTTCCCGGTAAACGTCCCGGCATCCTCGGTCACGGCCGGCATCCCGCCGGCCGCCTGCGCCGACACGATCTCGATCGGCAGTCCCGAGGCCGCCGCCAGCGCTGCAAATTCCGCCGCCTTGTGCGCGTTGTTCGACGCGAGATAAAATCGCCGTCCGCTCATCCGAGGCTGAACGTCGCTTCATCGACGAAAATCTTTTCGGGATAGTCGACCCGCCCGCGCGTCAGCACGTCCACTCCGTGGGCTTCGTTGCGGACGTCGCCGAGCCGCACCGCTTGCTCGAGCCGCTCGGTGCGCAATCCATTCAACATCGGTTTCGCCCGGTCGTCGGCAAACAGCATCGGCGCCCGATACACGAACAGGTAATCGAGCTGCCGGTCCTGCAGCAGCTGGCTCACGATCTGTGCGCCGCCCTCGAACAACACGCCGGAAATCCGCTCCTCCGCGCAGCGCCGCCGGAACTCGCTCATCGGCGCGCGCTGCGTCGCCGACGGCAGCACCCACACCTGGACGCCGGCTTCGCGCAGCTTGCGCACATACCCCATCCCGCCGTGCGGCGTCGTCACGACAATCGTGCGTTCGTGATGCTCGTCCGTGTAAACGCCCGGCAGCCGCCGGTCCGTCACCGTGCGCAGCAACCCGTCGAACACGAACCGCACCGGACACCACTCCTCGGCGCCCGGCATGCGCGCCGTGAGGCGCGGGTCGTCCTTCATCACCGTCCCCGCGCCCACCGCGATCGCCGGGAACAGCCGCCGCCAGCGATGCACGTCCGTCCGCGCCGCCTCGCCGGTGATCCATTTCGATTCGCCCGTGCGACACGCCATCCGTCCGTCCAGCGTCACCGCCAGCTTCGCCGCCACCAGCGGCACATCGTGCGTGATCCAGTGATTGAAGATGAGGTTCAGGTCCGCGCATTCCTCGGCGAGGACGCCCGTCGTCACCTCGATGCCCGCCGCGCGCAGGACGTCGTAGCCCTTGCCCGCGTGCGCCGGGTTCGGGTCGGTCGCACCGACGACGACATGACGGATTCCCGAGGCAATGATCGCCTCCGTGCACGCGCCGGTCCGTCCCGCAGTCGAGCACGGCTCCATCGTCACATAAAGCACCGCCCCCGGCCGCGGCGGTTTGCCGCGATCGAGCAATGCCATCCGTTCCGCGTGCGGCCCGCCGTCGGGCGACGTCGCGCCCTGCGCCACGACATGTCCGTCCTCGACGATCACCGCGCCCACCATCGGATTCGGGTGCGTCGTGCCCCACACGCCTCGCGCCAGTTCGAGCGCGCGGCGCATGAATGCTTCGTGCTCCGGGGTGGTCGTCATTCCGCGTTCACGCCGATCGAAAACGTTTTGGCCGCCGAGTCCAACCGCATTACGCGCCCGGACATGGAATAAATCCGTCAAAATGCGACATAAGGATTCGTCGTCTTCTCCGCCCCGACCGTCGTGTCCGGTCCGTGGCCGGGATAAACGACCGTCTCATCCGGCAGCGTGTAGATCCGCTCGCGAATCGATTGCGCGAGCGTCTCGAAGTCGCCGCCCGGCAAATCCGTCCGCCCGATGCTTCCGGCAAACAACGCGTCGCCCACGAAGGCCGCCTTCAAATCCGCAAAATAAAACAGCACGTTTCCCGGGCAGTGTCCCGGCACGTGCCGCACCTCGACCGCGCGGCCCAACGCTTCGAACCGCTCGCCCGGCCGCACCCAGCGGTCGACCTTGACCGGCTCGAGGTGAAGTTCCTCACCCATGAATTGGCTCATGACCTCCGGCGATTCGAACAGCATCCGGTCATCCGGATGTCCGAGCACGGTCGCTCCGGTCGCCCGCACCACCTCGGCGGCGCCCTGCGTATGATCCCAATGGCCGTGCGTGAGCCACAGCGCGACCAGCCGGCATTTTTCTGCGCGCAGAACCGGTTCGACCTCCGCCCATACGTTTTCCGGCGCGTCGATCAACACCGCCTCGCCGCGCTCCGGCGCCGTGAGCAAATACGCATTGGTCTGGATTGGACCGGCCGGAATGACGTGCAGCTTCATCGATTGCGAATCGACACGTTTTCACCGCGTGCGCAACGGTCAATCGCGCCGCCGCCGGCAATGGCCGCCTTCCCGTCAACGCCGCGCCGGGGTCAGCCCGCCTTGATCCGCCGCAGGCGATGCACGGCGTAGCGGCTGATGTCGCCCGCCCATTGCCGCGCGGACCGGATTCCGTAGTCCGCCCCGAGCCGCCACCGCGCCGGCGGCGGCACCAGATACGGCCAGCCGCCGTCGCGTGCCTTTTCCCACAGGCCGTCGTCGAACTCGCCGCGCTGGAGCAGTCGCGTCACCAGCGAATCGAATATCGTCATCGGCTTCGGCGCCTTCACTCCCGCGAAAAAATGCAGCACATGCGCGCCGGCCGCGAGGCGCGGGTCCGCGTCGATCAGCGCATTGAACCGGTCCGGCAGCACTGCGATTTCGTGCGGCGGCCGCGCGTCGATCGCCGCATTGAACGCCGGCTGGTCGAGATTCACCCCGCGCTGCCGGCTCAGCTTCCACCGCAGATGCCAGTCCGCGCTCAGGGCGCGCGCCGCGTCCGTGTCCGGCCAGGCCACGACCCCGCTGTTGAGATAATTCCGCGGCGGCGCCGGCCAGCCGCAGCCGCGATAAAGTGTTCCCGTCCAGTGCGGCCAGCCCGGGCGCGGCGCGGCGCGGTTGCGGTCGCGCACGGCCCCGAGCTGTCCCGCCTCCGCGACCTCGCCGATCGCATCGAGCGGCCGCACGACGAGCGTGTCGCCGTCCAGAAACACAAACGGCCCATCCACCCGCTGACGCAGCGTCGTCTTCAACCACCGGCTGGCGCCGCGCGCATCCATCCCGTCCGGCACGTCCTCGACCGACACCCGCGTGGACTGCGCGCGCAGCAAGCGCCAGATGCGCGTGTCGCCCGGCTCGGGCCAGACATGCAACTCGATCCGCGCATGAGGATGCACCGTGCGCAGGCTGACGACCGAGATCGCCGCCATGGCCGCGTAGCGCTCGTTCGTGCCGGTGATGATGTAACGAAAGCGCATTTTGCCGCGGGCGACCGCTCGGGTGGCCCATCCAGACAGTTTTTCCACCCGCCGGTTTCCGTGCGGGCTTGCCAGCCGCTCCCCGCCGCCGCTACTCCTTGCCGCTCATGCAATCGCTCAAGTTCGCCGTTCTCGCCGGGGACTACATCGGCCCCGAAGTCATGGCCGAGGCCCTCCGCGTCCTTCAGGTTGTCGCCGGGCGCGAAAACCTCCGTCTCGATTACGTCGAGGCCGACGTCGGCGGCGCCGCCATCGACAAGCACGGCACCGCCCTGCCCGAGTCCACCCTCGGCAAATGCGCCTGGGGCGACGCCATTCTTTTCGGCTCCGTCGGCGGTCCGAAATGGGAAAAGCTTCCGCCCGCCCAGCAGCCGGAGCGCGCCTCGCTCCTTCCGCTGCGCAAGCACTTCACGCTGTTCGCCAACATCCGCCCCGGCCTGCTCTACCGCGAGCTCACCGACGCCTCGCCGCTCAAGACCGACCGCATCCCCGACGGCATCGACATCGTCTGCATCCGCGAGCTCACCGGCGGCCTCTATTTCGGCAAGCCGAAGGAAACCACCACCCTCCCCGACGGCGATACGCAGGCGGTCGACACGATGGTCTATCGCCGCAGCGAGATCGAGCGCATCCTCGACGTCGCCATCACGACCGCCCGCGCCCGCAAGCGCCGCCTGTGCTCGATCGACAAGGCCAACGTCCTCGAAACGTCCGTCCTCTGGCGCAAGACCGCCACCGACTACGTCGCGCAACAGGCGCCCGACCTCGCGCTCACCCACATGTATGTCGACAACGCCGCGATGCAGCTCGCGCGCAACCCGAACCAGTTCGACGTGTTCGTCACCGAAAACATGTTCGGCGACATCCTCTCCGACGAGATGGCCGTGATCTGCGGCTCGCTCGGCATGCTTTCCTCCGCGTCGCTCGGCGCGAAGAAAAACTCCCTCGGCCATCCCTTCGGCCTCTTCGAGCCCGCCGGCGGCACCGCGCCCGACATCGCCGGCCAGGGCATCGCGAATCCCTGCGCGCAAATCCTCTCCGCCGCGCTCATGCTCCGCTACAGTTTCGGGCTGAATCAAATCGCCACGCGCATCGAGGTCGCCGTGAAAAAAGCCGTCACTTCCGGCACCCGCACCGGCGACATCGCCTTCGGCCGCCCGTCGGTGGGAACCCGCGCGATGGCCGACGCCGTCATCGCGAACCTCTGACCCGCGCCGTTGCAGCCGCGCGGGTCCGCCGCAGCGGCCTACGCGGACCCGACCTCGGCCATCACGCGTCCGTTGAGCACGCGCGCGATGGTTCCAAGCAGTTCCTTCGGCCCGCATGGTTTCGCCAGGATCTCGGCCACGCCGAGTTCGCCTTCGCCGGCCTTGTTCTCCGACTGCAAGCCGCTGGTCGCGATGAAACTCAATCCCGGCTGCAGCAGCCGCAGCGCCCGGATCAGCGCCGCGCCGCCCATTTCCGGCATCATCAGGTCCGTGAGCACCAGCTTCACGCTCTCGCGCTGCTCAAGGAATTTCGCGATCGCGTCGCGGCCGTTCGCCGCGGTCAGCACGCGATAGCGGTGCTGCTCCAGCACCTGGCGGAACGACTCGCGGATCGGCCCCTCGTCGTCGACGACGAGGATCAGCTCGCCGTTTCCATCGGGGAACGGCTGGTTGGTCTCCGGCCGCGGGCTCAGCGCGCTGTCCGGCGCAGCGGGCACAAAGACGCGGAAGATACTCCCGCAACGCGGCTCGCTCGTCACGGTCACGAAGCCGTCGTGGCTGCGCACGATCCCCAGCACGGTGGAGAGTCCCAGCCCGGTGCCTTTGTCGGGCCCCTTGGTCGTGAAGAACGGATCGAAAATCCGCTCGATCGTTTCCGGCGTCATGCCGATCCCGGTGTCGGTCACGGTGAACTCGACGTAGTCGCCCGGTTTCGCCTTCGGCCCGAGCCGTGGATCGTGGTTGGGCAGCTTCACGTTTTCCACCCGCAGGGTGAGGCGGCCGCCCTCCGGCATCGCGTCGCGCGCGTTGATGCACAGGTTCACCAGCACCTGGTGAAGCTGCGTGGCGTTCGCCACCACGGGCCACAGGTCGTGCGGGCAATCCTCCCTGAATTCGATCTCGCGCGGGAACGTCTCGCGCAGCATCCCGCCGATTTCCCTCACCAGGTGCCGCGCCTGCACCGGTGCGCGCACCCCGCTGGCGCCGCGGCTGAACGTCAAAAGTTGTTTCACGATGTCGGCGCCGCGTTGCGCGCCGCGTTCCAGCATCGTCAGCATTTCGCGGTCGCGCGGATCGGCCACATTGTCCTTGAGCAATCCCGCCGCCATCAGCATCGGCGCGAGGATGTTGTTCAGGTCGTGCGCCACCCCGCCCGCCAGCATCCCGATCGCCTCCATCCGCTGCGCCCGCATGAACTGCGCCTCGAGCTTCTTGCGCTCCGTCACGTCCTGCACCGTGACGACGCGATACAACGGCAGCGGGCCGCCGTTGCTGACGCTGACGATGTCCGTTTGCGCGTCGAATCGCGAGCCGTCCTTCCGCTCGACGATCGCCTCGTAGGACGCGCGCCCCGCCCGGTCCGTCTCGGCGACCTGCTGCCTGATCCGCTCGACGTCCGCCCGGTCGTATTTGTCGAAAATCGACACGCCCGTGAGCTCCGCGACCGGGAAGCCCACCATCCGCGCAAAGGCGGGATTGCATGCGACGACGCTGTCCGTCGCCGGATCCTGGATGGCGATCCCGTGCGAGCAGTGTTCGAACGCCGCCAGCCAGCGCTCGCGTTCCTGCAAGATCTGCGCCCGCGCGTGGCCCTCGCGCTCCTTTCGCTCGAGGTCCCGCCGGATCATCGCATACAGCAGGCCGGCCGTGCAGATGACGAAGCCCCAGCCTTTGTAGGTCGAAAGTTTCGCGAGCAGCAGCCGGTCGTCCACCAGCGACGCGAGTGCCCAGTCCGAAACCGCGATCCACGCCGCAGCCACCCCGGTGTAAACCAAGGCGATCTTGAAGGCAGAGGA
>DASZPP010000177.1:0-11782 GCA_035549975.1 Opitutus sp.
CTCGAAACCGTCGAACAACTCCGGATGTTCGCTCACGAACGCCGTCATCGGCCGAAACACCTCCGGATCGACCTCGGTCCAGAGCGTCCCGGTTTTCTCGGAGAATCCCCACTTTTCCCACGCATACATGAAATATTCCCCGAACGCATAGGCCTCCGCGATCCAGCCGCGCACGCGTGTCGTCGCCTTCGCCTGCCGATACTTGATCCAGTCCTCGCCCGTGCCCGTCGCAAACGTCGGTCGCCCGAGCGCGTCACCGAGCCGATACACGACCGGCGGCACAAGGTCCTCCTTGCCGAACTGCTCGACTTCATTCGCGAAGTAATCGATCGCGTGCGCGTCGAAGAGCTGCACCGGCAGCAGATCGTAGGCGTTCACCCCGAACGGCACCGGATGCCCCGCGATCCGCTCCGCCTCCGCCTGCATCCTCCGGATGAACGCGATGTCCGCCGCCCGCTGAAACTCGAGAAACCGCGCCCACAGCGGCACCTCTCCCTTCGCGGCAGCCGCCACGAACGCCGCGCGATCCGCATATCCGCGCCGCCGCAAAAATGCACGGTAATCGAACGCCGTCCGGTCCTTGATTCCCGCCGCCGCCATTTCCTCCGCCGTCGCATTCCGCTCCAGCCACGCGGCAAACCCGCGCATGCAATCGTCGCAGAAACATCCGCCCGCAAACGTCGCGCAGGCATACGTGCCGCTGTGGTCGTCGAGGTGAATCATCGTCGCCCCCGCCGCGAGCCCGGCGCGCATCCGCGCCAGCAACTGCGCCTGAAATCGCGGATTGTTCGTGCAGCCCCACCACGGCTTCACGCCTTTGTAATCCGCGTCCGCCAGCCACGACGGCAGGATTTTTTTGCCCCAGAGGTCGACGCACGTCGCATCGAGCAACTCCGGATGCGCGGACAAATAGCGCTCCGTCGCCGTCAGCATCCACACGTTCGCCGCCAGCAACCTCACGCCGAGCTTCCGGTAGGCCGCATCCTTCCTCGCCAGTTCCGCCCGCGCCTTTTTGCCGCCATCGAGCGCCGGGAGCCCGTCTTCACCCCACGCGACGACCGTCGGCCGCAACGGCGCAAAAAGCGCGTAATTCTCCGGCGTGCCCTCCGGCATCAACGCGATGTCCGAGTGCTCCAGCCCCGCAGCGAATAGCCGAGACGTCCGCCAGTTGTGGTCCGCCGCGCCCGCAACGAGGGTCGTGCCGAGCAAAACAGCAGGTAAAAGCATTCGCATCGTCGAAGGGAAAAAGTCGTTCGGATTTAAAAACCACCCGGTCCTCCGGCCACCATGCGCTGCCATCGCAAAAGCCTCCCGCCGCCACCCTCCGTCGTCGAGCCTGCAATGCCGCGACAACTTCTGCGCGCACATGCGCCTTCATCACGCCGCGCGCCTCGCACCTGAAACCGGTCACCACTCTCCGCCAGCCTGCGCACACCGCACCGCGTTTCCCAGTTTCGGGATGGCGGGATTCCACATCCGGACAACCGGTCGGACGGCGTTTTGTCCGTTGAATTTTTTACCTTTGATGGCGAGTGACTTACCGGAGTCGCGAGGTCGTGGCACAGCCGTTGCTAAAATCACCCGCGCTTCGTTCGCGGCCCACGCTTTCCATGAAACTGCTCTCCCTGCTGCTGCTCTTTCTCTCCCTGCCGGCGCTGCTCAGCGTTCTCCATCGTGACGACCGCGCCACCGCGCAAAATCCCGCCGCCGTCGTCGCGCCGACGCCCGCGGTCGCCGCACTGAAGCTCGCTCCGGTCACGCCGGCTCTCTCCAATCCCTCCCGATGATCTCCCTCCACCACATCGATCGCATCTACCCTCTCAAGGGCGGCCCGTTCTACGCGCTGCGCAACATCGACCTCCAGGTCAACGAAGGCGATTTCCTCTCGATCATGGGGCCGTCGGGTTCCGGCAAGTCGACGCTCCTCCACATCCTCGGCCTCCATGACAACGCGTGGAATGGCGAATACTTCCTCCTCGGCGAACCGGTCCACAAGCTCGACAAGAAGAAACGCTTCGACCTCCAGAAGAAAAACATCGGGTTCGTCTTCCAGAGCTATCACCTGCTCGACGACCTCACCGTTTACGAGAACCTCGAAATCCCGCTCTCCTACCGCGACACGCCGAAAAAAGAGCGCGAGAGCATCGTCTGCGACGCGCTCGACCGCTTCCACATCGTCGCGAAAAAAGACCTCTACCCCAACCAGCTCTCCGGCGGCCAGCAGCAGCTCGTCGGCGTCGCCCGCGCGCTCGTCGCCAATCCCGCGCTCATCCTCGCCGACGAGCCGACCGGCAATCTCCACTCCGACCAGGGCCGCGAGATCATGCAACTTTTCAAGCAACTCAACCAGGAGGGCGTCACGATCATCCAGGTCACGCACTCCGAGGAAAACGCCTCCTACGGCACCCGCACCATCCGCCTCGCGGACGGGATGATGGTCTCGAAATGATTGCTGATTTTCGACCGCCGATTTCCGAATGAATTTCCGCTTCCTGCCCACTCGTCACCCATCGCCAATCGGCAATCGCCAATCGGCAATCGGGCGCGCCCTCCTTGCCGCCATCGCCGTTGTGACAGGCTCAACCGCGCTGGCCGCCGACGCCGTCCCGTCCGCCGACGCTGCGGTCGCCGATGCCGCGCCCGCGATCTCCGGCCCGACCCTCACGCTCGACGACGCCATCCGCCTCGCCCTCGAGAAGAACCAGCAAATCAAGGTCGATGCCTACGGTCGCTCCATCGCCCGCGCGGACCTCCTCGCCGCCCTCGGCAAGTTCGACCCATCGCTGAATTTCCGCCGCAGCTTCTCCGAGAGCAACGCCCCCTATTCCGCCAACCCGATCGTCGGCCAGATCGTCCAGACCGACGACTACAGCCTCTCGCTCGATGGCACCACGCCTTGGGGCCTCAACTTCAGTCTTGGCGGCTCCGCCACGAACCAGCGCGGCACCTTCATCAACAACAATCTCGACGCCTACGCCACGTTCGGCGGCATCACCGTCACGCAGCCGCTGCTGCGCGGCTTCGGTTTCGGCTCGAACTTCCTCGGCGTCCGCATCGCCAAGGCCGACCGCAACATCGCCGACTGGCAGTTCCGGCAGACCGCGATCGATACCGTCACCAACGTCATCGTCGCCTACAGCAACCTCGCTTTCGCCCAGGAGTCCCTCGCGATCGCGAAGCGCTCGCGCGAACTCGCGGCCGGCCTCGTCGCGGAAAACGAGAAACGCTTCAAGGTGGGCAGCATGTCGCGGAGCGACGTCACGCAGGCCCGCGCCCGCATGGCCACCCGCGACGAAAGCATCCTTTCCGCGCAGCAGGGCGTCCGCGACGCGACCAACGGCCTCCGCGCGCTCATCGGCGAAACCGAATTCCCGGTCGTCCCCGGCGCGCTCAATCTCCAGGTCCCCGAAACCCACGACCTCACACCCGAACCGGCCCGCGATCTTCAGACCGCGCTCAACCTTCGCCCCGATTACCAAGCCGCCCGACTCGGCCTCGTGAAGGACCGGGCCAACGATTCCGCCGCGCGCAACGCGCTGCTGCCCCAGGTCGATTTTGTCGGGAGCTACGGCTACGACGGACTCGACCGCGACTTCTCCGTCGCCCGCCAGATGGTACGCGACCGCGCCCACCGTTCCTACTCCGCCGGCGTCGTCGTCAGCGTGCCGCTGACGTTCGCCGCGGGCCGTGGCCGCGCCCGTTCCGCCCGTCTCCAGCTCCGCCGTGACCAGGCGGACCTCGGCCGTCTCGAGCGCGATATCGCCGTCAGGGTCGCCAGCGCCGCCGGCCAGATCGACACGACGCGCCAGCGGGTCGCCGCGGATCTGACCGCCTACAATCTGGCGAAGCAGGCGCTTGACGACGAAGAAAAGAAGCTGCGCGCCGCTGCCAGCAGCACGTTCTTCGTCCTGCAACTCCAAGAGAACCTTGCATTCGCGGAACTCGGCTACGAAGCCGCGCTCGCCGACCAGCGCCGCGCCCTCGCCACCTACGACCAGGTCCTCGGCCGCACGCTGCTGGTCCGCCCCATCTCGCTCGACATGTAGGGCGCGGCTTCGGCCCGCCCTTTTCATCGCACGGCCCGCCCGGCCGCGAATTCGCGCCGGGCGAAGTGTCACGTAATACGTGACACTCCCGGCCCCGCGAATTTCGCGTTTACAACCCCACCGGCGCATTTACCTTCGTCCTTTCGCGTCGCCCGGATGGCGGAATTGGCAGACGCACGGGACTCAAAATCCCGCGCCCCCTAAAGGCGTGTCGGTTCGACCCCGACTCCGGGCACCAGCCTCACCACAACAACGAAGCTGCCGTCACCATCGTGCCGCTCGCGGCGAAGGCCGTCCACCGTCGCTTCCGCGGCGCTCCAACGCCCGCTCGCCGACGTCTGGCTTCTGGCCTCTGACGTCTGATCTCCGACCTCTGACTTCCAGCTTCCGGCCCCGCCCCCGGCAGGGCGCGGCGCTTCGGCACTGCGCTACTTCTTTTCCTTCCCTTTTTCCGCCACCGCCGGCGGCCGGTGCAACGCCATTTTGAAAAACTCGCCGCTGCCCGTGAGCTGGAATCCATCCCAGCTCTTCAATAGCTGCGGGCCCCATTCCGGATCGTAGGCCCACGCCATCCAGCCGATGCCGTGCTCCTCGAGAAAGCGCGTGATCCGGTTGCCGTAGTGGTCGTCGTCGACAACCTCGCCCGGCTTCAGGCTGAAACCGATTTCCGTCGCGATCATCGGCCATCGCGCCGCGGCGAACGCAAAATTCTCCTCCCATTTCGGCTCCCACGGACGCGACCGCTTGTTCGCATACGGATGCGTCACATAGCCGATGTTCTCCGCGCGCACCGGTTCGTAACGCAGGAAGTCCAGGTCGTAGGCCCAGTCGAATCCCGCCACCAGCGGGATCGTCTCCTGGTCGATCGCGCGGATCACGCCGATCATCTCCTCGTTGAGGTCGCGCCATTCCGTCCAGCTCATCTCGCCGAGCATCCCGCGAAAATGCGTCGGCTCGTTGAACAGCTCGTAGAACGCCACCGTGTGGTGCCCGCGAAAGTGAAACGCGATCGTCCGCCAGAATGCCAGCGTCTCCGGCACCGACGTCTCATACATCGGCGACTGAAACATGCCCGCCTTCAGGTTGCCGATCGAGTGCCAGTCGATGATCACATACATCCCGAGCTCCGTGCACCAGTTCACCGCCTGGTCGAGCAATTCAAGATACTTCTCCGGCGTGCGCCCGCGCCACGCCACCGGATGCACCGGCAGCCGCACGAGGTTCGCCCCGAAATCCTTCACCGCGACGAACAGCTCGCGATTCCAGTGTCCCTCGCTGTCGATCTTGTCGGGATCGGCGATCGACACCCCGCGAAACAACATCGTCTCGCCCGCCGGGTTCACAAACTTGTTTCCCTTGACCGAAATTCGCGGCAGCGCCGTCGCGTTCTCCGCCGGCTTCGGCATCCGCCATCGCCCGCCATGCCACCAAGGCGACTTCGCCGCCGGTTCATCCGCGTGCACGAATGCCGCGGTCAACACCATCGCCAGAGCCGCCAGGGCCAATTTCTTCATGAGCAACATCGGGGTAAAGCAGCCCTGACGTTCGCGATCCGCGGAAGTTGCGGCCGCCCCTCATCCCCGCGTGAGCCACGGACAAAGTCATCCGCACTTCCGCGCCCCCCAAAAAAGCTCCCGCCCCCTCGGTGGCAGGAGCGCGCGTTGCCGAAGCCGCCCCGCTATTTGTGCCGGCTCGCACTCGCCGCCGCCTGCTTCTGGCCGGCGTGAACACCTTCGCCGAATTCCTCGATCATCTTTGCGTTGAACTGCGGGATGTCGGCCGGTTTCCGGCTCGTCACGAGGCCCTGGTCCGTCACGACCGCCTCGTCGACCCATTCCGCGCCGGCGTTCCGCAGATCCGTCTTGATCGACGGGAACGACGTCAGCCGCCGCCCCCGCACGACCCCCGGCTTCCACGAGCATCCACGGCCCGTGGCAGATCGCCGCGACCGGCTTGCCGGCCTCGAAAAAATGCGACACGAACTGCACCGCCTCGGGAATCCGGCGCAACTTGTCCGGGTTCATCACGCCGCCCGGCAGCAACAGCGCGTCGTATTCGTCCGCCGTCGCTTCGCTCAGCGGCACGTCCACGTCCAGCGTGTCGCCGAAGTCGTCCTCGTCCCATGCGCGTACCGTCTCATCGTTCGGGGAAACGATCTCCGTCTGCGCGCCCGCCTTGTCGAGCGCCTCCCGCGGTTCCTCGAGTTCGCTCTGCTCGAAACCATCCGCCACGAGGATCGCGACCTTTTTTCCATTCAGACTCTGGTTCATGTGTTTTCCTTTTTTATGGGTTCCTGTTTTCCGGTGAAAAAAATTTCAACGGCGTCCGCGTGTCCGCTTCGTCGCCACGGTCTTCCCGCGGCTCCGCCATCCCGGCCATTTCGTGCGCACCGCCGGTGGCGGCGCCACGGCCGCGCCCCGCCGCAACTCCGGCGGCCGCCCGCCGAGGCGGCGCGCCAGCGCCATGGCGTCGAACGGCGCATGCGTCTTCACGTCGTTGTCGAAATACACGAACACATCCCGCCCGGCTTTTCGCCGCTCCGTCCGTCCCGCCAGCAGCCGCTCGCCCGGCGCATCACCTCCCGCCCGCCACGCGTCGATCCGCCGCGCCCATTCCCGCAACGCCGCCGCCGTGTAGCCGCTCGCATAGAGCTGCCGGTCGCCGTGCAGCCGCACATAGACGAAGTCCGCGGTCACATCCATCAGCCGCGGCCAGCGTCCCGCCGTGTCCGCCACCACGAGGGCGATTCCCTGGCGCCGCAGCAACTCGACGAACTCCGCGCTCTCGAACGACGCGTGCCGCACCTCGAGCGCATGCCGCAACGGCCGGTCGCCGGTGATCCTCAGCCACGCGCGCGCCTTCAACCGCCGGTCGTGATGCCGCCCGAAGATCGCCGCCTCCCGCGTCGTCCGCGGCAGCATGTTCAAAAACGCCGCCAGCCGCTCCGGGTCGAACCTCATCGACGGCGGCAACTGCCATAGGATCGGCCCGAGCTTTTCGTTCAACCGCAGCAGGCCCGACGCGAAAAAATTCCCCAGCGGCGCCACGCAGTCCTTCAGTCGCTTGATGTGCGTGATGAATCGCGGCCCCTTGACCGCGAACACGAAATTCTCCGGCGTGGCGTCGCGCCACGCGCCGAAACTCGACGGCCGCTGCATCGAGTAAAAGGTCCCGTTGATCTCGATCGTGCGCACGTGCTCCGCGGCAAACGTAAGCTCGCGCTTTTGCGGCAGGCCGGCCGGAAAAAACACGCCCCGCCACGGCGCATAGGTCCATCCCGAAATGCCGATGCGCGCGTCAGACATCCGAAAAACTACTCGACGCCCGCGCCCGCCGCCATGGGTGAAATCTCGCGCCGCGTCATCGGACGCGTTCCGAGCCGGCGCTCTTCGCGCTCCCGTGTTATTCCGTAGCGCAGGCGTCCCGCCTGCCTCCGTCAATGCAGGCGAGACGCCTGCGCTCCTCGTCGACGGGAAGCGGGTCGGTCCGAAATTGTAGTGGCGGTCTATGACCGCCGTGCCTCGGGAAATTCGCGCGCGTAGAGCGCCGCGACAGCAAACCTAACCCGCTAGCCGCCGCCGAACCTCTTCCCGCTTTTGCGGACCATATGTTCATGGGCTTCGACAAAGACGACCCCCGTCCCCTGATCAACGTCAACAAACGCACCACGAGGGTGAACCTCTGGATGGTCGTCAGCGTGATCGTTTTCTTCATCGTCGCCGGCATCGTCGTCTGGGCGCTCTGGCTGCATCCCGCGGCGAGCATGCACGAGGCCGTTCCCCACCCGTGACGTTCGCACTCCGGCCCTGGGTCGGCGCGTTGCTCGTGGTCGCCGTGCAATCGTGCCGGCCTTCGCGTTGAACCCACGCAGCGGTCGCCGGCCATTCGAATTTTCCGCGTCGGCCCGCAAGCCTGCGATTTTCTGAGCGATTCGTCGGAAACCAACCGGATGTTCACGGGTCGATTTCGCCTCTACCCTCCACGTCATGAACGAAACCACGCCCTCACTTTCCTCGGTCTCGACCGCTTCACGCCTCGAGCCGACGCACGAGGAAATCGCCCGCCGCGCCCAGGATCTCTGGGAAAAATATGGCCGCCCCTCCGGCCGCGATCAGGAAATCTGGCTCGAAGCCGAGCGCTCGCTCCAGCTCACGAAGTCCGCCCAGCCGCCGGCGACCGTTTCGCAGTCCAAGACCGCCCCCATGCCGGCGCCCGAGAAAAAATCCTCGGGTCGCGCGCGCGGCGGCCGCGCCACCGCGCGCTGATCCACCACGGCGAAGTTTTTCCGGCCGGGACCGGATCGATGTGACGCCCGTCCCACCGACGCGACGTCGCACTTCGCGTTTGGGACTTCCGGCAGGAACGGTTTGTCAAAAACCGCGGCCGAAAATCTTCGGTGGCGACGAGCACCAGCGAGCCGGCTTCCGCCCGCTCGCCGGTTCCACTCCGGCCATTCGTCACACCCGTCGCCAGTTCGATCCCCGAGCAAGGCCGACCAGTTCTCCTTTTTCTGAAACGGATGCCGCCGCCTCGCGGCCCGCGCCCGTCGCAGCCGACTCGTGCCCTCCCTGATGCGCCGATCCGGGTTTTCCCGATGGGTGCCGCGGGTGACAAACCTCCGGGTCCTGCCATCGTCGCAAGGCGTGTGGTTCCGCTTCCAGATTCTCACGCCGCCGCACGAGCGCGGGCGGCTCGCGCGCTACGGCGTGATGCTGGTGAGCCTCGCCGTCGTCGTTTATCTCCGCGTGACCCTGGCCCGCTGGCTCGAATGGGACGACTCGCTCGCGTTTCTGCTCGCCGCCATTTTCATCAGCGCCTGGTTCGGCGGCGCCCGCATCGGGTTGATCGCGACGGCACTCGCCACCGCCATCGGCTGGGAAATTCTCCATGTCTTTGTGCTCGCCGGCGGCCTCGGCGCCGTGACTCACCTGGTCATCTTCGCGGTCAAGGGCGTGGTTGTCACCGGCGTCTGCTGCGGGCTCCAGCGCGCCATCGATCATTCGCGCTCCGTCACCGCCGAGGCGGCGCGGCACTTCGAGATCATGGCGAACAATGCGCCCGTCCTGATCTGGTCCACCAACAGCGACGGCCACTGCGTGTTCGTGAACCGCAACTGGCTCGCCTTCACCGGCGAGCCGCCGCTCGAGCCGCGTGATCATCACCGCCCCGGGCGGTTTCATCCCGCCG
Organism: Opitutus sp.; assembly: GCA_035549975.1. Classification (GTDB taxonomy): domain Bacteria; phylum Verrucomicrobiota; class Verrucomicrobiia; order Opitutales; family Opitutaceae; genus Opitutus. Next base: position 9,234 of record DASZPP010000177.1, read on the forward strand.
ACCTCGGTCGCTACGAGGCCGTCGCCGGCGAGGCCATCGCCGAGCGCAAGCCTTTCAAGCTCGAATACCGCCTCCGCCGCGCCGACGGCGCCTACCGCTGGCTGCTCGAGCAGGCCGTGCCGCGGTTCGATCGCGACGGCCGGTTCGAAGGCTACATCGGTTCGTGCAGCGACGTGACGGATTCGCGTCACGAGCGCGAGGAGCTCGGTTTCATCAGCCGGTTCCAGGGCGCGCTCAGCGAATCGCTCGACCTCGACCGCTGTGCGGAGATTCTCGTCCAATCGTTTGTCCCGCGCATCGCCGACTGGTGCTGCGTCGAGCTCGTCAACGATGACGGCCGCCTCGAGCGCGTGCGCGTGCATCGGTTCGAGCCGTCGAGCTCCGCGGCGCCGGTGCCGGCGGTCGCGGCCTTCGCCCCCATCGACGCCGCCGGTTACGAGGCGCAGATCGTGCGCACCGGCGAACCGCTCCTCCTGCATGTCGCCGAGGAACGGCTGTGGCGGACAGTCGCGGGCGACGAGGAACACTATCAGCGCCTGCGCACGGTCGGGAAGATTTCGTTCCTCGGGGTGCCGCTGCGCGCCCGCGGGCACATCATCGGCGTGCTCGCGTTCGCCACCGCGGAATCCGGCCGCGTGCTCGGCGACGCCGAACGCCACCTCGTGCAAAAGGTCGCCGGCATCGCCGGCTTCGCCCTCGACAACGCCCGCCTCTACCGGCACGCACGCCGTGCCCTGGCCGCCGAGGAGCTCGCGCGCCGCGAGATGATGCGCAGCGAGCGGCGCTTCCAATTCGTCTGGGACGCCAACATTTTCGGCGTCGGCACGATCACGCGGTCCGGCCGGATTCTCACCGCCAACGCCGCGCTCGCCGAATTGCTCGGCTATACCGCCGACGAAATCGAAGCCGGCTCCGCGATGTTCTCCGCCCACACCGCGGAAACGTCCCGGGCCGACGACACCCGCGCCCTCGACGAGCTGCGCCGCACCGGACGCTGCACGCCGTTCGAAAAGGAATACGTCCGCCCCGACGGCAGCACCGCGCAGGTCCTCGTCTGCGGCAGCCAGTTGCCCGAGGGCGACGAATGGATGGCCTTCGTGTTCGACCTCACCGCCCGCCGGCACGCCGAGCATGCGCTCGACCGCCAGCGCATGCTGCTGAAGACGATCATCGACGCGATGCCCGCCATGGTCGGCTACGTCGGCACCGACGAACGCCTCCGTTTGCACAACGAGAAATACGCCGAGTGGCTCGGCCTCCAGTCCGACGCCATCGACGGCCGCACGATGCTCGAGATTTTCGGCGCCGACGCCCACGAACGCGTCGCCCCCTACCTCCGCGCGGCCTTCCGCGGTCGCAACATGCGCCACGAAACCACCGTGTTCACGGCGGACCGCCACCGGCACATCATCGCCACCTATCGTCCGGATCGCGATCCCGCCGGCCGCGTGTGCGGCGTGGTCGTGCATGCCTACGACATCACCGAGCGCAAGGAAACCGAGCAGGCGCTCGCGGACGCGTTGACGCGGTATCGCTTCCTCGCCGACGCGATGCCGCAGATGGTCTGGACCGCCCGTCCCGACGGCGAGATTGATTACGTCAACCATCGCTGGCTCGAATCCACCGGCCTCACCGAAACCGGGTCGTTCGGCCGCGAGGGCTGGCTCGCCGCCATCCATCCCGACGACCGCGACGCCGTCCGGACTTGCTGGAACGACGCCATCGCGCAAGGCGCGCCGCTCGAGCACGAATGCCGGCTGCGCTGCACCGGCGCCTCGGAGTGGCGCTGGCATCTGGTGCGCGCCCTCCCGCGTCGCGACGACTCGCGCGCGCTCATGCAGTGGGTCGCCAGCGCCACCGACATCGACGAGCAACGCCGCGCCTACGCCGAGCTCGCCGAGGCGCGCGAGCACCTGCACTCGCACGCCGAGGACCTGGAGGCGCGCGTCCGCCTGCGCACCGCCACGCTGCGCGAAGCGAACTCCGAGCTCGAGGCGTTCACCTACTCCGTGTCGCACGACCTGCGCACGCCGCTGCAGTTCATGCGCGGATTCGCCGAGGCCATCCAGGAGGACGCCGACAACCATCTCTCGCCCGCGAACCGCGACTACCTGCACCGCATCATTCGCGCCGCCGAGCGCATGGACACGATCATCCAGGACCTGCTCGCCTACAGCCGCCTGTCCCGCGCCGAGATGCAACTCGGCAACGTGCCGCTCAAGGACGTCGTGACCGAGGTCCTCGCACACCAGCATGCCTTCATCCGGCAAACGCGCGCGACCGTCGCGATCGAGAGCCCGCTGCCCGGCGTCTGCGCGGACCGCACCGGCTTGTTTCAGGTGGTTTCGAACCTTGTTTCCAACGCGCTCAAGTTCGCCCGTCCCGGCTGCCCGCCCAGTGTGCGGATCCGCGCGGAAACGGCGGACGGCGCCGTGCGCCTCTGGGTCGAGGACGACGGCATCGGCATCGAGCCGCGGCATCACGACCGCATCTTTCAAATGTTCGAACGGCTTCACAGCGCCGCCGAATATCCGGGCACCGGCATCGGG
>DASZPP010000178.1:0-23587 GCA_035549975.1 Opitutus sp.
GCGTTGATATGCCCGGTCCCTGTACACTGCCGCCACCGTCGCGGAGCTCGTCCGCCGCTCCCCGCCGCGGACCAGAATCGCTTTTTTCCGCTTGATTCTCAGCAGCTATATCAACGTGAAAGATGAGCCGCGCCATGAATGACTCTACGGAAACTCCTGCCGCTATGCGTCTGAACGAGGACGGAGCGGCGTCGGCTCGGGCGGCTGGTTCGGCGATTCCGCTTCCGCCGTATCGCTGGGTGCCCGTCGCTGACGTGCTCGCGATCATACGCGATAAACGCTGGTCGTGGGTGCGCAACAACGCCTGCAAATACATCGACCTGCGCATAGACACGCGCAACGAACATTGCCTCATCTTCGACCGCGATCATCGCGAGATAACGATCAAAGACCTGAGCCGCCAACTCGACGACTATCTTTCGCCGAACAGTGTTATTAGCCCTTACTCGATTGCCTTACTCAAGGGCTTTTCATGAGTGCTAGGAACTCCATAAGTCGCGGCGACGCAAGAAAGTTTCCGTGCAAGTAAGGCTTTTCGCGCTCGCGGCCGGAGGGAGGAGGGCTTTGGATCGGATTGTGCCAGCCGACGACCAGACCGATATCCGGGCGCCGATCAGTTTTCGGGACTGGAGCGAGACCTTGGATCGCGCCGGGTTTCCGGAGGCGCAGCGCCGGAGGTTCCAGCTGGACATCGTCGGCTTCCTCAAGCGCTGCAAGGACCGGCGGGCACCGGCGACGGTGGCGCTGATCCGGGAATACCTCGGGGAGGTGCGGCACGCGCGGAAGGCGTTGGAGTGGTTTTATCGCGAGGCGCGAAAGCGAGGCGCGGCCGGCGGAGGCCGCGGGGGCGCGGCCACGGAGGGTGCGCGGTTTAGGCGGGACGAGGGCATCCCACGGCGATCGAGAATGAACGTGGAGCGGAGCGACATGCCACCGCCCGCCGCCAAGGACTTGGGCGGGGCGGATTGGGAGCGCGACTTGGTCGCGGCGGTGCGGTCGCGGGGATTTTTGTGGCGGACGGAACAGACTTACCGGGAGTGGGGCGCGCGGTTTGCGCGATTCCTTGCGCCGCGTTCGCCCTATGCGGCGACGGAGGTGGAGGTGGGCGCGTTCCTGAGCGAACTCGCGGTCAGGCAGCGCGCGATGCCGTCGACGCAGAAGCAGGCGCTCAACGCGGTCGTGTTCTTGATGCAGGAGGCGCTGCACCGGCAGCTCGGGAAGATCGATTTTCGCCGGGCGAGTCCGCAGGTGCGGATGCCGACGGTGTTGAGCCGGGAGGAATGCGCGGCGCTGTTCGCCCAGTTGGATGACAAGGTCCGGCTGATGGCGGAGCTGATGTATGGCAGCGGGCTACGGCTGATGGAGCTGCTGCGGCTGCGGGTGCAACACGTGGACCTGGAGCGGCTGAAGTTGAAAGTGAGCGGCGGCAAGGGGGACAAGGACCGGTTGACGATGCTGCCGGTGCGGCTGGTCGAGCCATTGCGCGAGCACCTGAAGGAAGTGCGCGGGTGGTTTACGGAGGATCGGGCGGCCGGATTGCCGGGCGTGTGGCTGCCGGAGGGGCTGGCGCGGAAATACCCGAAGGCGGGCGAGCGGTGGGAGTGGCAGTGGCTGTTCCCGTCGCGCGAGACGAGCCTCGATCCGGTGACGAAACGGCGGCGGCGGCATCATGTGATCGACAGCACGTTTCAGAACAACATCCGCTGGGCGGCGGAGCGGGCGGGATTGAACAAGCGGGTGACACCGCATGTGCTGCGGCATTCGTTTGCGACGCATCTGTTGGAGAGCGGCGCGGACATCAGGACCGTGCAGGAGCTGCTGGGGCATGAGAGCGTGGAGACGACGCAGATCTATACGCATGTGATGCAGAAGCCGGGCCTCGGCGTGCGCAGCCCGCTCGACGGCGCGGGCGGATGAGGGTCGCAGCGCCGGCCATTCGCCGGGACGTTTTTCGACAGCGGACACGGCGGAGAAGAATGGAGATCGCAGAGACGAAAAAGTCCGCTCCGTGACCTCGTCCCGGCCCGCTCGGACTCCGAGTCTTACCTTACAATTCCATTGGGTTGCAGCGCAGCCACGCCGGTCGTCCTTCACTCCCGAATCCCGGACCGCACGGAGCCGGTCCCGCCATGGAAAAATCCAAAACGAACGGACACCCGGCGGTGAACGGCGTGCAAGCCCGGCCCCACCCCGCAATCCGGGCGGCTCCTTTCCACTCGCCGCCGGCGCGCCAAAACCTTTTTCTACCATCTGTCCCAACATGAATACTGCGATTCATCCCCTCCGCCGTTCCTTCGCGCTTCTCGCCTTGAGCAGCGCTTTCGTTCTTCCCGCTCTCACCTTCGCCGCCTCCCCGGTGGCCGCGACCCCGACGCTGCAACCGCTCGCCGACAGCGCCACCCCGCTCCCGCTCAAGGCCACCTTCCACAAATCCAGCAAGAAATCCGACGACGAGGGCGGAGGCTACACCCTGAGACTTCGGAACACCTCGGACCAAAGCGTCACCGTCACCGCCACGATCATCGTCAGCGTTCCCGTGCACAACAACCCGAAGGTCCGCGAGGAGCCCGCGCACGAGATCAAGGCCGGCAAGGGTTGGACGATCAAGAATCTCGCCGCCCAGGACCGCGTGACCGTGAAAGCCGACGGCTACGCGCCGCTCGAGCTCACCGTGCCCTGACGTGGCGCCGGCTTTCCGCCGGTGATCCCGACGGTGGCCGCCGGCGACCCGGCGCCGACCGGCGGCGGTGATTTGACAGTTTCCATTGGACCGTGCGCGCGAACGGACCAAGCTCTCCTTCCTGTCTATGAATAAAACCCCGCTGATTCCCGGACTCACCCTGCTATTCGCCACGACCCTCGCGCTGCGTGCCGCGCCCGATCCGAACTGGCTCGATCACGATCGCGATCGCCCGGCCCCGACCGTCGTCACGCCCGCGACGCCGAGCACGCAGGAGCAACCCGGTCGCGCGCCGTCCGACGCCACGGTGCTGTTCGATGGCACGAACACCTCGGCGTGGGTCGCCATGGACGGCAGCCCGACCAAGTGGATCGTGCACGATGGCGCCCTCGAATGCGTTCCCGGCAGCGGCTACGCCCGCACGCTCCAGTCGTTCGGCGACTGCCAGCTCCACGTCGAATGGGCCGCGCCCGTGCCGCCGCACGGCGACAGCCAGGGCCGCGGCAACAGCGGCGTGTTCTTCGGCTTCGGCCGCTACGAGGTCCAGGTGCTCGACTCCTACCAGAACAAAACTTACGCCGACGGCTCCGCCGCGTCCGTTTACGGCCAGTATCCCCCGCTCGTGAACGCGTCGCTGCCGCCCGGCCAGTGGCAGACCTACGACATCATCTGGACGGCGCCGCGCTTCGACGACGAGGGCAAGCTGCTCTCGAAGGCGCACGTCACCGTGTTTCAAAACGGCGTGCTCGTGCAGAACAACGTCGAGCTGACCGGGCCGACCGGCTGGATCGGCCGCGCCCCCTACTCGCCGCATCCCGAACGGCTGCCGATCGCATTTCAGGATCACGGCAACCCGGTGCGCTACCGCAACGTCTGGGTGCGCGAGCTCGGCCACCACCGCCACAAGGAATTCCTGCCGCCCGCAGCCCTGCTCGAAAGCTACGCCGGCACCTACGGCCACCCGCCGGGCAACGTCGTCCGCATCCGCCTCCGGCCCGACGGCCTCCTCTCGCTCACGCTCTCGAACTTCGACACGGTCATGCACGCGGAGTCGCTCACCAAGTTCTATGGCCTCGCCACCGACGTGCAGTGCGAATTCCGTTTCGCCGGCGGGAACAAGCAACTCGCCGTCACTGTTGGCGAGGACGCCGAGCACCCGATGCTCTTCGAGCGCACCGCGCCGTAAGCGGCGATATCGCCGGGACCGCGGCATCCGCGCCGCAACTCGCAGGGCGGGTCTCAGACCCGCCCTTTTGCTTTGCCGGGCTCATGCCGCGTCTCGACGACGCCCGAGGGCGCGACCGGCGGTCTGGACATCCGGCGACGTTCGCGCTTGGCAACGCGCGCCGCGGCAAATTCCATTACCCTCATGCCCTCCCTCGACACCCTCTTCGAAAACAATCGCAACTGGTCCCGCCAGCGCCATGCGGAGGATCCCGATTTTTTTCGCAAGCTCGCCGGGCAGCAGGCGCCCGCGTATCTCTGGGTCGGCTGCTCCGACAGCCGCGTGCCCGCCAACCAGATCGTGGGCCTTCCGCCCGGCGAAATTTTCGTGCACCGCAACATCGCCAATGTCGTCGTCCACACCGACCTGAACTGCCTTTCCGTCCTCCAGTTCGCCGTCGACCTGCTGCACGTGCGGCATGTCATCGTGTGCGGGCATTACGGCTGCAGCGGCGTCGGCGCCGCGCTCCGCGGTGAACGCGTCGGCCTCGCCGACAACTGGCTGCGCCATGTGCAGGATGTCCGCGACAAGCACGCCGCGCACCTCGACGTGCTGCCCGAAACCGCTTCCGGCCGCCACGACCGCCTCTGCGAGCTCAACGTGATCGAGCAGGTCACCAATCTCTGCCTGACGACCATCGTCCAGGACGCGTGGGCGCGCGGCCAGGCCCTGACCGTGCATGGCGTGATCTACGGCCTGCGCGACGGCCTGCTCCGCAACCTGCACGTGAGCACCTCGAGCACCGCCGAAATCGTCGAAAGTTACCGGCGCGCGCTCACTGCGATCACCCAGTCCTGATCACGCTGCGGCTTTCCGCAGCCGCGATTTCCCTGAATTTTTCCCGGTCCCCGCCGACAGCGGAACGGTGGTCTCAGTTCTTTCCCGGTTCCGGCGGCGCCGCGCTCGTCGATCGCTCGATGAGCCGGGCCAGAAAATCCTGCTCCGGGCCGACGTGCGCCAGCTTCAGCGCGCGGCGAAAACTCTCCGCCGCCTCGCGATGTTCGCCGAGCCGCCAGTGCAGCTCGCCGATCACCGCGTGCAACAGGTAGTGCAGCTCGATCTTGTCCCGCTGCGGCATCGCCGCGATCGCGTCGAGCCCGGCCCGCGCGCCGCGCAGGTGCGCAATCGCCACCGCGCGGTTCAGCGCGACGACCGGCGTCGGCTTCAGCCGGAACAGCTCATCGTAGTGGCCGACGATCCGCCTCCAGTCCGTCGAGGCGTAGTTTTTCGCCATGCAATGGATCGCCGCGATGCCCGCCTGGAGATGATACTCGGTGAGCTCGCTCCCGTTCGCCGCCGCCGCGAGTTGGACCAGCCCGCGCTCGATCAGCGTCTGGTTCCACTTGGAACGATCCTGGTCGTCGAGCCGGATCAGCGCGCCGTGCTCGTCCAGCCGCGACGGAAACCGCGCCGCGGTCAGCAGCATCAACGCCAGCAGTGCATGCGCCCGCGCCACGCCGCCCACCGGATGCTCCGCCAAAAGCGTCGTCAGCCGCAGCGCCTCGGCGCACAGGTCCTCGCGCAGGAGTTTATCGCCGGCCGACGCCTTGTAGCCTTCGTTGAACAGCAGGTAGAGCGCCGCCAGCACGCCGTCGAGGCGGTCGCCGAGCTCCGGTCCCGCCGGAATCTCGAAGGCGATCCCCGCCTCGCGAATCCGCTGCTTGGTACGCGTGAGCTGCTTCTCGATCGCCGCCTCGCTGCTGAAAAACGCCCGCGCGATCTCGCCCGTGCTGAAGCCGCACATCACCTTCAGCGCGAGGACGACCTGCGCGTCCGGGGCGAGCGCGGGATGGCTGCACACGAACAGCATGCGCAGCGCGTCGTCGCGGATCTCCTCCGCGCTGTCGCCGGCCTCCGGCGCCGGTGACAGCCGGTGCTCGAGATGCATGATGATCCCCGGCTGCTTGCCGAACGCCATCCGCCGGTGGCGCATCGCGTCGCGCGCGAGGTTCATCGCCACCTGCGTGATCCACGCCGAGGGATTCGCGGGAATCCCGCCGATCGACCACGTGCGCATCGCCCGCAACAACGCCTCCTGCGTCACGTCCTCCGCGAGCGCGAGATTTTCCACGCCCAGCCGCCGGATCAACGCTCCGTGCAGCCGCCCGGTTTCGTGCCGGAAGAAGTGCTCCACGAGCTGCGCCGTCCGCGCGCCCGCCGCCGCTTTTCCGCCGCCCTGATCCGGCGCCGGCGGTTCGTTTGAAATGGAGTTGGAATCGAGTCGCGCCATCGATTTCGCCCGTCAACGCGCATTCGCCGTCTCGGTCGACGGCCGCCGGCCGACGTTCACGCCGAGGTGACAGTGATTGACCATCGGCCGAAGCTCGACCTTCAGCCCATGCTCCAGGCCCGGATGCCGCTGCGCGATCTCCGTCGCCTCGTCGAGGCCGCTGACCTGGAGCAGCACGTAGCCGCCGATCGCCTCCTTGGTCTCGGGAAACGGGCCGTCGACGATCCGCTGCCCGCCGGCGCCGGTGATCAGCCGCGTCTCCTCCTCGAGCGGCTGCCCGTCCGTCGCTTTGCCGTGCGCCAGCAGGTCGTCATACCATTCGTTCCAGCGGGTGACGAGTTGCTGGCGCTGCTCCGGCGAGAGGTGCTTGAACGTGTCCGGGCCGGAGTTACGGAAGAAGAGAATGTAGGGAAGGTTGGGTGTGGCGTCGCGGCTCATGATCGGGAGGGGTGGAAGGATTCGCTACCAACTACGACGCGCAGTGAGGACGAAAACGGACACTTCGCCAAAGATTTTTCAACGTGTCCGACCAGAGCCGCTCCATTCGTCATCGTTGTAAACAACCTCATTGCCATGCCTCCCGTCGTTTTCCCCTCCTGCTCCGAAAAACTCATGGCGCTCGAAACCGAGCTGGCCGATTTCGCGTTCGTCCTCGATCGGCGCGGTCGCGCCGACGCCGCCGATGTCGCCATCTCGATCGCCGCCCGCGTCGCGGAAATCCGCGCCGAAATCGAAACGGCCGACGATGTCCGGACGGAGCCCGGCCGTTCGTTGAAGTTTTGAAATCACCTCGCCATGAGCGCCGCGCCCCCTCCCCTCACCGCCCTCGATCGCAATCGCGACCTGACGATCAGCCGGATCATCGATGCTCCCCGCGACCGGGTCTTTCGCATCTGGATCGAACACCTGCCGGCGTGGTGGGGCCCGCACGGCATGAGCACACCCCTCTGCGAAATGGATCTTCGCCCCGGCGGCGCGTTTCGCACCGTCATGCGCGCGCCCGATGGCACCGAATATCCGACCAGCGGCGTCTTCCTCGAAATCGTCGAGAACGAGCGGATCGTTTTCACCGACGCCTACGAAGCCGGCTGGGGACTTTCGCCGCAGCCCTTCATGACCGCCATCGCAACCTTCGAGGATTTCCACGGAAAAACGCGGCTCACCGCGTGCGTCCGCCACTGGTCTTCCGCGGATCGCGAGAAACACGAGCAGATGGGTTTTCGCCAAGGCTGGGGCGAAAGCCTCGACCGGCTCGCCGCTGTCGCCGCGCGACTCTGATCCCCAACCACCCCGAAACGCGCCCCGCCTCCGGCAGCCCAGCACAAAAGCCACTTCCCGCCCATGATCATCAAAATCGTTGTCGTTCTCGCCGTCGCGCTCGCGCTCATCCTCGTGATCGCCGCTTTTCGCCGCCCCGAGAGCCGCGTCGCCCGAAGCATCGTGATCGATGCGCCCGTCGCCACGGTCTTTTCCCGCGTGAACACGCTGCGGAACTGGGAAAACTGGTCGCCGTGGGCGAAGCTCGATCCCCGTCTGGAACAAACCTACTCCGGTCCGCCCGCGGGCGTCGGCGCCGTTTCCGCCTGGAGCGGCAACGCCAAGGTCGGCGCCGGCCGCATGACGGTCACCGACAGCAGGCCCTACGAACTCGTCCGCTTCCGCCTCGACTTCCTCAAGCCGTTTCCCGGCACGAACACCGCCGAATTCCGCTTCGAGGCGCGCGACGGACACACCATGGTCACGTGGTCCATGACCGGCCGCACGACCGCCTACGTTCCCCGCTTGATCGGGATGTTCGTCAACCTCGATGCCATCATCGGTCGCGAGTTCGACCGCGGGCTGGCGCAGTTGAAAACGCTGGCCGAAACGAAAAGCGCCGCCGACGCTGGCGCGGAGCGTTGACCGGCTTTCATTTCCCTACCCCCACCAACCCCCGACAAAATACACCCCCTGCAAACCACCATGACCTCCAACCCCGTCGTCGTTTCCACTAAAGCCGTCTGGACCGGCCGCGTCCTCACCGCGCTGCCGTTTCTCGCGCTCGTGCTCAGCGCGGTGATGAAGCTCACCAACGCGCCCGGCGTCGCCGCCGGCATGCAGCACTTCGGTATTCCCGCCAACCTCACGGTCGGCCTTGGCATTCTCGAGCTGGCCTGCGCGCTCCTCTATGTGATCCCGCGCACCGCGGTGATCGGCGCAATCCTGGTCACCGGTTACCTCGGCGGCGCGATCCTCACCGCGCTGCGCGTCGGCGACTCGGTCTACGTGCAGGCCATCCTCGGCATCCTCGCCTGGGGCGGCCTCTATCTGCGCGATCCGCGCATCCGCGCACTCATCCCGCTGAAAAGCTGAACCGGCCGGACCGCCGCGGGGCGGGCTGGCGCGTGATCTGACGCGTCCGGTCGCGAACGAAACCGCTCCCGCGATTTCCGTTCACTTCTTCAGTGTCGCGCAGAACCGCGCCAGTCGCTCGACGCCTTTCTTGATGATCGCGTCGCTCGTGGCGTAGCTGAGCCGCAGATAGCCTTCCGCGCCGAACGAGCTGCCCGGCACCGCCGCCACTTTTTCCGTGTCGAGCAGCCGCGCGCAAAAATCGGTGTCCTTCAGCCCGAAGCTCGAGATGTTCGGGAACAGGTAAAATGCGCCTTGCGCGAGCTGGCAGGTCACGCCCGGGATCCGGTTCAATTCCGCGTGCAGAAGCTTCCGCCGGCGATCGAACGCCGCCAGCATCTCCGCCAGCGCCGCCGCCGTCCGGTCCTTTTCCTTCAGCGCCGCCAGCGCGCCGTATTGGCCGAAGGTCGTGACGTTCGACGTCATCTGGCTCTGCAATTCCGCGATCGCCTTCGCGATCGGCAGCGGCGCCACGGTGGTGCCGATCCGCCAGCCGGTCATCGCATACGTCTTCGAAAAGCCCGCCACGACGATGGTCCGCGCCTTCGCCTCCTCGCTGAGCGTCGCGACGCACGTCGGCTTCGCGCCGTCGTAGACGAGATGCTCATACATCTCGTCCGAGAGGATGTAGAGGTTGTGCCGCACGGCCACCGCCACGAGCGCCTCGAGCTCCGCGCGCGAGTACACCGCGCCGGTCGGGTTCGACGGCGAGTTCAGGATCAGGGCCTTCGTGCGCGGCGTGATGGCGGCTTCGAGCATCTCCGGCGTCAGCCGGAATCCCGTGCGATCACCCGCCAGCACGAATTGCGGCGCCGCGCCGGCGAGCTTCACCATCTCCGGGTAACTGACCCAATACGGCGCCGGCACGATCACCTCGTCGCCCGGCGAACAGGTCGCGAGCACTCCGAGGTAACAGTTGAATTTTCCGCCCGGCGACACGACGACCTGCTCCGGCGCGACGGTGAAACCGTATTCCGCGGCATAGCGCTCCGCGATCGCCTTCCGCAGCTCGGGGATGCCGGGCGTCGGCGCGTATTTCGTCTTCCCCGCCTTCAACGCCGCGATCGCCGCCTCCTTGATATGAACGGGCGTGTCGAAATCCGGCTCGCCCGCCGCGAAGCCGCAAACGTCCTCGCCGGCGGCGAGCAGCGCCTTCGCCTTCGCATCGATCGCGAGCGTCGGCGACGGCGAAACATTACGGGCCCAGGTTGAAAGCGGCTGAGGTGTGGTGGACATGCGCAGGTGACTCCACTAAAACGATCCGTCGCCCGCGAATGCAAGCCCCCACGCAATCCTCAAATCAGTTCGCAAAAATCGCCGCGGCGGCCTGCGGCCATCGACGCTGGCCGTCAAGGGCGCTTGATCCGCGCATCCCCGTGATCCGCAGGCAGGCGGGACGCAAAACCCCGCCGGCCAGTCACCGTTTCTTCTTCGCCGGCTTCGCCGGCAGCTCCTCGAGCGCGAGCCGGAGCAGCTCGCCGACGCTCGTATCCTTTTTCTTCGCGTAGCGTTTCAACATCGACCGCTGGTCGCCGGTGATCCGCACCGAAATCTGCCGGTGCGGGACGTAAACCGGCCGGCAGCCGTCGAAATCGAAACGATCCATCGCCAGCCGCACCACGTCGCTGGCCGTGCCGAGGCCGTGTCCGTGGCGGACCGATTTTATCTTGGCGATGAGCGTGAGCGGGAGATCAAACGTGAGGGGAGCTGAAGTTTTCTTGGAGCGGGAGGCCATGGGTCGGAAGTATCAGACAGTTCAACGATTTCGGCGGCACCCCTAGGTCACACGGCCGGGCCCCGCGGGCAACGAAATTCTTTTGCGCGCCTCGCCAACGGCCCCCGGGAATCCACCTCAGCCGCCGGCCACCACGCTCCGCTGCGGCGGCAATTCGCCGCGCACGATCGCATACGCTTCCGACGGCGAAACCGCCACCCGCCACGCCTTGGCCCGCACCGTCGCATCGAGCGGCCGCCCGTGATGAATCAACAGCGTCCGCACTCCGATCGCCGCCCCCGCGAGCACGTCGACGTCCGCATCGCCGACGAACAAGGTTTCGCCGACCGGCACATCGAGCCGGTGCAAAACCTCCGCGAGCCCCGCCGGATCCGGCTTGTGCGTCGCGAGGTCGTCGCCGCAAACAAAGGTTTGCACCTGCGGCGCGATGCCGTGTTCGCGCAGGAGCCACTCCGCGGATTCGCGCTCGCGGCCCGTCCAGATCGCGCTCGCGCACCCGGCGGCGCGCAGGTCGGCGAGCAGCGCCGCCATGCCGGTAAACGGCCGGATCAGCTTCCAATTCGCGAGGCTGCATTCCTTCAGCCGTCGCAACGCCGTCTCCGCGCACTCCGGCTCGACCAGCATTTCGGCGAACATGCGTTCCGGCGGCCCGCCCAGGCGCGCGGTGATTTCCTCGTCGGTCAGGTTCGGATAAAACGGCTGCAGCGCGTGAGCATACGCCCGCAAAACCAGCGGCATGCTGTCGACCAGCGTGCCATCCAAATCGAACACCACCGCTCGCACCGATCCGCTCATGGCCCCATCCGCTCGATGTGCGCGGCATCCGGCGGCTTCACTTCCTCCACGAGCGTCGCCGGCGCGAACAGCGCCGCCGAATAGTCCAGCCCGAGCGCGGCGGCCGTCACGCTGAAGCGCGTTTTGTTGCGGGTGGCTTCGTCGCGGAAATCGAAGGTTTTCGGAATCCACGACTCGCCGACTTTCTTCAGGTCCACGAGGTCCATCGTTTTCAGCACGCCGTCGTTCGCACCGAGCAGCTCGGTTTCGACGAGCGCGTTGAACTGCGTGTCGAGGTGCACCCGCACCGCCTTCAGCCCCGGGTAACGCACCGCAAACTCCGCCGGCGGCCGCAGCACCAGCACGTGCGCCGGCCGGCCGTGAAACCGCGTCAGCCCCTGATACGTGAAGTCATCCCAAAAAATGAACGGCATCTGCAGGTCGAACGCCGTGATCTGCGTGCCCGGCACGAGCGCTTCGAAAAGCGCGCTCACGCCCAGCTGCTCGATCCCGCCTTCCGGCCGGAACCGCCATGCCGCCGAGCGCGGGCCGTTCTGCACCAGCAGCCGCACCGCCTCCGCGCCCTTCCCGATTTCCACGCGCGTGATCGGCCCGTCGTCGTTTTGCGCGCCCCACAACCGCCCCTCCACCGTGCGCTGCTCGCCCCGTCGCGGCAGGATATCGAGGTTGAACTCGAGATAATAACTTCCCGCGATCCGCGGCTGGCGAAGCTGTTCGAGCGCCTCGCGTCCTTTCGCCGGATCGGGCGCGCCGAACTGCCGCAGCGGCGGCGCCGGATTCGGCGGCGGTCCCGCCCACGCGGTCAGCGCGAGGCATCCACCGACAAAAAACGCCCGCCAAAGACCGGCGGGCGTGTTCCGAAAACCTGCCATGACCGCTCAGGGCTTCCTGGACGTGTCCGGCGCCGGCTTCTCGGCGGGAGCCGACTGCGCAGGCGACGGCATCGTGACGGGCGCGGAAGATGTCGTCTGCGGTTTCGCCGTGGTCGCCGGCACATTGATCGTCGGCAGCGCCTCGCCGGACGCGCTTACGTGGTCGCGCTGGTAAACCCGGCCGAGAGAAAGCAGGACGGCCAGGCCGAAGAACGCGATCGAGAGATTGATGGTCGCCTTGCTGAGCACGTTCGAGGTGTCGGCGCCGAAGGCCGATTCCGCCATCCCGCCGCCCAACGCCGCACCCATCCCACCGTCGTTCTTCGCCCGCTGCATCAAAATCACGACGCAAAGGAAAAACGAAACAACGATCAGCAGGAACGTAAGGACCCCGAGGACAATGTTCATGGAAACGGCCACAAAATCAGCCGCCGCCCGCCGTTGTCAATGGCGGGTTAGCTTGGGGGGTTTGGTTGTAGGGCGGGGTCTCCCGGCCCCGCCACAATCGCGGGCGATTCGACGGCGAGGTCAGGAGACCCCGCCCTACAAATCACATCTCCACGCCCAGCTTCTCGAGCACCCGCTGCAAATCCTCGTTTCCGCGGTATTCGATGACGATCTTGCCTTTCTTTGGCGTGTGAAAAACCGCCACGCGGGCCCCGAGGTGCGACGTCAGCTTCTTCTCGATCCCGGCCACGGCCTCCGCGTCCTTCGGCGGCATCCGCGTATGCTTCCGCCGGGCCGGCGCCGCCGCCTTGTGCTCGGTCACGATCTTCTCCGTCGCCCGCACGCTCAGGCCCTCCTCGATGATCCGCCGGGCGAGGACGATCCGTTGCGCGGCATCGGCGATGCCGAGCAGCACCTTCGCGTGTCCGACGCTCAGCAGGTTGCGCGCAACGAAACCCTGGAGTTCCGCATCGAGTCCGAGCAGCCGCAGCGTGTTCGCCACGGTCGCGCGCGCCTTGCCCACGCGATCCGCCGCCGTCTCCTGCGTCAGGTCGAAATCGCGGATCAGGCTCGCATAGCCGTGCGCCTCCTCGATCGGGTTCAGCCCTTCGCGCTGCAAGTTCTCGATCAGCCCGAGCGCGGCCGACGACGCATCGCTCGCGTCAACCACCCGCGCCGGGATCGTGTTGATCTTGAGCTGCTGGAACGCCCGCCAGCGTCGCTCACCCGCGATCAGTTGAAACTTCTCGCCCGTCCGCCGCACCACGACCGGCTGCAGCAGCCCTTCGGCGCGGATGCTCTCCGCGAGCTCCGCCAGTTGGTCGGCCGTGATCTCGCGCCGCGCCTGATAGGGGCTCGGCTCGATCAGGTGCACCGCCACTTCCTGGTAACCGGGCGCGCCGGCCGGCGCCGCGACTGGCGCGGGAGTCGATGTGGCCGCGGGTTTCGGGACGGGCGCGGCGCTGGCGATCAATCCGCCCAGTCCGCGGCCGAGGCGGGATTTTGGAGCTGACATGTTTATTTGCCTCCGGGGATGAAGAGGGTCTGGCCGACGTTGATGCGGGAGGGATCGGTGAGGTGATTCGCGTTCACGATGTCCGGCAATTTCCCGCCGGTTTTCTTGGCAATCTCCGCCAGCGTGTCGCCCTTCTGGACCGTGTAGCTGACGCCTTCCTTGGGGTAATCGCTCGCGAAATTCGCCTGCACCGGCGCGCGGGTGGCGATGCCTTTGGCGAGCGAGTCGATCGCGGCGTTCGTCTGCTTCGCGAGGCTTTCCATCTGCGTGCTGACCTGCTGCAGCGTCTCCGACTTCGTCTCCGCCGCCGCGCTGCGAATCTTCTGGTTCAGGGTTTCCACCGCCTCCTGCAATTGCACGAGCGTCACGTAATTCCGCTCGGCCGTCCCCGCCTGGCTGTGCAGGTCGCGGTTTTCCCGCTCGAGCTGCTCCACGCGCAGCGACAGCTCGCCCACCCGCTGCACGAGTCCGCGCACGTCCTCGCGCAGGTTCGCCACGTCGATCTGCAGCGAGGAACTCTGCGCGGAGGCGCTGGCGGCGAGCGCGCAGCCGAGCAACAAGCGTTTCAACATCCCCGCAGGTTTAGGAAAACCCGCGCCGAAAACAAGCGCGCGGTGGCCGGCGGCCACTGCTCTTTACCTTTTATTGAACGGCACCGCCGCCACGAGCGCGGGCATCGGCCGCGACGCCAGCCCGGATCCCGCCGGAATCGCAAACCCGCGCAGGAACTCCCCCGCCTCCAGCATCCGCCCGCCCGGCCGCTGCATCCGCCGCATCCGCAGCACGCCGTCGCCGGTGCCGACCAAAAGCCCCGCTTCGTCCGTGCCGAGCACCCGGCCGGGGGCCGAGCCATTGTCATACATTATATGACAACCCCCGGAAGCGACCGCCTCGGCGAGCCCGAGCTTCACCGCCACGCCCGCGATTTCCGTCGCGCACGCCGGCCAGGGAAACAGCCCGTTGATCCGCCCCGCCAGCACGCTCGCCGGCGCGGCGAAGTCGAGCGCGCCGTCGTCTTTCTCCAGCTTCCGGCAATAACTCGCCGCCGCCTCCTCCTGCGCGCGGAATTCCAGTTCACCGCGCGCCAATCGCGGCAGGCTGCGGGCGAGCAGCGGGACGCACGCCGCCGCCAGTTTCGCCTCGACTTCGATCGCCGTGTCGAGCCGCGCGATCGGCAGGCGCTCGATGTCCGCCACCGGGCCGGCGTCGAGCTTCCGCACCATGCGCATCAAGCTCACTCCGGTTTCCCGCTCGCCGCAGGCGATCGCCGTCTGGATCGGCGATGCGCCGCGATATTTCGGCAAAGTCGATGCGTGCAAGTTCACCGTTCCGAGCCGCGGCGTCGCGATGAACTCCTCGCGCAGAATATGCCCGTAAGCCATCACGAGTGAAAGATCCGCGCCGAATGCCGCCAGCTCCGCGCGCACCTCGTCCGTCACTTTTTCCGGCTGCCGCACGGCCACGCCATGCGCGACCGCCCACTGCTTGATCGCATTCGCGACGATTCTCTGCCCACGCCCCGCCGGGCGGTCCGGTTGCGTGAACACCGCCACCACGCTCCCGACCGCCGCGCCCTCACCCGCCAGCCAATTCAGCAACGGCAGCGCAATCGGGTCCGAGCCGAGGAAGGCGAGGCGAAGCGGATTCATGGCAGGGCGGAGTAGGCTTGAGCCGCCGTTTCCGGGCAATGATCGCGAGCAATCCGGTGCAGGGACAACGCGCCCTACCCCAGTTTTCCCGCCCACGTCTTCACCGCCGCCGTGAGCTTCGCGAACGCCGCATCCGTGCTCGGCTTCGCCAGTCCGTCCAGCACCGTCCAGTGCTCCACGTGGGTGACGCTGTCGCCCGGCGCGAGCTTCGCCAGCACACCGAGCGTCTCGAGTTCGAGCACGTTGCCATTGGTGAACACCTCGAACGCACTGCCCAAATCCGGATAAGCCGCGCCCACGATCACCGGCGCGGCCTTCACGAACGTCGCGCCTTCGTTCCAATACGCCGACCAGCCCGGGTAGTTCGTGATGCCGAGCTTCTGCGCCTCCGTCGCCTTCGTGACGTCAACGCCCACGAAGTCCCGATGCAGGTCCCACGTCGGCTTCGAAAAGTCCGTGTAGGTCCACGGCACGAAGGCATACGTCGGCAGCAAGTCGCCGCCCGCATGGCTTCCCTTCGGCGGCAGCGGCAGCACCGCGTAGCCGCCCGGCCGCAGCATCGTCAGCGCCCACGGCGCGCATTCGACCGGCCAGAGTCCGCGGTTTGTCAGCGTGTGCGTGACCTTCACGGTCCGTTCGCCGGCGATCTCGATCGCCAGCGCCTTCACCAACCCGGTCCGCAGCTCGATCGGCTGCGTCAACGCCACGCCTTTCGCCAGCATCCGCACCGCCAGCGGCTCGTCGTCCGGCTGGTAGGTTCGCACCAGGTCCTCCGGCGCGTGCCAGAGCCGGTGCCCGCCGCGCAGCAGCATGCCGTTCGCGCGCGACTCATCCACTGGCATCTCGAGGAACAAGTTCTTTTTCCGCCCGGCCAGCGAGCGAAACACCGCCACGCGTGGCCCGACCGAGGTCGTCACCACCAGTTCGATCGCCCGCGTCGCGAACCTCAATGCGGCGCCGCCGCGATATTCAATCTTCGAGGGTTTCATTCGATAAATCCTCCTCCGCTTGTTCGCGCGCCCGCCACTTCGGTGTCAGCGTCTCGCCGCGCGCCGCCTTGCCCGAATACGGCGTGCCCGGGTCGTGCTTTTCCTTTCCGACGAGCTCGAAATAAACCGGACAACCCTGCAGATCGAACTGCTCGACGATGCCCGCCTCGAGATACCGCCGATACTGCTCCGTCAGTTTTTCCTCGCGATTGCAGAACATCCGGATCCGGAACGGCCGGTTCCCCGTCTGCGTCGCGTAATAAACGCGAAACCGTTTCCCGCCGACCGCCGGCGGCGGCGTGCGCTCCGTCAGGAATTGCAGGACCTGATTGAGCTTCGCCGTCGGCAGCTTCGCATCGAGCCGACGGTGCAGCTTCACCGCCGCGTTCAACATGCGGTCGACTTCGTAGCCGCTCACGGCGGACACGAAAATCACCGGCGAGCCGGGCGTGAAATACAATCGGTCGAACAGCGCCGCTTCATATTTCTCCCGATAATCCCGCTCGCTCTCGTAAGGTTCGAACCCGCCCTTCGCCTTGAACGCCGCCTTCACGAGATCCCACTTGTTCACCACGATCACGATCGGCTTGTGCTCCTTCACCGCCTCGCCCGCGATCGCCTTGTCCTGCTGCGTCACGCCTTCCATCGCGTCGAGCACGAGGAAAACCACGTCCGTCTCCTTGATCGCGTCGAGCGAACGCAATCGCGAAAAATATTCCACCGGCGACGCCAGCTTCGTCGCCGCCTTGATGCCCGCCGTGTCGATCAATCGAAACGGATAAAGCTTTCCGTCGCGGCCCTTGAACTCGAACGGCAGCTCGATCGCATCGCGCGTCGTCCCCGGCACCTCGCTCACGATCAGCCGGTCGCTCTGCAGCAGCCGGTTGCTCAACGACGATTTTCCGACGTTCGGCCGGCCGATGAAGCACACGCCCAGCGGCTTCTTCGGATCGCGCTCCTCCGTTTCCGCCGGCGCCGGCCCGAGCGCCGCGAGGATCGCATCGCGCAATTCCTGCTCGCCGCGCCCGTGCTCGGCCGACACGCGCAGCGGCTCGCCCAGCCCCAGCCGATACGCCTCCGCCAGCTCGATCTTCTCGTCGCCGAAATCCGCCTTGTTGATCACCAGCCGCAGCGGTTTTCCGCTCCGGCGGAGCCGCGCCGCGATTTTTTCATCGAGCGCGCTCAACCCGCTGAGCCCGTCGATCACGAACAGGATCAGGTCCGCCGTCGCGATCGCGAAATCCACCTGCGTCTCCGACGCCGCCGTCAGCGCGGCCGGCGTGTCGCTGCCCTTGTAGCCGATGCCGCCGGTGTCGAGCAGCGTGTAGCCGCCGTCGGCGATCTCCGCCGACACGACATCGCGCGTGATCCCCGGCTGGTCGTGCACGATCGAAATGCGCTTCCGCGCCAGCCGGTTGAACAGGCGGCTCTTGCCGACATTGGGTCGGCCGACGATGGCGACGGTGCGGGACATGGATGAACGGAGAGTAGTGAGTAGCGGGTAGTGAGTAGCGAGTAGGAAAAACAACAAACGCCGCGAAGCCGAATGCCCGCCACTCGCTGCCCACTACCCGCTACTTTGCGTTCACGAACCGTTCCACGCGGTCGCACGCCTCCACGATCTGCTCGTAGCTTGTCGCGAAACAGGCGCGCACGTGTCCGGCGCCATTCTCGCCAAATGCCGTCCCAGGCACCACCGCGACTTTTTCCTTCTGCAGGAGTTCGACCGCGAACTGCTTCTCGTCGCGTCCGCTGGCCGTCACGTTGGGAAACGCATAAAAGCTCCCGCGCGGCGAGTGGCATTTCAGCCCGATTTCGTTGAACCGGCGGACGATCAGGTCGCGCCGGCGGTGATATTGCTCGCGCATCTTCAGCACGCTGTCCCAGCCGCGCTGCAACGCCTCGAGCGCCGCCTCCTGCGCGATGATCGACGCGCACAGCATCGAATACTGGTGCACCTTCATCATCGCATCGATCAGCGCCGCCGGTCCGCACGCGTAGCCGATCCGCCAGCCCGTCATCGCGAACGCCTTCGAAAACCCGTGCAGGAAAATCGTCCGCTCCGCCATGCCCGGCAGGCTCGCGATGCTCGTGTGCGTGCCGTCGAACGTCAGCTCCGAGTAGATCTCGTCGCTCAACACAAGGAGGTCCTTCTCGCGACAAAACGCCGCAATCTCCTCGAGCTGGGCCTTCGTGCACGTGCCGCCGGTCGGGTTGCACGGCAGGTTCAGCATGAGCATCTTCGCGCCCGGCTGCCACGCCGCGCGCAGCGCCTCCGCCGTCAGCGCGAAATTGTCCTTCGCGAACGTCGGCACCGCGATCGCCGCGCCGTGCGTCAGCGCGATGCTCGGGTGGTAGCTCACGTAGCACGGCTGGTGAAACATCACCTTGTCGCCGGGGTTGATGAACGCCCGGCACGCGAGATCGAGCGCCTCGCTCACGCCGACCGTCACGATGATCTGGTCCTCCGGCCGGTAGCTCACGCCGAAGTGTTCCTCGACGTAACTCGCGATCGCCCGCCGCAGCTCGATCAGCCCGAGGTTCGACGTGTAATAGGTCTTGCCCTTCTCGAGCGCGAAAATCGCCGCCTCGCGAATGTGCCACGGCGTGACAAAATCCGGCTCGCCCACGCCGAGCGAGATCACGTCCTGCCCTTTCATCTTCGCGACGAGCTCGAAAAAGTCCCGGATGCCGCTCTTCGGCAGCGCCGCGACGTGTCGTGCAATAAATTGATTTGGATTCATGGGGTGTGTGCCTCCGGTAGGGACGCGTCTCCGACGCGTCCGCGGACGGCTCGGAGAGCCGCCCTACCTGTTGCGTTTCGTCACGGCGCGACGTTCAGCCTCGCGCCCTGCGCCTCGCCATCGGCGAGCAAAAATCCCGCGTCCTTGTAGCAGCGCAGCATGAAATGCGTCGCTGTCGACAGCACGCCCTCGATCGTCGAAAGTTTTTCCGACACGAAGCTCGCCACCTTCTGCAGCGACGTCCCGCGCACGAACACCAGCAGGTCATAGCCGCCCGACATCAAATAACACGACTCGACCTCATCGAACCGGCTGATCCGGTCCGCCAGCCGGTTGAACCCGCCGCCGCGTTCCGGCGTGATCTTGACCTCGATGACCGCGCGCACGGCGCTCGCGGCGGCGGCCTCGTGCGAAAGATCGAGCACCGGACGCCAGCCGAGGAAGATTTTCTCCTTCTTCAACTGTTCCAGGTGCTGCTGAACTTCGGCTTCGCTCAGCCCCGCGACCTGGGCCATCTGGCCGGTCGTGAGGCTGCCGCCTTCGATCAAGAGCTGCAGAACAGGGTTCATAGGGAGCGCGGTTATCCCGAAACCCCGCCATCATGGCCAGTGAAATCCTCGCCCCGCCGTGCCGCACCCGCTGTCATATAATCCATGGAGCTGTATCGCGCGCAGCGTAGCGGCAGGCCTGTGCCTGCCGCTTTTCGCTGCTCGCTTCCGGCAGGCAGAGACGCCTGCCGCTACGCCGCCCAAAGAGCACAACCCATTCGTTGGCGTCCCCGTCTTCGCGCTCGAAATTAGTGTGCATTCGCGTCCATTCGCCGTTCACTTTCCCTCTCCCTTTCACTTTCACGCCACTTTCCCATGTTCGAATCCCTCACCGAAAAACTCGGCCAGGCTCTCCGCAATCTCCGCGGCGTCGGCACGCTCACCGACGAAAACATGGCGGACGCCCTCAAGGAGGTCCGCACCGCCCTCCTCTCCGCCGATGTCCATTTCAAGGTCGCCCGCGAATTCGTCGAACGCGTCCAGCAGGCCGCCGTCGGTCAGCAGGTCACCAAGGGCGTCGCGCCCGGCCAGCAGATCGTCAAAATCATCCACGACGAACTCGTCCGGCTCCTCGGTGAAGGCACCACCGCACTCTCCGGCGCCCGCCCGCTCAAAATCCTGATGGTCGGCCTCCACGGCTCCGGCAAAACCACGTCGTCCGCCAAGCTCGGCAAGTTCCTCAAAAAACGCGGCTATCGCCCGTTCCTCGCGGCGTGCGACATCTACCGCCCCGCCGCGATCGACCAGCTCGAAATTCTCGCGAAGCAGGAGGAGCTCGGCATCTACGTCGACCGCGCCTCGCGCGACGTCCCCGCCATCGGCGCCGCCGCCCTCGCCGCCGCGCAGACCGCCACCGCCGACTGCATCATCTTCGACACCGCCGGCCGCCTCCAAATCGACGCCGACCTGATCGAGGAAGTGAAAAAACTCCGTGCCCGCGTGCAGCCCGACGAGGTCCTGCTCGTCGCCGACGGCGCGCTCGGCCAGGAGGCCGTCAATGTTGCGAAAACCTTTCACGACGCGCTCCAGCTCACCGGGCTCGTCCTCACGAAAATGGACGGCGACGCCCGCGGCGGCGCCGCACTCTCGATCAAGTCGATCACCGGCGTCCCGATCAAATTCATCGGCACCGGCGAAAAGACCGATGCGTTCGAGCCGTTTCATCCCGACCGCCTCGCCTCGCGCATCCTCGGCATGGGCGACGTCGTGTCGCTCGTCGAGAAAGCCCAGGAGACGATCGACGAGAAGGAAGCCGAGCGCATGGCCGAAAAAATGCGCAAGGCCGACTTCAACCTCGAGGACTTCCTCGCGCAGATGCAACAGGTGAAAAAAATGGGCTCGATGCAGAGCATCGTCGGCATGCTGCCCGGCATGAGCGGCATGCAGCTCCCCGCCGGCGCCGACCAGCAGATGGCGCGCACCGAGGCCATCATCAAGTCGATGACGCCGCAGGAGCGTCGCAAGCCCGAGCTCCTGAACGGCAGCCGCCGCAAGCGCATCGCCGACGGCTCCGGCACGAAGATCGTCGAGGTGAATCAACTGCTGAAACAATTCCAGCAGATGCAGCAAATGATGAAGATGATGAAGGGCGGCGGCAGCCGGAAGATGATGCGCCAGCTCGAAGCCATGCGCGCCAAAGGCGGCGGCTTTCCCGGGATGTGACGAGTACCGCGGTGCTGCGGCCCGCGCTATGCAGATTCCTAGAGGCTCCTCCGGTAGGCCGCGAGCTTGCTCGCGCCCAACCCGCGCCCGCAAGCGGGCTGCCTACCATCGATCTTTCACCCCAGCGGCTTCAATCCCGCCTCGATCTCCGCGCGCCGGCTTTCCAAGAACGGCGGCAGCGCGAGCCGCTCGCCGAGCGTTTCCATCGGCTCGTCGGCCGCGAAGCCCGGCTCGTCCGTCGCGATCTCGAACAAAATCCCGTTCGGCTCCCGGAAATAGAGGCTTTCAAAATAATACCGGTCCACCGGCCCGCTCGTGTGCAGCCCCATCTGCGCCGTGCGATCGACCCACGCCTGGTATTCCGCCTTCGTCGTCCGGAACGCCACGTGATGCACCCCGCCCGCACCGGGCCGCGCCGACGCGGCAGCCGCTTCGACCGCGACGTGCAACTCCGCCGCCGGACCGCCTGCACCCATCTCGTAAACGTGCACCTTTGCCTCGCTCTGCCCCGGTCCGGCATATTCGCGCACCCGACGCATATTCATCACCGTCGTCAGCACGCGCTCCGTCGGCGCCAGGTCTGGCACGCTGAGCGCGATCGGCCCGAGCCCGAGTATCTGGTGCTCCGCCGGCACCGGGCTTTTTTCCCACGGATGCGGCGCGTCGTTTGGCTTCGCATCGACGACAAGGCTCAGCCGCTGGCCCTCGAAATCCTCGAAGTCCAGCGTCAGCCGCCCGTCGCGCATCGCCGCCGGCGCATGCGTCACACCTTCCTTCGCGAAACGCTTCTGCCACCATTGCAGCGTCGCCTCGCTCGCGACGCGCATCCCCGTCCGCACGATGCTGCGCGTGCCCCGCCGCTCGCGGGCCGCCGGCCAGTCGAAGAACGTGATGTCCGTCCCTGGCGATCCGCGCCCGTCGGCGTAGAACAGGTGATAGGCCGACACGTCGTCCTGGTTGACCGATTTCTTCACGAGCCGCAGCCCGAGCATCCGCGTGTAGAAGGCGACATTCCGCGGCGCCTGCGCCGTGATGGCCGTGAGATGATGAATTCCGGACAGTTGCATGGCGCCCAACGTGATCACAAAATCCGTTTCGTCCAGTTTCCGGCCCGCCCGCACCTTTTCACCGCCGCGCGCGTCATCCGCGACGACCCATGAAACCCTTGCCCCGCCCGTTGTACGTCTTCTTCTGCTGCGTTGCCACTCCGCTGTTCATGTCCGCCGAAAATCCGTCCGCCGCCACTCCGCTCCCGACCACCGTGTGGGATTTCGCCCGGCTCGATGCGAAGCCCACCGGCATGGGTTTCTTCCGCCGCGTCACCGACCAGCCGACCGCGACGCTGCGCAAGCTCGAATTCCACATCACGCAACTCGATCCCGGCCACCTCTCGCACCAGCCGCACCAGCACCCGCAGGAGGAGCTCATCGTCCTCCAGCAGGGCGCGCTCGACGTGCAGATCAACGGCCACGTCCAGCGCGTCGGCCCCGGCTCGGTGTTCTTCTTCGCCTCCTACGACTGGCACAACGTCAAGAGCGTCGGCGACGTCCCCGCCCTCTACGACGTCATCAACTTCGCCACCGACAAGACCGCCGCCCGGCCCGCCAGCAAAACGCCCGCCGCCGAATCCGCGCCGCCCGGCACGCTGCCGTCCTCCGTCTACGATTGGGAGAAAATCCCCGCCAAGCCGGCGAGCTACGGCGTCTATCACCCGCTGTTCAACTCGCCGACCGTCACGCTCGATCACCTCGAGGTCCACGTCACCACGCTCAATCCCGGCCAGCTCTCGCCGCACGGCACGCACAACCATCTCGACGAGACCCTTCTCATCGTGAAGGAGGGCGCGCCCGACATCATCATCAACGGCGTCGTCCATCGCGCCGCGCCGGGCACGATCGCCTTCATCGCCTCCAACCAGTCCTTCGGCCTGAAAAACGCGACCGACGCGCCCGCGATCTACTACGTGCTCCACTTCTCGACGCCGCTGACGCCCAAGTCCGCCGCCGAATAATTCCCCGATCGCTCCGCAGCCGCGAGCGTGAGCGCGTGGGAAACACTTCCACTCGCTCACGCTCGCAGCCACGACTCACGCCGCAGCGGATGCCACAACCTCCCCGCCGCGCCGCCTGCCGCGGCATCCGATCTCTGACGTCTGACCTCTGACCTCCAGCCCCTGGCTTCTGCGCAGCGCCACGGCGCGGCGCTCACTCGCCGTCGTTGCCGATCGAGTTCGTCGCGCAATCGGCGACCGACTGCTCGGCCAGCGCGAGCTCCTCGGCCGTCTCCGGCTGCTTCTTCACATACGACATCGCGCTTTCATCGTCGCGCCCGAACAGGTCCGGCGCCGTCGTCCGGCACAGGTCGCAATCGATGCAGCTCGCGTCCACGTAATACTTGCCCGCCACGTTCAACGGCAGGCGATCGGTGAGTGATGGCATGGGATGGTGGGATTTTGCTGTCGCCGATCCTACGCTTCACGGTCGCGCCGGTCCTCTCACATCTTGAACATCGCTTCGCATTTTTTGGCGCATTTCCCGCACGGCCGCATTCCCGTGATGCCAAAAAATGCGCACCGTTCGATCTTTGTAGCGGCGAGCGCCAGCGA
>DASZPP010000179.1:0-10395 GCA_035549975.1 Opitutus sp.
CGGCGCGAGCGTGTCACATTGCTCGAGGTCGTTCTGAAAATCCCAGTCGTGGTCGACCATCGCCGAACGCAGCCAGGCGTAATAGAAGGTGTTGTCGTAGCCGCGGAGCGCGCTGCGCCACGGGATTTCGAACAGGGTCGAGGCCAGCAGCGCCACGCCGATCCCGGCGCAGGCAAACAGCCACGCCCGCGGCGGCTTCGGCCGGGCGTTCCCGCGTTCGATCGCTTGCATCGCAATGAACCCGCCTAGTCGACGAACACGCCGTCGCGCATCGGCCGGACGCGGTCGCAGCGGCCGGCGATCTCCGGATTGTGCGTGACGAGGACGACGGCCTGCCCGTTTTCCTTCGCGAGCCGGGTGAGCAGATCGAAGACGAGGTTCGAATTCCGGACGTCGAGGTTCCCCGTCGGCTCGTCGGCGAGGATGATCGCCGGCTGGTTGGCCAGCGCCCGCGCGATCGCGACGCGCTGCTGCTCGCCGCCGGAAAGATGCGTCGTCAGCCGGTCGACCTTGTCGGCGAGGCCGACCGCGGCGAGCAGCGACCGCCCACGCTCGGTCATTTCCGCCGGCGCGATCCGCCCGAGCTTGCGCATCGGCATCATCACGTTCTCGAGCGCGGAGAACTCCGGCATCAGGAAGTGAAATTGAAAGACGAAGCCGATGTGCGCGCAGCGCGCCGCCGTGCGATCCGCATCGCTGCCCGCCGACATCAACCGGTCGTTGATCCAGATCTGCCCGTCCTCCTGCCGGTCCAGCAATCCCAGCAGATAGAGGAGCGTCGATTTCCCGCAGCCCGATGGCCCGACGATCGCGTAGACCTGCCCGCGATGCGCCTCGAACGAAACGCCGCGCAACACATGCACCCGCCCCTCGTCCTGCCCGAGATGGCGGTGGAGATTCCGGCATCGCAATGCGATGCCGGAGTCCGGAGAAGGGAGAAAGGAGGAGGGAGAAGGCATGGCGCCGGAAGCGGGGAGAGATCGATCAGCCGAAATCGTTGCGACGAACTTCCATAAGTCGTGCGGTTCGTTTCGCGAGTCGTTTGGCTTCGCTAATCAGGCTCCTTCCGTTTTCCTCGGCGAGCAACTTCACGCGAATCGCCACGTAAGTCCGCGATCGCACCTCACCACCCGACCCGCGCGCAATGTCGAGGAAGCGGATGAGCTCGGCATTGGAACTGCGCTCGTAACCCTCGGCCATGTTGCTCGAAACCGAGAGGGCAGCTCCCTGAATCTGGCCGCGGCATTCGAAGTCACGGCAATTGCGGAACAGCTCGGAAACATGCGCCGCCAGCTCGACGGCCTCCCGCCAGACTTCCAGCTTCTCGAACGTGTCGTCGTTGTCGTTCATGTTTTTGGGTTCGAATCCTGCTCCTTGCTTCCTGCTCCTTTCTCCCGTCGCGCGCGGCATGGCCGCGCTACTGCGCCGACCCGCGGATCACGTCGCCCGGCTCGAGCCGCGCCGCGCGCCGCGCCGGGATCAGGCTCGCAACCATCACCACGATCACCGCCGTCACGACGGCCTCGAGATAGTGCCACCACGACCAGGCGACCTTGAAATACTTGGTCGAGAAAATCCCGCTGATGCCGCCGTGCGGGAGCGGCGTGTGTGAGACGGCCAACGTGATCGCCGCGCCGAGCGCGGAACCCGCCACCGCGCCGATCACCAGCACGATCGCCGCCTGCCAGAGGAAAATGCGCGTGATGTCGGCGCGCTCGTAGCCCATCGAACGCAGGATCGCGATCTCCTTCGTCTTCTCGATGACCATCATCGCGAGCGTATTGAACATCGCCAGCCCGGCGATGAGCGTGAAGACCGACACCGTGATCGCCGACGAGATGCTCAGCGCACCAAACGCCGACAGCCACGCCTTCTCGCGCTCCTGCCACGGCCGCGCGCTGTGGTGCAGCACTTCCTCCATGCGCTGGGCGTCCTCCGGCGCGCGATCCTTGTCGAGCAGGTTGACCTGGATGTAGGTCGCGCCCACCGGCTTTTTCAGCAGCGAACGCGCGGCGCTCATGTCGAGGTAAACCCGCTCGCGGTCGATGTCGCTCACGCCGGTCTCGTAAATCCCGCTGACCCGGAAGTGCCGCCGCTGCCCCTCCGTCTCGAGCACGAACGAATCGCCCGGCACGAGCTGCAGGCGCCGTGCGATCTCGCTGCCAACCAGCGCCCCGGACGGCGTCGCGCGAAAATCCGCCAGGCTCCCCCGGACGATCTGGTGTTCGAGATCCGAGACTTTCAGATACGTTTCGAGATCGATGCCGTAGACGTGGACCGCGTCGTGCCCGAACGAGGTGTTGATCGTCACCGGTCCCCGCAGCACGGGCGAAATCGCGGCCACATTCGCGAATTCCTTCAGTCCTTCGATCACCAGCTTGGGCTCCGCGATCCCGTCCACGAATTTCCATCCCTCCTTCTGCCGGATCACGAATTTCGAATTGCTGCCGCCCGCCGACATGGTGCGGATCGTCTCCTGGATCTCGTCCTGCACGCGGATCGCACCGTCGGTGCCGAGCACCGTCTTGATGAAGAAGCCCTCGAATCCGGTCGTCGTCGCCTGCGTCACCACGAACAGCCCGACGCCGAGGATGATGCACGAGAGGCTCATGATCATCGCGCGCTTCTTCGCGGTCAGGAACCGGACGGCGATGCGCAGGTTGGAGGACATGGCGGCAAACGACGGCGAACGCCACCCTAGTCCCCTTCGCGCTCGGTCCGGACGAAATCACCGTCGCTGAAACGATCGAGCTGCTCGACGATCACCTTCTCGCCGGGCTTCAGCCCTTTCAAAATCTCCGCCGCGGTCATGCTGAGAAAACCCGTCTGGACGTGGCGCTGCCGCACCCGTCCGTGCTCGACGACATACACGTATTCCCCGAACAGCGCCCGCCGCGGGATGATGGTGTCCGCATGCCGCTCGTCCACGATGATCGCGACTTCGCCCGTGATCCCGGGCACGAGTTTGACCGGGTTGATCTTCACCTCGAGCCACGCGATGTAGCGCTGGGTCTCGGGATCGGCCGTGGGCAGAATCTTGGTCACCTTCGCGTCGTAGAGATGGTCGCCGTAGCCGAGGAAACGCACCGACGCCTTCTGTCCCGGCTCGATGTCGGCGAAATTCTCCTCGCTGATCCGCGCCTCCACCGTGCGGCTCGTCGAAATCAGCGTCGCCAGCGACGCGCCGGGACCGACGAGGTCGCCGGGCCGCGCATGGATCTGAGCCACGACGCCGTCGAAGGGCGCCGTCAGGGTCATCTTCCCCAGTTTCCGGCGCTTCGCCTTCAGGTCGGTCTCATCGGCCTCCAGCTTCTGCCGATCCCCCAATTCCTCGAGCGCCAGCTTCTGCTCCAATCCCTTCACGTTGCGCCGCTGCTGGTCGAGCGCGGAGAGGGAGTAGTTGCCGGCCTTGGCCAGCGCCTCGTAATTGGCGAGGCTCTCCCGCGCCGCGTCCAGGTCCACCTTCGTCGGGGTGCCGATCTCCTGGCGCCGCTTCTCCGCCTCGTATTCACTTTCGGTGTGGGCGATGTCGAGCTCGAGATCGCCGGTGTCGAGTTTGACCAGCACCTCGCCCTGCTGGACGACCTTGCCCAGCTCCAGCGCGCTCTCGACCACGCGCCCGCCGAGTTCGCTGCGCAACTCCATCTCGTACTCCGCCTTCACCACCACGCTGCCGGGCACCTGCTTGATCGCCTCGCCGCCGGTCACGGTCGCAACCTGCGCCGTCGGCCGCAGCAGGTAAAGCGACACGAGCACGGCGACCGCGAGCGCGACGACGGCGAGCAGGATTTTCTTCATGGTTGCGAAGCGGAGACGTTCGCCAGCACAGGGTCTTTCTGCAGCGTGGCGAGAAAATCCGCGGTGCGCGTGAAAGCGTCGACGCGCGCATTGTAGGCCGCGATGCGCGCGGCGTCGCGGGCCACCTCCGCGGCGTGCAGGTCCGGTTTCGCCGCGAAACCGCGGCTCGCGTTGTCCTGCACGGTCTTCACGTTGTCCTCGCTGAGCCGGAGCTGCCGTTCGGCCAGATCGAGCGCCCGCGCGGAAAACTGCAACTGGCGAAACTGCTCCTGCGCCGCGGCGATGACGTCCCCGGACAGCCGCTGGTAGCTCCGTTCGAGCTCGCGACGGCGCGCGAGCGCGTTGGCCTTGTGGCCCTTCGTCGCGAACCCGTCGAAGATCGACCAGTCGACCTGCACGCCGGCGTAAAACGAGGTCACGCCATACACCTGCCCGATGTTCGCCGTGTAGCTTTGCTGGTCCTGGCTCGAACCGACCAGCAGGTTCAGGTTCGGCCTCAGGCGGGTTTTCGCGATGTGATAGTTGCGTTTCTCGATCTCGATCTGGTCCCGCAATTCCGCCAGCGCCGGTGAACCCGCCGAGCCTTCCGCCGCGAAGCCGGCCAGCAGCGACTCGCAGCGATCGAGCGGCACGGCGAGCGCCGGGATCGCGTCCGGCACCTGCTCCTCGCTCAACGGCGCGACGCCCGCGAGATGCTCGACCGCGCGCTTCGACCACTCGTAGTCCGCCACGTTGCGGTCGAGCACGAGCTGCGCCTGCTCGGCGCCGAGCGTCTGCGCCGTCAGGTCGGCGTTGGAAATTTCCTTCCGCTCGAAACGGTCGCGCGCGACGGCAAGTTGTTGCGCGACGAATTCCTGGTTGGCCCGCGCGCCTGCCAGGGCGGCTTTCTTCGTGACGAGCTGGAGAAACTGCGCCCGCAGTTCGCTAGCCAGCGCCGCGTAGGCCTCGGCGGTGTTGCCGCGGGCGATCTTCGCCTGCAGGTCGGCGATCCGCCGCGCGTCCTCCAGCGCGCCCCAGTGATAGAGCGGCTGCGTGATGTTGATCCCGTAGGTCGAGCGCTCCGAGGTGTAGGGGCTGCGCGGATCTCCCCGCCGGTAGTCCCGATCCCACGGCATGTAACGATAATAGCCTCCGACGTTCGGCAGCCGCGTGGCATCGGCGATCGTGCGGCCGTTCTCCGCCAGGATTTCCTGCAGGTTGCTCGTGAGCATGCGCGGCGACTGGCGCACCGCCGACTCGAGCAGCGCCTTCAGTTGCGGGAAATACGTCTCCGGCAGCGGCCACTCGCCTTCCGCCGGGGCCGCGGCGCGGACGCCGGAGGCGAGGCAGGCCAACGCACTGACGGCGGCAAGGACGAAGCGGCGAAACATCAGGATGACAGATCGTGAATTGAAACGGCCCGGCGAACCGGCGGAGGGCCAATGCAGCAAATTCCGGAGGCGTGCGGAAGCCTTTTTGTTCCATCGACCGCCGTCATCACCGGCTGCCGCAAAGATTTGTCTCGCCCCCGGGGCAACGAAACGGTGGTTCATTGCCCTTCATTCGACGGCGCGCCCGCGCCCTTCGACGCCATGGCGAAAGCATTCATCACCGGCATCACCGGCCAGGACGGCTCCTATCTCTGCGAATGGCTGCTGGAACACGACTACGAGGTCCACGGCCTCGTGCACCGGCCCGACGCGCTCGCCGCGAGCAACATCGCCCGGCTCGCCATCAATCCCGCGATCCTCGGCAAGCGCCTTTTCCTCCACAACGGCGCGTTCGAGGACGCCACGCACTTGCGCCGCATCATCAGCCGCGCCCGCCCGAACGAGTTCTACCACCTCGCCGGCCAGTCCAGCCCGCGCCTCAGCCTCGAGCTGCCCGAGAGCACCGTCGACAGCATCGGCATGGCGACGCTGCGGCTGCTCGAAATTCTCCGCGACCTCCCCGACCCGCCGAAATTTCTCTACGCCTCGAGCAGCGAGGTGTTCGGCTCCCCGCCCTACTCGCCGCAGGACGAGCTCACGCCGATCAACCCGACCACGCCCTACGGCGCCGCCAAGGCCTTCTCCCAGCAGATGGCGCGCATCTACCGCATCGCCTACGAGCTCCAGACCTGCGCCGTCATCCTCTACAACCACGAGTCGCCGCGCCGGAACAGCAACTTCGTCACGATGAAAATCGCCCGTGCCGCCGCCCGCATCAAGCGCGGCCTCCAGCAGCAGGTCGTGCTCGGCAGCCTCACCGGCCGCCGCGACTGGGGCTGGGCGCCGGACTACGTGCGCGGCATGTGGACAATCCTCCAGCAACCGAAGGTCGATGACTTCATCCTCGCCACCGGCGAACTGCACAGCGTCGAGGATCTCGTCGCCTGCGCCTTCGAGTGCGTCGGCCTGAACTGGCAGGACCACGTCCACCACGATCCGGCGCTGGTGACCGCGGTCGAACCCGTCGCACCGTGCGGCAATCCCGCGAAAGCCCGCCGCGTGCTCGGCTGGGAAAACACCGTGCCGTTCAAATCCATGGTCGCGCGCCTCGTCGAGTCCGAGCTCGCCCGGATCGACGCGGTGAAATAGCCCGGCAGTTTCCCACGTATGCCGAAACGAGCGAACATGCTGCGGGCGGGAGGCACGGTGCCCTCACCGCGCTTTCGCGGCGAAGCGCGACGAGGGCGTCACGCCTCCATCAGCGCAAATAGAATCTGACCGCCATGGGCCCGCTCGCCGAAATCCGCGACCTCCTCCGGCATCGCACGCTCCTGCGGCAATTCGCGTGGCGCGCCGTCGAGCAACGCCACCGCGGCAGCTTTCTCGGGCTCATCTGGACCGTGCTCTCGCCGCTCCTTTCGCTCGGCGTCTACACGTTCGTGTTCGGTTTTGTCTTCGGCGGCCATTTTACGACGCGGGCCGACGAGACCGGCCTCGATTACGCGCTCGGCATTTTTCTCGGCCTGATCATCTTCAACTTCCTCAGCGAGGTCCTCGCGCAAAGCCCGATGACGATCATCACCCAGCGCAATTTCGTGAAGCGCGTGGTGTTCCCGCTGGAAATCCTGCCGGTCGCCACCGTGGGCGCCGCGGCCTTTTCGGCCGCGATCAGCCTGGTGCTCGCCGTGATCGGCGTGACGTTTCTCGGGCACGGGCTCGACTGGAGCGCGCTCTGGCTGTTCGCGATCCTTCCGCCCATCGGGCTGATCGCGGTCGGCTGCGCGTGGTTTTTCGCCGCGCTCGGCGTCTTCATCCGCGACACCGCCAACGCGATGCCATTCGTGATCCAGGTGCTCATCTACATGAGTTTCGTGTTTTATCCGCTGCGCCTGCTCGACAAGGCGCCGGCCTGGGCGCGAAACCTGTTGCTCGCCAACCCGCTCGTGCACGCCGTCGAAAACCTCCGCCAGGCCGTCCTCTGGCACGAACCCCCGCATGCCGCCGGCCTCTTTTACCTGTGGGTTTGCGGCCTCGTCATGTGCGTCGTCGGCTACCTCACGTTTCGCCGGCTGCGCCCCGCCTTCGCCGACGTGGTCTGAGCCGGCTTCACCGATGGCGCCGCAACGCCGGCCGGGACGGCTCTCCGGGCCATTCGCGTGCGACGAGATTCCAATTTAATTCGAACCGATCCAATTTTCCGCCATGACGCCGCTCGACCACCTCACTGCTGCCTTCGAATGCCTTTGGGAAACCAAGATGCATCTCCTCCGCGCCGCCGAGTCCGCGGCCGCCGACGCGCAGCCGGCCGCACGCAGCGTCCTCGCCGAGGTCGCCGCGAGCCGCGACCGGATCGAGAAGCTGCTTATTGAATGGCAGGCGCGACCATCGCCCGCTCCTGCCTCGACTCAGGGATGATCAACCGGATCGCGTCCGGCGGCGTGCCGGGCAGTTTTCGGCGCGTGTCGTTGTTGCGCCAGCGGCCCTTGAAATTCGGATTCGCCCAGCAATAGCGGCAGATGTCCATCCGCCCGATGAGCTTTTCATTGAACCCCGCCAGGTAGTTCGGCCCGAGCGGCGCCCACGTGCGCGGGATGTTCAGCGGATCGACCCCCTTCGCCCGCGCCGCGCCGAAAACCGGCGGCCCGCAATAGAGAAAAACCTTGTCGTCGTAGAGCATCGGCCCGGAGCAGTTGCAGCCGCCCGTCGCCGGCGCGGTCTGCGCCGGATCCGCCGCGTGCTCCCAGAAATTCGTCCCGTCCCACAGGCGCACCTTCTCGTGGTGTTTCGCGATGAAACCCTTGATCAGCTCGTGGCGGTTGTAGTTCGAGTAAACCGAAACGAACAGCCGGTCGAGGCACGCCATCGCGTCGTCGGTGATCCGGTCGAGCAGCAGGCCGTTCGTCACCATCGACACCCAGCCGATCGCGCGCGACTGTTTCAACCGCTTCAGCCCCGCGTTCAGGTCCTTCCACAGGAACGGTTCGCCCGGCCCGTGGATCGAGAGCGAGCGGATGAAGTAGTTCGACCGCTCCGTGTAGAAGATGAACCGGTCCAGCTTCTCCAGCGAGAGCTGGTAACCCTTGATGTGCCGCATCAGGTCCGCGTGCGCGCAGAGCTCGCAGTCGTTCTGGCACGGCGAGCACACCTCGAGCTTGAAATCGAAAATCGTCAGCATCGGCTCGCGCGTTTCAACGTAGCGGCAGGCCTCGGTGCCTGCCGTGCTTGAGCTTTTGATTCCGGCAGGCAGGGACGCATGCCGCTACCGGCTCCCGCCGCCTCATGAAGCTCGATCGACGATTTCATCGCGCGTTCCAGATATCTCCGCCTCACTCCGCGAATCCCGGCGGAATCGACTGCTGCCGCAGGCTGTGAAAAAGGATCCGGCTGATATCGATCTCCGACAGCGCGTCGCCCGCCGCCGCGACCTTCGGCAGCACGAGCACGTGCTCGTCCAGTTTTTCCGCGAAACGAAACTTCACGCCGTCCGGCGCCGGTCGTCCGCTCGCCTCCTCGAACGCCGCCCGCGCATCGGCCCGCGCCCGCGCCCGAAACGCCGGATCGAGCATCGCGCGGCGAAACACCGCGCGAATGGCATCCTCCCATGCGTCTGCGCTCCAGTCGTCGGCCATCATTTCTGCAATAACGTTGGGCCACTCCGGCGAGTCAAGGCGGACCCTCGATCGCCCGCGCCAGTTGCGGCTTGAACCCCGCTCCCGCTTCCGGTGCGATCGCCGTTCCGCCGCACCGCCTCCGCCGCGATGACTCCTCTCGAGCAGTATCCGAACGCCCCCGATCTCTTCCACGCCTACCGTCACTGGCTCTCGTTCCCGAGCGTCCAGCGCCGGCCCGGCGGCTGGGAATACGAGGGGCGCTTCTATCCCGACTACCTCTTCGTCGGCGGCGCGTCATTCGCCATCCAGCGCATCGCCGCGAGCTACTGCACCGGCACCGGCCTCGATGTCGGCGCCGGCCTCTGGCCGCTGCCCGGCATGACGCCCGTCGATCTCGAGCGCGGCCCCGGCGCCGCCCGCACGCTCGACGATTTTCCCGCGCATTCGCAGAACTTCATCTTCAGCTCGCACTGCCTCGAACACATCGTCGATTGGGAAAACGCCCTCCGCGCCTGGATCGAAAAACTCAAGCCCGGCGGCCGCCTGTTTCTCTACCTGCCGCATCCGACGTGCGCGATCTGGGTCGCCGGCTCGCCGTTCGTCGGCGACGGCCACAAATGGGTGCCGACGCCCGACGTCGTGAAATCCGCGCTCGCCCACCTCGGCGGCCACATCCTCGCCAGCGACGACGGCCCCGACGCGATGGAGAGCTTTTTCGTTTGCGCCGAGTTCGGGCAGGCTTCGCATTGAGCGTCCCATGAGCCCCGAGAGTTATTACTTCGGCACCCGGCTGGCCGTGCGCGCGGACTACCATGCGTTTCCCCGCACCGGCAGCCATTACCTGTGGGCCTGTTTCACCGGGCTGTTCGACCTCGTCTTTTTTCCCAACAACTTCGTCGCCGATCCCGAGGCCAAGCAACGCGCCGAGGAGCTCAACCCGCACGCGTTCTACGTCCTGCGCCTGCGCGAGGACGGCGTGCCCTACCAGCCCGTCTACATCGACGCCGCCCCGCAGGGCGTGCACGGGGTACCCGCCGCCGGGCAATGGCCCGCGATCATGCTCATCCGCGATCCGCACGCGACGATCTACAGCTGGTATTTCACCGCCACCGAGCGCTGGGGCGCCAAGGTGCCCGACCGCATCCCCTGGATTCGCGACGCTTACGGCCAATATCGCCGTTTCTACGACGCCGCGCTCGCGCTCGCCGAAAAAAATCCGGCGCAAACGCTCTTGCTCCGCTTCGAGGACGTGAAGGCCGGTCCCGCTTCGCTCGAGCAGGTCGTCCGGTTCCTCGGCGTGACCCCTAAGCTCTCGCCGCAATTCGTGCACTGGTGGACGCAGTTCGACCGGATCACGCAGCCCGGCGCGCGCAGCTTCTACCGCGCCGGCAACAACGAGCGCTGGCGCGGCGACGCCGCGTGGCGGAAGGACGTCGAGCGGGCCGCGCCGGGCGATTTCAGCCGCTACGGTTATCCCGGCTCGCCTTGAACCCGCCGCTCCAGACCGTCGATCCCGCCTGGTTCGAGACCTCCGATCGTTGCTGGTGCGGCGGCCACAGCGCGACGCCGAGCCCGCA
>DASZPP010000180.1:0-5065 GCA_035549975.1 Opitutus sp.
CTCGAACGCCGCTCGCCCTACATCGGGCTCGAGCAGCTCACGCTCACGGCCGATCGCGCGCATCCTGAACGGATCAACGCGTTGCTGCGGGTTTCGTCCGTCGAGATCGTGCGCTAGCTGTGAGTCGTCAGGAGGTTGTCCCCCAAGTTGAGCCTGGAGACGGGTGGTTTGCGTTGTAACGATCGGTGAGGCCGACGCCAGTTGTATCGTTGGAGCCAAACCGGCAAAGCGGCGCAACGCTCGGCGGAGTGCTGATAGGTGCGAGCGTAGGCCCACTCGCGCAACGCGGACTGGATGAAGCGCTCGGCTTTGCCGTTGGTTTTCGGCGTGTAGGGGCGGGTGAAGAGGTGCTGGATGCCGAGGTGAGTGCACGCTTTGCGGAAGGCCGCGGATTTATAGCAGCTGCCGTTGTCGGTCATGATCCGCTCCACGGTGATGCCGAGCTGGCGATAGTGGGCGACCACCTGCTCGAGGAAGGCGATGGCGGTATGCTTACGCTCGTCCTCACGCACGGCGGCATGACTGAAGCGAGAGTGATCGTCGATGCAGACATGCAGGCATTCCCAGCCGATGCCGCGCACTTGATCACGGCGATCACCCGTCACCCGATGACTGGGCCGAGCGATGCGGCCCAGTTTCTTCGTATCGAAGTGCAGCAGTTCACCGGGGCGCGCTCGTTCATACCGCACCACCGGTGGTGGCGGTGGACCGGGCCGATGCCCGCGTAGGATCCGGCTCAAGGTCGCTTCGGACAGGCCGGTATGCTCGCTGATCTCGGCATAGGTCAGCCCCTGCTCGCGCCAGCGCCACACTTCCCGCCGCGCTGACGCACCCGTGCGCTTCGGACTGTGCGCCGGCGGTGACGAGCGGCCCTGCAGTCCGGCCAGTCCTTCCCGGCGATAGCGCTGCACCCATTTGCGCACCGTTTTCGGACAGACGCTGAAGGCCGCTGCTGCGGCCTTCAGCGTCTGTCCCTCCTGCAGCACCATTCGCACGATGTCCTCTCGACTACGCGGGGTAGTCCGGGCATTGGCATGCATGTCCTTTCGAGTCCTCCTGAGTTAGGTGTTTTTTCATCACACCCATCTCTCTCAGGCCGGACCCGGAGGGACAACCTCCTGAAAGTTCACAGCTAGCGCGCGCTTCGTGCGCACCCGGTCGGTCGGGCCACCGGAACAAAACCCTTACCAAAGTGTTACCCTAAACGCGTTGAAAACGCACGGTGGTGCGCAGGCTTTCACCCGGTGGCGCCGACTCCTCAACATTCCCTGCCGCACCCGCTGAAAGCCGCGATCGTGATCGGGGCCTGGTTTTTCCTGCAGGTGCGTGCGACGCGGGCGGAAAATTCGCTGAGCTACAAGTATGTCGACTACCGCGAGGACGGAGGACGGATCGCGGTCGAGTCGCACTACGGGCTCGCCGAGGCGGACCTCACGCCCGACCTGCGCCTCAAGCTTACCGGCGTGATCGATGCGATCGCCGGCGCGACGCCCACCGGCCAGCCGCCGCCGACGCCGGGCGCGCCGGTGCCGCTCACGGAACTGCACGACCGGCGCAAGGCGTGGAGCGCGGAGCTGTTCCGGCAGTTTTCGCGCGAGGGCGTGTCGGTGAGTTTCGCGAACAGCCGCGAGAGCGACTACGTCTCGAACGGCTGGTCGCTCAACAGCCTCACCGATTTCAACGAGAAAAACACGACGCTGCTGCTCGGCCTCGCGGGCACCGACGACGACGTGAAGGTGCGCTACCAGACGCCGTGGCTGAAGAAGCGCACGAGCGACTTCATCGCCGGCATCACGCAATTGCTCGATCCGCAAACCTCGGTGTCGGTCAACGTGGGCTACGGCCGCGCGACCGGCTATCTCTCGGATCCCTACCGGATCATCGAGCAATACACGGAGGTTTTTCCCGGTGTCTTCCTGCCGCTGACGTATGGCGAGAACCGGCCGCCGTCGCGCGACAAGTTCACGGTGTTCGCCGGCGTGAACCGCGCGTTTCCGCAGGCGCAGGGCGCGCTCGAGGCGGGCTACCGGTTTTACCGCGACACGTTCGGGACGACGGCGCACACGCTGGAGCTCGCGTGGTTCCAGAAGCTCGGCGAGCGGTTCACCCTCGAGCCGAACCTGCGCCTCTACGGCCAGAGCGCGGCGGATTTTTACCGGATCGACGTGACCGGGGCGGACTTCACGCCGACCGGACGCGCAATGCCGCAGGGTCCGTTCTACTCGTCTGACTACCGGCTCTCGGCATTGCGCACTTACAATTACGGCCTGAAGGCGATCTGGACGATCAGCGCGAACTGGCAGGCCGACATCGCCTACGATCGCTACGAGATGCGCGGCCGGGACAGCCGCACCTCGCCGAGCGCCTATCCGAAGGCCAACACGGTGACCACCGGGCTGAAGCTGACATGGTGACCGCGACGACAACCTCCACGCCAATCCCGCGCCCGCCGGCGACGCCCGTCAGCGGGCTGCGCCGGCTGACGTTCGCGGCGCTCGGGACCACGTGCGAGGTGCAATACGCGTGTGACGACCCGGCGGTCGCGGGCGGCTTCGAGCGCGCGGCGGTGGGCTGGGTGCAGGCCTTCGAGGCGAAGTATTCGCGATTTCGCCCGGACAGCCTCGTGAGCCGCATCAACGCCGCCGCCGGCTCCGCGTGGGTCGAGGTGGACGAGGAGATGGAACAGTTGATGAAGCTCTGCGACTCGCTGTCGTTCCTCACGCAGGGCGTGCTCGATCCGACGATGCTGCCGCTGATCAAGCTGTGGAATTACAAGGCCGAGCAGCCGGCGATTCCGCCCGACTCGGCGGTCGAGGCGGCGCGGCGGCTCGTCGGCTGGGTGAAAGTGCAGCGCGTGCCCGGCAAGGTGTTCCTGCCCGAGCCGGGCATGGCGCTCGATTTCGGCGGATTCGGCAAGGAATACGCGGTCGACATCGTCGCGCAGATCGCGGGGTTGCACGGGCTCTCGTGCGTGCTGGTGGACTTCGGCCACGACCTCCGCTCGATCGGCAATCCGCCCGGGCGGCAAGCCTGGCACATCGGGCTCGAGGATCCGCGCCAGCCGGGGCGCGCGGCGGGGAGCATTGCGCTGACCGGGAATCGCGGCGTTGCCTCGTCGGGCGACTACGTCCGGCAGTTCACGATCGATGGCCGGCGCTTCGGGCACATCATCGACCCGCGCACGGGCCGGCCGGTGGCGAACGGCTGCACGCAGGCGACGGTCGTGGCCGGAACCTGCCTGCATGCGGGCGTGCTCTCGACGACGGCGTTCGTGCTCGGCGTGCCGAAGGGCATCGAGTTCATCCAGTCGTTTCCCGGCGCCGAGGGATTGCTTGTCACCGACAATGCGCGCGCACAGACGCGGGGATTTTTTCATCATGTGGTTTCGTAAGACAAATTTCGTAGCGGCGGGCCGCCGTGCCTGCCGGTTGCAGCCGCCTTCGATCGGCAGGCACGGAGGCCTGCCGCTACGCCTGGCCGCCGTCGCCGCAGCGATTTTCTCGATCAGCCTGAGCGTTCGCGCGCAGGTACAGGTCGGCGACCGGTTTCCCTCGCTGGCGGACGCCGGGCTGACCGGCGGGGCGCTTCCGCCGACGGAAGGACGCGTGGTGCTCGTCGATTTCTGGGCCTCGTGGTGCGCGCCCTGCAAGGCGTCGTTTCCGGCATTTGCACGGATCAACGCCGATCTGGCCGGCCGCGGCCTCTCGATCGTGGCCGTGAGCGTGGACGAGAAGGAATCGGCGTATGCGGCATTCGTGAAGAAGATGCACCCGCCGTTCGCGGCGTTGCACGACGCGGCGCAGAAACTCGTGGGCACGGTGAAAGTGCCCGCGATGCCGACGTCCTATCTGCTCGGCCGCGACGGGCGCGTGCGCTTCGTTCACCAGGGATTCCACGGCAGCGAGACCGAGGCGGAGCTGCGCAAGGAAATCGAAACGCTGCTCGCCGAGAAGAACTGAAAGGAAAACCATGAAGATCACGGCAAGAAGGACGCGGTTGATGCTGGCGGCGGCGCTGGTTGCGCTGGGCGCCTCGGGCTGCGCGACGGTGCGCGTGCAACCCTGGCAGCGCGGCACGCTGGCCGACTACTCGATGCGGCCGGATCGCGACCCGCTGGCGACCGCGGCGAACGAGCACACGTATTTCTCGCGCGAGTCGGCGACCGGCGGACGCGGCGTCGGCGGCAGCGGCTGCGGGTGCAATTGACCGATCGGAGTCCGATCGATCATCCTGAGCGAAGCAAAGGATCCACGGAGGCCAACGCCCGCCCTCGATCCACCGGATTCTTCCTTCGCTCGGAATGACAATTGTGTTTCTATCGCCCGCGAAACCGACCGGCCGGCGGCCATGGACCGCCGCTACAGACCATGCGCATCCTGGTAATCGAAGATGAAGCGCAACTCGCGCGCCACATCGGCCGCGCCTTCTCGCGGCACGGGCACATCGCGAGCACGGTGAACGACGGCGCGCAAGGCCTCGCGGCCGCGATCGGCGATCCGCCCGATCTCATCGTCCTCGACCTGAACCTGCCGACCCTCGACGGGCTGAGCGTGCTGGCGAAGTTGCGCGAGGCGAACTGCCCGGCGCGCGTGATCATCCTCACCGCGCGCGGCGAGGTGGAACACCGTGTGAAGGGATTGAAGGCCGGCGCCGACGATTATCTGCCGAAGCCGTTTTCGCTCGATGAACTGGTGGCGCGCGTGGAGGCGCTGGGCCGGCGCGGCGCGACGCCCACCGCGGCGGACTGGCTGAAGGTCGCCGACCTGCACCTGGACGTGCAGCACCGGCGCGTGATGCGGGCGGGCAAGCCGGTGGCGCTGTCGCCGCGCGAGTTCGACGTGTTGCAGGTGCTCATGCAGGAGCCGGGGCGGGTCTTCTCGCGCACGGAGCTGTGCGAGCGCGTGTGGCAGCGCGACCACCAATACGACACGCGGACCGTCGAGATCTTCATCGCCCGGTTGCGCAAGAAAATCGACACCGCCTTCGCCGCGCCGTTGATTCACACGGTGCGTTCGGTCGGCTACGCGATCCGGGCGCCGGAGAAACAGCCATGAATGGCATGACG
>DASZPP010000181.1:0-7758 GCA_035549975.1 Opitutus sp.
TGGCCAAAAAGTTCGCTCTCCAGCAACTCGCGGGAAAGGCTCGGGCAGTTCACCGTGACGAACGGGGCGTCCTGCCGCGGGCTGCGCCGGTGGATTTCGCGCGCCAGCACGCTCTTGCCGGTGCCGCTCGGGCCGAGGATCAGGATCGAGGCCGGCGTCCCCGCGGCTTTGAAAGCGATCTCGACGGCGCGCTGCACCGCCGGCTCGGAGGACTCGAAATCGACCGCCGGCTCCGAGTCGGCGAGCTGGGTCTCGAGGATCTGGACGCGCGTCTGGAGGGCGCGGGACTTGTCGATTTTCGCAAGCACCGCGCGAATCTGCTCCGGCGTGAACGGCTTCGGAATGAAGTCGAACGCCCCGCGTCGCATCGCCTCGACTGCGGTGGCGATGTTCGCGTAGGCGGTGAACATCACCACCGCGAGCGACGGCTGGACCTTCAAAAGCCGGGCGAGGACCTCCAGCCCGTCGTCCGCCCCGAGTTTCACGTCGAGGAAACAGGCGTCGAAATTCGATTCCTCCAGCGCCTTGAGCGCGCGGGCCCCTCCGGGGGCTTCGGCGGCGGTGTGGCCGGCGGTTTCCACGGCGATCCGCGTCGTCCGGCGGATGCCGGCCTCGTCGTCCACGATCAGGACACGCATGGGATGAAGTGTGGCGGCTTTTCCAACGCTGGCGAATGCGAAAACCCCTCGACACCAAGGCGGGGCCGCTTGCGCGGCCCCGCCAGGTCCAGCTTCAACTCACTGTCCCGCAAACCAGGGGCCTACGGGCAGTGTGCAAAAAATGACAGGCGCCTTGCCGGACGGTTCCGCGACGCGGGTGCGACTTTCTGAAAATAATTTTGGGCGGCCGGGCGCACGCCACGCTTGATGCGGGCCGGAAGTCTCGCTCCCGCCACGGAACATCGTTATTGAGAGCAGGAACGAAGGCGGACGCCGCTGGGTCAATGCCGATGACGCGAAGCGCGCGCGGAAATTTTTCACCAACTTTTCCAGACCCGGCCCGGGAACCGGCGGGTGCCGGGTTCGGGGAATTCTCCGATTCGCACGCTGCGCGATTTCTTTTGTCGAATCTGTCCGCAAATCCCCTTTAGCCTCCGGGCTTCCAGAACAATGTCCACCCCTGTTCCCGTCGAATCCCTGCCCCTGCTCCCCGCCACGACGCCCGTCGCCGGCAAGCTCACCGATCTCGAGATCAAGGACGCGCAGCTCATCTTCAGCTCCGTCTGGCAGGACCTCGAAGCCGACTTCGGCAGCGAGAACCTGCGTTTCCCCAAGGAGATCATCCTGCTCGGCGGCGCGCCCGGCGCGGGCAAGGGAACCAACACCGCGTTCATCACCAAGACCCGCGGCCTCACCTGCCCGCCGATCATCATCAGCGCCCTGCTCGACTCGCCTGACGCCCGACGGCTGAAAGACGCGGGCAACATGGTCGGCGATCGCGAAGTGGTGACGCTGCTCCTGCGCGAGCTGCTAAAACCCGTTTATCGCGACGGCGTCATCATCGACGGTTTTCCGCGCACCAACGTGCAGGTCGAGTGCCTGAAGATGCTCGTGACCAAGATGCAGGCGCTGCGGCGGGAATTCTTCAATACGCCGCTTTCGATTCATTTCCGCCATCCGACGATCCACATCATGGTGCTTTTCGTCGACGAGAAGGAATCGATTGCCCGCCAGCTCAAGCGCGGCCGGGAAACGCTCGCCCACAACGAGGAGGTGACGCGTTCCGGCATCGGCCAGCTTTGGGAGGACCGGCCGACCGACCACGACGAAGGCCTGGCGCGCCGCCGCTATCGCGTCTTCAAGGAACAGACCTGGGACGCGCTCCAGTCGCTCAAGGAAATCTTCCACTACCATTTCATCAACGCGCAGGGCCAGATCGAGGAGGTCGAGCAAAACATCCTGAAGGAGCTCGAATACCAGAGCACCCTCGAACTCGATCCCCGCACGGTCGACCGGCTGCGGAGCCTGCCGGTCGCGAGCGAGATCATCGTGCGCGCGCGGCAGGAACTTGTGCGACGGCTCGACAGCTACGAATTTGGCCAGCCGGAGCTCTTTTCACGGGTCGTCTCGTTCGTTTCGCGCAAGATCATGCCGATCGTCCTGCGGCACTCGATTTCCGGCGTGGCACAAATCAACACCGAGGACATGCTGCTCGACGACCCCACCGCCCTCGCGATGTTGATCGATATCTTTTCCGAGCGCGGCTATCACGCCGTCGTCGATCTGCACCGGATCGAAGTGCCCGAAAAAGTCGACCTGACGACGGGCGCGATCTCGTGCCGCGTGAAGAAGGTGTTCCGGATCCAGATCCGGTTCTCCGGCTCCGAGATCCGCCGCGGCTGACGGCGGCAGCGGGTTTTGAAATCGCGCTATTCGTAGCGCAGCGCCTCGATCGGGTCGAGCGACGCGGCCTTGAACGCGGGATAAAGCCCGAAGCCCACGCCGATCGCCGTGCAGACCAGCAGGCCGATCGCGGCCCAGTCCCACGGAAAGACGATCGAAGCCTTCAACCACATCGCGAGACCGTTGCCCGCAATGATCCCGAGCACGATTCCGGTAACACCGCCAGCGAGCGAGATCACGACCGACTCGATCAGGAATTGTATCAGGATGCTCAGCTTGCGCGCGCCGATCGATTTGCGGATGCCAATCTCCTTCGTCCGCTCGGTCACGCTGACGAGCATGATATTCATGATCCCAACCCCGGCGGCCAGCAGCGCGATCGTACTGATGACGAGCGCCCCGGCACGCACGATGTTCGCGATCTTCG
Organism: Opitutus sp.; assembly: GCA_035549975.1. Classification (GTDB taxonomy): domain Bacteria; phylum Verrucomicrobiota; class Verrucomicrobiia; order Opitutales; family Opitutaceae; genus Opitutus. The sequence goes on from DASZPP010000181.1 coordinate 2,770, forward strand.
CGAACGCCGCGATGAGTGAATCGTTGGAGTAGAGTTCGAAGTCGTCTTCGTCCTCGGGTTTCAGCTCGCGCACGATGCGCATGGCTGTGATGGCCTTGTCGATCGTCTCGTTGTAGACGATCTGCGACGGCGCCTGCGTGGCGATGTTGAGGGAGAACTGGTTCGCGCCGAAATCGCTCAGGAAACGCGTGATCGGCACGATCAGGATATCATCCTGGCTCTGGCCAAACGACGTGCCCTTCTCCGCGAACGTGCCGATCACCGTGTAAGCGCGACCGGCAACCTTGACCACCTTGTTCAAGGGGGACTCCGACGGAAACAGTTTTTCCGCAATCGCGCTGCCGATGATCACGAACGGGCGGCTCAAATCGACGTCGGCGCCGGTGAAATTGCGGCCCGTGCCAATCGTGTATTGGTTGGCCTCGAGGAAGTATTCGTCGCTGCCGCCGAGAGTGATGCCCGGAGTCGTCTTTCTATTCTGGTAGACCGCCTCCGTGGCGGCATCCTGCGAAAAGGCCTTGAGGCAGATCACGTCCGCCGTGCCCTCCATCAGCTTTTGATAGCGTTGCGCCTGCTCGAGCGTGATGTTGCGTCGCTTCTCGAAAAAATGCCGGTCCCGGCCGCCGGAGGTGAGCCCGGTTGGCCATTTGGCGAACTGGAACATGTTGGTGCCGAGAAAACTCAGTCCCGTTTCGATCGAGCCGCGGAGGGCCGAGACCGCGGTCATCACCGTGACGACCGTGAAGACCCCGATCGTGATCCCCGCCATCGTCAGGATCGAGCGGAGCTTGTTCACGCCCAGCGAGCCGAACGCCATCCTGAGAATTTCGCCCAGTAACATCGGGATTCCTATTCGTAACGCAGCGCCACCACCGGGTCGAGCCGCGACGCCCCCAGCGCCGGGATAAAGCCCGACAGGACTCCGGTCACCACCGAAAGCCCCATGCCGAGGAAAACCAGGAAGGTTGAGAACTCGATCGGCAGCGCCGGCATCGTCGATTTTATCAACACCCCCAGCACATCCGTGAGGCCGAGCCCCAGCAAACCGCCCACCAGGCTGATCGCGACGGCTTCGATCAGAAATTGCAGGAGGATCGTGCTGCGCCGCGCGCCGAGGGCCTTCCGGGTGCCAATCTCCTTCGTGCGTTCCTTCACACTGACGAAAGTGATATTCATGATTCCGATTGCTCCCACGAACAAAGCCAGCCCGGTGATCGCGAACCCCGCAATCGCGATGCCGGATTTCACGGGATCGATCTGCGCCTTGAAGGCCTCTTGCTGGTTGATCGAAAAATTGTCGCGCTCGCCCGGCAGCTGTCCGCGCACGCGGCGCATCGCGCCGGTGAGTTCGTCGATCGCGTCATTCATCTTGTTCTTGTCACGAATCTTCACCCGCAACTCCGCGCCCCGCTCCCCAACGCCAAAATACTTCCGATACGTGCGAATCGGCATGAAGGCCTGCGTATCGAGGCTGAATAGTCCGAGAAACGACCCCTGCTTCGCCAGCACGCCGATCACCGTGAAGGGCTGGTTTCCGATCAATACCTTCCCCCCCAGCGCGGAGCGGTTGGGGAACAAGGCTTGCGCGACGTCGAGCCCGATCACGCAGATCTGACGGCCGCTCGCCGCCTCGGAATCGTTGAACACCCGCCCTTCGCCGACATCCGCGTACATGATCCGCGAGTAATCCGCGGTCGTGCCGAAGACGAACACGCCGTTCACCTGGTATTCGCCCGCCTTTACGCCCATCGCGCCGCGGGCGACGACTGGCACCGCGATATCGAGCAGCGAGCGGGGCGTCGTCTCGATGATCCGGTTCAGCTTCTCGGCATCCTCGATCTGCAGCGGCGGTCGATCGGCATAATTCCACCAATCCTCCACGTTGTGCCACGGCCACTTCTGCACATACAATATGTCGTCGCCCAGGATCGCGAGGCTGCGGTTGAAGCCGATGTTGATCCCGTTGATCGCCGTGCCCATCAACGTGACCGCCACGATGCCGATGATCACCCCGAGCGCGGTCAGGACCGAGCGCATCTTGTTCGCCCGGATCTGCGCGAACGCGATCCGGAACGATTCGGTGAACTCGTAGAGAAGGCGGCCCATGGGGGATCGCGGCTAAAGCGTTTCGTCGCTCTCGATCAGCCCGTCGCGCAGCCGCACGATCCGCCGCGCGTGCCGGGCGATGTCCTCCTCGTGCGTCACGACGATGATCGTGTTGCCCTGCTCGTAGAGCTGTTCGAACAGCTCCATGATCTCCGTGCCCGTCTTCGAATCGAGATTTCCCGTCGGCTCGTCGGCCAGGATGATCGAGGGGTTGTTCACCAGCGCCCGCGCGATGGCGACGCGTTGCCGCTGGCCGCCCGACAATTCATTCGGCCGGTGGTGAATGCGATTGCCGAGGCCGACATTGTCGAGGGCCTGCCGGGCGCGTTCGCGCCGCGTGTGCGGCGGCTGGCCGGCATAGATGAGCGGGAGCTCGACGTTGTGCAGCGCGTCGGAGCGCGGGAGCAGGTTGAAGGTCTGAAACACGAAGCCGATCTCGCGATTCCGGATTTCCGCGAGCTCGTCGTCGTCCATTTGCGCGACGTTGCGGCCGTTGAAATCGTAGCGGCCGGCGGTCGGCGTATCGAGGCAGCCGAGCATGTTCATCAGCGTCGATTTGCCCGAGCCGGACGGGCCCATGATCGCGAGATACTCGTTGCGCCGGATCTCCAGCGACACTCCGCGCAGGGCGTGGATGATCTCCTCGCCCATCTTGTAGAGCTTCGTCACGCCCTCGATCTCGATCACGAGGGCGCCGGCGGGCCGGAGGAGGCGCGCGGCGCTGTTGGCGGGTGCAGTGGGGGGAATCATCGGTGTTCGGTGAGGCCGGGCGCTTCGCCCGCCACTCGGCCGAAAGCGCGGCGGAACCACCGCGCCTCCAGGACAAGTTAGTCCTTCTTCTCCTCCGGTTTCTTCGGCTTCTCGATCTGGATTTTCATCCCGTCCTTCAATTTGCGGCTGATTGCCGCGTAGGTGCCGGAAACCACCTCCTGGCCGGGCTTCACGCCGCTCTTCACCTCGATGTCGGTGTTGTCGGCGATGCCGGTCTCGACCGCCTGCATCTTCACGTGGTCGCCCTCGCGGATGAAGACGACGCGTTTGAGCTTGTCGCGATTGCGGCGTGCTTCCTCGCGCTCGTCCTTCACCTCGATCGCGTTGCCCGATTTCTCCTGCACTTCCTTCGCGCGTTTCTGTTGCAGCTCATCCGACGTCAGCCCGCCCTCGGCACGGACCGTGACGCTCTGGATCGGGATCGCGACGGCGTCCTTGACCGTCTGCGTGTCGATGTCGGCGGTCGCGCTCATGCCCGGCCGCAACTGCGCATCGCGGTCCGCGATCCTGATTTTCACGAGGAAGTTCGTGACCTCGGTGCTCACCGCGGCGTTCGCCTGCGCGGAGGCGCCGCTGCCCGTGCCGCCCGCATTGGCGGCCGAGCTGCTGATTTCCTTCACGGTGCCGGTAAACTTTCGATTCGGGTAGGCGTCGATGCTGATCGCGGCGTGGTCGCCCAGCTTCACGTTGACGATGTCGTTTTCGTTCACGTTGACGCGCAATTCCATGTTGTTGAGGTCGGCGACCCGCATGATCTCGGTGCCGGCGAACTGCCCGCCGCCAATCACCCGCTCGCCCACCTCGCTGTTGAGCGCGCTGATCGTGCCGTCCATCGGCGCATAGATTATCGTTTTGCTCAGCAGATCCTTCATCTGATTAAGGATGCCCTCGCTGCTGCGGATCTCCGCGACCGCCGAGTCGGCGTTGGCGCTCGCGATGTCGAGGGCGGTTCGCGCCGTCACGAAATCAGAGTCGGAGATCAGGTGCTTCTTGTAGAGGTCCTCGTTGCGCTTGAAATCCTCCTTCGCTTTCACCAGCTGCGCCTGCGCCTGCACCGCGCCGGCCTTGGCCGCACTCAGGTTCGCCTCGGCCTGCTCCACCTGGGCCTGATAGGCGTCCTGTTTGATGCGGACGATGACGTCGCCTTTTTTCACCACGGCGCCTTCCTTGAAGGGCAGCGCGACAATCTCACCGCCGACCTCGGGCGAGATCTTCACTTCCGTCTCGGGCTGCACCTTGCCGGTCGCGGTGACGATCTGGGTGATGGTTTTGATGACCGCCTTGTCCACCGTCACCATGGTGCCCTGGTTCCGCCCCTTGCCGGCAACCTTGGCCGCGACCGCCAGCCCGATCACCAGCACGACGCCGCCAATGACGAACCACTTGACCTTGGACTTTTTTTTCTTCGGTGCCGCGGCAGCGGGCGCGACGGTTTGGAGGGCGTTGGCCGGATTCATAGTTTCAGTGTGTCGATAAAGGAGCCGAGCGTTGGAAAACATTTGCGCGTTGGCAAGCAGCCGCTCCGGCCTCGCGAAAACACGTGTGGAGGGGCCCACAACGGCCCCTCCACACAACACAACTGATAACTACGAACGGGGACCGTAGAACAGTGCGCCGGTGGAAAAGAGAATGCGTTTGCGACGAACCGCACCAACTCCGCGACGAACCGGCTTGGGCGCTGGCTCAAGCAACGAGGTGGGAGGACGGCCGCCAACATGCCACGACAACACTCCCCGCCGCCGCAAAGTTACACGTTTATTGGATGAGCGGACGGCCCGGCGGATGGGCGGACTCGCCTCGCGTCACCCAGCCTTGCCTTGACTGCGCGGCGATCCAGCGTGGCGCCATGCAAAAATTCCTGCTCACGCTCGCGTTCACCGCGGGCTCCGTCGTCCTGCCGCGCGCGGCCGATGCCGCCGGATCGAATCCGCTCCTGACCGAGAGCCCGCTTCCGTTCCACTACCCGCAATTCGACCGGATCACCGCCGGCGATTTCGCGCCCGCCTATGAACAAGGCATGGCGCAGGAGATCCAGGAAGTCGCCGCGATCGCCGCCGATTCCGCGGCGCCCACGTTCGACAACACCATCGTCGCCCTCGAGCGCTCCGGCCG
>DASZPP010000182.1:0-5704 GCA_035549975.1 Opitutus sp.
ATTCCCCGCACCTCAAAACAGCTTCGCCGGATAAACCCCGCGCCGCACCAGCTCCGCGATCGCCGCCACCACCCGCGGCTTGTCCTCCCGATACGTCACCCCGAACCACTCGCCCGCCGTCGGCAGCACGCGCGCCACGGCCTCGCCGCGCGCGATCATCTCCGACACGCCCGCCGGCAGATAGAATTCCGCCTTCGGATCCGCGCCGCGCCCCGCGAGGAAATCCCGCAATTGCCGCTCCAGCCCGGCGAACACCGCCGGCGTGAAGCCCCAGCAGTTCATCGACACGACCTCGTCGCCCGAAAATTCGCGCCCCGCTCCGACATCGCCCGTCTTGATCCCGGTTCGCTCCGTGATCGACTCCAGTTTCCCCTCCACGCCCGCGCGACAGATGCCCCGCGCCACCGCGCCGTGCTCCGACAGGGTCTTCGCCAGCCGGAATCCCACCATCGCAAACTCCGCGACGGCGGGTGGAGCTTCCTGCCTCGACGCCGCACTGCGCAAAAACTCCGCCAGCTCCCGCAACGCCTCCCCGCCGTAAAAGTCGTCGGCGTTGATCACCGCGAAATTCTCCCGCACCGCCTCGCGCGCGCACCACACCGCATGCCCCGTGCCCCACGGTTTCTCGCGGCCGGCCGGCGCCACGCTTCCCGCCGGCACCGCGTCCAGCGATTGAAAGACATAGTCGACCGCGATGCGCCCCGCGTATTTCGCCCCGATAGCCCCGCGGAATTCCGCCGCGAACTCGCGCCGGATCACGAACACCACGCGCCCAAACCCCGCCCGCACTGCATCGAACACCGCGTAGTCCAGCAGCGTCTCCCCGCCCGGCCCGACGGCTTCGAGCTGTTTCAATCCGCCGTAGCGGGAGCCCATGCCGGCGGCGAGGACGAGCAGCGTGGGTTGCATTCTTGCGAAGAGAACTCTCCTCTGGCCGGTGCGCAAGGCGGCATGCAGGTCCGCAACTTTCGCGCCGTTTTGCCGTCCATCGATTCGCCCCGCGGTTCCGCCCCGAAAATTTTTTCGCCATGAAAGCACTCCGTCTCGCCTCGCTCCTCCTCGTCCCGCTCGCCGGCCTCGCCGCCGATTTCAATGTGCGCGACTACGGCGCCACCGGCGACGGCCATGTGATCGACTCGCCCGCGATCGACCATGCCATCGACGCGGCCGCCGCGGCCGGCGGCGGCACCGTGGTGATTCCCGCCGGCGAATATCTCTGCTATTCGATCCATCTCCGCAGCCATGTCGCGCTCTACCTCGGCATCGGCGCGACGATTCTTGCCGCCGATCCGCCGCCCGAGGGCGCGCCCGGCGGTTATGATGCGCCCGAGCCGAACGCCTGGGAATTCTACGAGGACTTCGGCCACGCGCACTGGCACAACAGCCTCATCTGGGGCGAGAACCTCGAGGACATTTCCATCACCGGCCCCGGCCGCATCTTCGGCCGCGGGCTCAGCCGCGGCTGGCACGGCACGCGCATCGCCGCTGCGCCCGGCGAAACGACCGACACCACGCCCCCCGACGCCGAGCTCGACGCCCGCAGCCCGCTCAAGCCCGGCCCCTTCGGCTATCCCGCCGGCCACGATACGCTCGCCGCCGGCGTCGGCAACAAGGCCATTGCGCTCAAGAACTGCCGCAACGTCATCTTCCGCGACTTCACCATTTTTCACGGCGGCCACTTCGCGATCCTCGCCACCGGCGTGGACAACTGGACCTGCGACAACCTCAAGATCGACACCAACCGCGACGGCATCGATTTCGATTGCTGCCAGAACGTCCACGTCTCGAACTGCACGGTCAACTCGCCCTTCGACGACGGCATCTGCCCGAAAAGCAGCTACGCGCTCGGCTACCCGCGGATGACCGAAAACATCACGATCACCAACTGCCAGGTCAGCGGCTTCGCCGAGGGCACCCTGCTCGACGGCAGCCGCAAGCTGCGCGCCGACCGCCACGTCGGCGTCGGCCGCATCAAGTGCGGCACCGAGTCCAACGGCGGCTTCCGCAACATCACCATTTCGAACTGCGTCTTCGACCACTGCCTCGGCCTTGCTCTCGAATCCGTCGACGGCGCGCAGATGGAGGATATCGCGATTTCGAACCTCACGATGCGCGACATCGGCAACGCTCCCATCTTCATCCGCCTCGGCGGCCGGCGGCGCGGTCCGGATCACCCGCCCATCGGCACCGCGCGCCGCATCAAGATCGACAACGTCATCGCCCACGCGGTCGCTCCCAGCGGCGGCATTTTCATCGCCGGCTCGCCTGGTCACGCCATCGAGGACGTCACGCTGAGCAACATCTTCATCGATTACGCCGGCGGCGGCACGAAGGCGCAGGCCGCGCGCAAAGTGCCCGAGATGGGGGGCGGCTACCCCGAGCCCGATCGTTGGGGCGCCCTGTCATCGTCCGCGCTCTTCGCCCGCCACGCGAAAAACCTGAACCTGCACGACGTCGAGTTCCGTTTCGCTTCCCCCGATCTCCGCCCCGCGCTCGTCCTCGACGACGTCGCCGGCGTCGCCATCGATCACCTCGCCGTCCCGCGCACCGCCGGCACGCCCGCCGTCCGCCTGCACAACGTCACCGCCTTCGACGCCGTCAACTCCCGCGGCCTCCCCGACACCCACCTCCCCGGCCCGATCCCCGGCGCCGACCTCTGACCTCCTTGCGCGGAAATCTTCCGCACCTCCGCCCTCGGTCCCCCGATCCGTTTTCACGTAATACGTGAAAATTGATTGGGGCGTCAATCCTGCGGGACAACGGGCTGCCGGCGGTGGATTCGGCGTTTTCAATTCCGCGCGAATGCGCCACGCTGCCCCGAACTCACTCATGTCGGCCCCGAACCAGAATCTTCCCCGCGTCCGCGTGCTCGCCACCGGCGGCACGATCGCCGGTGCGCAGGTCGCCGGCGCGCGCGGCTACCAGTCGGCGGTGCTTTCGATCGACGCGCTGATCGCCGCCGTCCCGCAACTCGCCTCGCTCGCCCGGCTCGACGTCGAGCAGGTCGCCGCGATCGGCAGCCAGGACATGGATGACGCCACCTGGCTCAAGCTCGCCGCGCACACCGAGGCCGCGCTCGCCGAGCCCGATCTCGCGGGCGTCGTCATCACGCACGGCACCGACACGATGGAGGAGACGGCCTTCTTTCTCAACCTCGTCGTCCACTCGGACAAGCCCGTCGTCCTCGTCGGCGCGATGCGTCCGGCCAATGCCATCAGCGCCGATGGCCCGATGAATCTCTACAACGCGGTGGCCGTCGCCGCGCATCCCGACACGCGCGGCCGCGGCGTCCTCGTCGCCGCCAACGACGAAATCCATTTCGCCCGCGAAGTCGCGAAGACCAACACCACGCAGCTCGGCACGTTTGCGAGCGGCCAGCGCGGGCTCGCCGGTGTCGTCAACTCCGGCCGGCTCCACCTTTACGCTCCCCCCGTCCGCCGCCACACGGCGCAGAGCGAGTTCGCGCCGCTTCGTAGCGCAGGCGTCCCGCCTGCATCAAGCTCGCGAGCCAGCGAGTTCGCACATGGCGACGAGTTCGGGCGAGTCGATTCGCCGGCGCCCGCGGCCACCCGTTTGCCGCGCGTCGAAATCATCCACGCGCACGCCGGCCTCGGTCGCGAGCTGATCGACGCCGCCGTGAAAGCCGGCGCCCGCGGGCTCGTCATCGCGGGTGTCGGCGACGGCAATCTCGCCGCGCCCGCGCTCGCCGCCGCCGCCGATGCCGCGCGCGCCGGCGTCGCCGTCGTCCGCAGTTCCCGCACCGGCGGCGGCGTGGTCGAGCGCAACATCGAGATCGACGACGACCGCCTCGGCTTCGTCGTCGCGGACGAGTTGAACCCGCAAAAGGCCCGCGTGCTCCTCATGCTCGCGCTCACGCGCACGAGCGATCCGCGCGCGCTGCAGGAAATCTTTTTCGCCTACTGAGCGCGCCGCCGCGGCTCGGGGCGGTTGAGTTCGCGCAGCGCGTCCGCCGCGATCCAGCGCGCGGCCCGCGAGTCGATCCGCCGGATCCGCCGCGCTTCCGCCATCGCCGCGCGCCGCAGGCGCGGATTGCGCTTGCCGATCTGGCGCAACGCCCAATTCACCGCCTTCCGCACGAAATTCCGCCCGTCCGTCGCCGCGCGCGCAATCACGGGCAGAAACCCGAGAAACATCTCGTCCGGCAGTTCCTTCCGGTGCACCGCCATCCCCGCCATGATCGAGAACGCCGCGCGTTTCTCGAACTCGCGCCGCCGGCGGCTCCACGCATGCGCCTTCTCCTCGGCGAACGGCGTGCGATCGAATAAAAACGCCAGGCCATCGGTCACCGCCCAGTTGTCGCAATCGCGCACCCACTTCTCCATCTGCCCGCGGGTGACTTGCCGCGGGTCGTCGACGATCGTCGCCAGAGCGCGTGCCTCGTGAATTCCGCTGGCCCACAATTCCAGCGCCAGCGCGTGATCGCGCCGGTGGTCGCGCGCGATGGCCCGGAGCACCGGCGTCGAAATGCCCAGCTGTTCGCCGCTTGGCGCGATCCCGAACCGCCGCATGCCGGCGATGTTTCGTTCGTTCCGGAGCGAGCGGAGTTTCGCGATGAGTTCGGCGGATGTCATGTAGCGCAGGCGTCCTCGCCTGCCATCGATCAAACCGCCGGCGGGAACGCCTGCGCTACTTTGCGCCGCGCGCGCACCGCCTCAGCGAGCTGCCCCAGCACCGGCAGCGTCTGCTCCCACGAGAGGCACGCGTCCGTGATGCTCCGTCCATACACCAGCGGCTGCGCGCGATAATCCTGTGCGCCGCCGAGCAGGTTGCTTTCCAACATCACCGCCGCGATCGCGCGTTCTCCCGCCGCGATCTGCGCCGCCAGATCGGCCGCGACCACCGGCTGGCGCGACGCGTCCTTGCCGCTGTTCGCATGGCTGCAGTCGACCATCACCTGCGACGGCAGTCCGTTCGCGCGCAGCAGTTCCGCGGCGGCGCGGATTCGCGGCGCCGCAAAATTCGGCCCGCTCGTTCCGCCGCGCAGCACGAGATGCGCGTGCTCGTTGCCGCTCGTGCCCATGATCGCGGGCGCGCCGTCGTGCGTGAGCGAGGGAAACCAGTGCACGTTGCGCGCGGCGAGGATCGCATCGACCGCGACCTGCACGTCGCCGTCGCGCCGGTTCTTGAACCCGACCGGCATCGACAGGCCCGACGCGAGCTCGCGGTGCACCTGGCTCTCGACCGTCCGCGCGCCAATCGCGCCCCACGCCACCAGCTCCGCGTAATACTGGCCGAGCGTCGTGTCCAAAAACTCCGTCGCGACCGGCAGCCCGAGCGCGTTGATGTCGAGCATGAGCTTCCGCGCGAGCCGCAGACCGCGGCCGATCCGGTAGCTTTCGTCGCGATCGGGATCGTTGATCAGACCCTTCCATCCGGCGACCGTCCGCGGTTTTTCGAAATACACCCGCATCGCCACGAGCAGCTCCCGCGCGTGCAGTTGCGCCGCCTCGCGCAAACGCGCCGCATAGTCCATCGCCGCCGCCGGATCGTGAATGGAACACGGCCCGGCCACGACGAGCAACCGGTCATCCTCGCCGAGCACGATCGCCGCGATCGCGCGGCGCGCGCCGGCGATGAATGCCGCGTCGGGCTCCGGCAAGGGCAGCTCCGCCTCGACCGCGGCCGGCGGGTCCAGCGGCTTGACGGCGCGGATGCGGAGATCGGAAGTGCGCGGCGACATGGG
>DASZPP010000183.1:0-2133 GCA_035549975.1 Opitutus sp.
ATCACGACCGCCACGGGCGGTGTCGTCCTCGCCGAAAACCAGGCCGTGCTCTACCGGCCCGGCGTGATGCAGGACTATGCGACCGACCCTGCGGTTGGCCACTGGTCGCTGCGCTGGGCGCATTTTCTGCCGAAACCGCAATGGCAGCCGTGGCTCGCGTGGCCGGAGGCGAAGCCCGGCGCGCCGTGCATGAAATTCAGCGCGGCGGCGGCGCGGCGGTTTGCGGAGGCGTTGCGCCGGATGCTCGGGGCGAGCCGGCTCGACGGCGATGGCGCCACCGAGCTGGCGATGAACGCGCTCGAGGAGGCGCTGCTCTGGGCGTTGCGCGATCTCGCCGGCGACCGCTGGCTCACGCTCGATCCGCGCATCCGGAAGGCGACGGCCCATCTCGAGGGCGACCCGGCCCGGCCGTTTTCACTGGCTGATTTGGCGCGGCACTGCGGGTTGTCGCCGTCGCGGCTCAGTCACCTGTTCAAACAGCAGATGCAGGTGACGCCGCGGCAATTCAGCGAGAAGCTCCGGCTCGAGCTCGCGCTGCAACTGCTCGCGAACACCAGCCTGAGCGTCCGCGAAGTGGCCTTCAAGGCCGGCTTCGACGACCCGCTGTATTTTTCCCGCCGGTTTGTCCGCGCCTTCGGCCGCACGCCGGGCGAAGCCCGCGCGGCGCGCGGGCGCGGCTGATCGCTAGTGATGCCCGCGCGCCGTCGCGATTTCCGGCGGCGGCGGGACGCGCAGGCACGCGCTGCCGTTCCGCAGCGACTCGGTGGCGATGCAGCCGGTGGCGACGCTTTCGCGGGCCGCGAGCGGGGAGGTTTCGGTGCTGCCGCCCTCGCGCGCGAACCGCAGAAACTCGCGCATGATCGCGATGTCGGCGCCGCCGTGCGCACCGCGGCTGACGGGGAACGTGAAGCTCCGGTCCCCGCGCGCATTGTAACCCGGATGGCGGTGATTCCAGAGGCGCACGCGAGTCCCGGGCCCGCCGTCGCCCAGGTTTTCAAGCCGGCCCTCGGTGCCGATGATCGTGTAGTTGCGCCAGTAGTCGGGGGTGAAGTGGCATTGCGTGTACGCGGCGAGGACGCCGTTGCCGAGTTTCATCAACACCTGGTTGAGGTCCTCGACGTCGATCCGGTGGTTGAGCCCATGCTGGGCGGACGGCGGCCAGATGTGATGACGCGTCAACCGGCCCTCGATGCGGCGGGCGCCGTTGGTCCTGGGCAGGCGGTTGCGCACGGCGCCATAAACGGCGAGGGCGCCCATGGCGCTCACTTCCCGCGTGTAGTCGCCGCAGAGCCAGTGGATCACGTCGAGATCGTGAACGCCTTTCTGCAGGAGCAAGCCGCGCGAAAAGCGACGTTCGGCGTGCCAGTCGCGAAAATAGTAATCGCCGCCGTTCCCGACGAAGTGCCGGACCCAGCACGCCTTCACCTGGCCGATCGCGCCCTCGTCGATGAGCGATTTCATCCGGCGCACGAAGGGCGCATGCCGCATGTTGTGGCCGACGTAGAGCCGCGCGTTCGTTTTCGCCGCCGTGCGGAGCAGCCGGTCGCAACCCGCGATCGTGATCGCCATCGGTTTTTCCAGGTAGACCGGGAGGCGACAGGAGAGGGCGGCGAGCGCGTGCTGCTCGTGCAGGAAGTCCGGCGTCGCGACGATCACGGCGTCGAGCGCGCGCGCGAGCAACTCGCGGAAATCGGGCGTGACGAACAGGGCGCGGCCGTAGGCCTTGCGATTCCGCTGCAGCGTGGCCGGCACCGTGTCGCAGCAGGCGACGATCCGCGCGCCTTTGCCGGGCCGGTGGGCGAGCGCGCCCAGGTATTCGCCGCGTCCGCCGGATCCGATGACACCGATGCGAAGGTCGTCCATGTTGGGAAAATGCCGGACGCCGCGACGGGCGGCGGCGGGGCGGGAAATTCGTCGCCGGAGCGCCGGCCAGCGCAATCGCAATGGTGCTCAAATCACACTTTGCGCGCGGTCGATCAACTTTTGCCCGGTCATCAGGCCGGCGACATTGCATAATAATTCGGACGGCGGCGGCGGATCCGCGGGAAAAAATTTTCACCCGGCCCTCGCAATATCAGCCGGTGAAATGCCGGCTCCGCCCGCACCGACCCGCGGCGGAAATCGCCGCGGCGA
>DASZPP010000184.1:0-2687 GCA_035549975.1 Opitutus sp.
GTCGGCGCCGCCAGCCAGGCGGAGGCGAATCGCGTGATCGACGAGTGGCTGCTCAACCCAAAGCGGTTGTTTTCCAGGCATCCGATCGCGACCGTCGGCGTGAGCGATCCGAAGTTCGAATTGCGGCTCTGGCGCGGCCCGGCGTGGAACAGCATGACCTACTGGGCGGCGCGCGCGTGCGTTCGCTACGGCCGGCCGGAGGCGGCGCGGCGGCTGCTCGAGGCGGCGCTCGACGACTCGGCGGCGCAGTTCGCGCGGACGGGGACGATCTGGGAATTTTATCATCCGATGGGCGGCCATCCGGAGGACCTTGAGCGCAAGCCGGCGTCGAAGGCCGAGCACAATCCACCCTGTCACGACTACCTCGGTCACAACCCGCTGCTCGCGATGGCGCGGATGTGGCAGGAACTCGCGGTCAACCGTGACGCATCAGAAAACCACCGATGAACACGGATGGACACGGATGCAGCCCGACGCACGGAGCGGGCAGAACCAATCCGTGCATATCCGGGTTCATCCGTGGTTCAGATTAGAAAACTTTTCCCTCCACCATGAATTCCTCCCGACTCTCCGGAAAACGCGCGCTGGTCACCGCCGGCGCCCAAGGCATCGGCGCGGCGATCAGCCGCCATCTGCTCGCCGCCGGCTGCGACGTGTTCATTCACTATCGCAGCAGTGCGGACACCGCCCACGCGATCGAAGCCGAAGCGGCGAAGCTCGGCCGCCGCTGCGCAAGTGCGTCGGCGGACCTCACTCAAATCGCCGGTTGCGACCGGCTCGTGGCCGAGGCGGTGATCTTCCTCGGCGGGCTCGACGTGCTGGTCAACAACGCCGGCTCGATCGTGGCGCGGAAGACGCTGGCCGAGGCGGACGAATCGTTTTGGGAGGAGGTGATGGCGCTCAATTTCACCAGCCTGCGGCGCGTCACCCGCTCGGCGGCGCCGCATCTGATCGCGGCGGCCAAGACGGGCGGCGGCGCGAGCATCGTGAACATCTCGTCCCTCGCCGGGCGCAAGGGCGGGCATCCCGGGTCGCTCGCGTATTCGGCGGCCAAGGGAACGGTGCTGACCTTCACCCGCGCGCTGGCGAACGAGCTCAGTCCGCAGGGCGTGCGCGTGAACGCGGTCGCACCGGGTTTCGTGCTCGGGTCGAGCTTTCACCAGATTCACACCACGCCGGAATCGGCGAAGCAGACGATCGCGGGGCTGCCGGTCGGCCGCGCGGGCACCGTCGACGACATCGCGCGCGGCGTCGTCTACCTCGCGGGCGAATACGACGGGTTCATCACCGGCGCGACGCTCGACATCAACGGCGGCCAGTATGCGAGCTGAACGGCAGGACTCTCGTTTTTCCCCATGAACCGAATCCACACTCCCCACAATCGTTTCCCGATCAGTCGTCCGCACAGCCGGCGGGCGTTCGTCAAAGGCCTGGCACTCGCGCCGGCGCTCGTGGCGCTGCCTCGCTGGGCGCGCGCCGATGCCGCGCCGGTGCCGCAGCCGGCATCGCACGGCCCGATCGGGCGAACGATCGACGCCTCCGGCGAGATCAAGGAATACAAGGACAAGGAAACGGGCGCGCGCGTGCGCATGCTCACCGACGGCGGAGCGGACAACGTGCACCTGTATTTCACGTCGGAGTCGTTCGTCAGCGGTTCGGACACGATCGTGTTCGGCTCGAACCGCACCGGAAAATTCCAGCACTACCGGCTCGACATAAAAGCGAAGCGGCTGACGCAGCTCACCGATGGCGAGGACGTGCATCCGACGCGCGCCTGCCTCGGCGGCGAGCGCCTGTTTTATTTCGACGGGCCGTTGCTGCGTTCGCTCAACGTCAGCACGCTCGACGATCGCGAGCTGTATCGCGTGCCGGACGGTTTTGAAGGGGGCACGCCGACCTGCACGGCGAAGGGCGATTTCACGGCGTTCGTCTACAAGGAGAAACTCGGGAAGAGCACGACGACGAATGTGATCTACTCGAACATGGCGGAGACGTTTTACCAGCATCCCGGCTGCGTGGTCATGCGCATCGACACGTCGAACGGCACGCCCGTGGCCGTGTGGGGCGAGCGGCAATGGATCAGCCACGTGCTCATCGACCGGGTGGACCCGGCGCAAATCCTGTTCTGTCACGAGGGCGGCGGGCTGGTGAGCCAGCGCATGTTCATGGTCGACGTGCACGACCACACGAAGAAGGCGGGCGCGACGCCGCTGTTTGCGATGCACGAAAACGAATTCACCGTGCACGAGTTTTTCACCCGCGGCGGCGAGGTCGGGTTCCAATACGAGGTCCAGCGCGACGGGCAGATGGAATACTACGACGCCTTCTGCCGCACGGACGGCACGTGGCTGCGCGAATTCCGCCTGCCCGGTCCCCGGCCCGGCCACATCCAGTCCAACACCGACAACACGCTCGTCGTCGGGGACCGCGGCTATCTCACGCCCGACGACAAGGACGGCGATTACTACATGTCGCTCATGACGCACGAAAACGGGAACGAGCGCGTGCGGCGGCTGTGCCGGCGGGAACCCGGCGACACGCAGTTCAGCCACGGGCATCCGGTGTTCAGCCTCGATGACCAATGGGTGCTCTACAATTCCCGCATCGGCCCGAAGGAAAACATCGCGATGGCGGACGTCACGAGCATCTGAACGGCGTCGGCAGGGCGTCCACGATGCGCGGGGTAG
>DASZPP010000185.1:0-3485 GCA_035549975.1 Opitutus sp.
CAATGGGCGCTCGCCACCACGCCCAGCGGCCTCGTCCTCCCCATCGCCGCCACCGCGCCGCTCCTCGCGATCCCCATCGCGTTCCGGCTCGAAGGCGACCGCCCCACCCGCCGCGCCCTCATCGGCGGCGCCATCGCCGTCTGCGGCTCCATCGCGCTCACGCTCGCCCGCTGACTCGCCGCCGCGCCGGCATTTGGGCGCGATGCGCTGAAATCGCCCATTGACGCTTCACGCCTCCGCCGGTCTCTTGCGCGGTTTCGATGCTCACCCTCGCCGACGTTTCCAAATCCTACGGCACCCGCACGCTGTTCCAAGGTGTGTCGCTCTTCGTCGCGCGCACCGATCGCTACGGCCTCGTCGGCGCCAACGGCGTCGGCAAGACCACGCTTTTCAACCTCATCCTCGGCGAGGAGTCGCCCGACGAGGGCACGATCACGTGGGAACGCGGCGCGAACTTCGGCTACCTGCCGCAGGAATCCGCGCCCGCCGGCGACGACACCGTGCTCGACCTCGCCTGCGCGATCACGCCCGAGTTCGCCGAGCTCCGCACCTACCTCCATTCGCTCGATCGCGGCGGCACGGCGCCGTGCATGGCCGACGAGTTCGAGGCGCACCACCGGTTCGAGGAGCTCGGCGGCTTCGATGTCGAGACCAAGGCCAAAAAAATCCTCGCCGGGCTCGGCTTCCGCGAGCACGACTTCCACCAGCCCGCCCGCACGTTCTCCGGCGGCTGGGTGATGCGCGCCCACCTCGCCCGGCTGCTCGTCGCCGAGCCCGCGCTGCTCCTGCTCGACGAGCCCACCAACCACCTCGATCTGCACGCGCTGCTTTGGTTCCAGGACTACCTCACGCGCTATCCCGGCGGGCTCGTCGTCATCTCGCACGACCGCGCCTTCCTCAACGCGCTTTGCACCGGCATCCTCGAAATCCGCGGCGCCACGCTCAATCGCTACACCGGCAGCTACGACGACTACCTGCGCCAGCGCGACGAGCGCCACGCGCAGCAGCTCGCCCTCTACAAAAACCAGCAGCGCGAGATCGCCCACCTCCAGAAATTCGTCGACCGCTTCGGCGCCAAGGCCTCCCTCGCCTCGCGCGCCAAGTCCAAGGAAAAACAAATCGAGCGCCTCCAGGACGAGGCGGTCGAGGCGCCCGAGGACGACCTCAGGAAAATCCATTTCCGCTTTCCCCAGCCGCCGCGCTCCGGCCTCCGCGTCGTCACGCTGGAACACGTCCGGCAGGCCTACGGCGACCACGTCGTCTATCGCGACCTGAACTTCTCCGCCGAGCGCCACCAGCGCATCGTCCTCGTCGGTCCGAACGGCGCCGGCAAATCCACGCTCCTCAAGATCCTCGCCGACGCCGTCCCGATCCAGCACGGCAAACGCGAGCTCGGCGCCAACGTCACCGCCGGCTACTTCGCGCAAAACCGCACCGACACGCTCCGCCCCGACGCCACCGTCCTCGACAACGTCATGGAGCTGCGCACCGCGCAAAACGACCTCATCGAGCAGCAGGCCCGCACGATCCTCGGCGCGTTCCTCTTCCGCAAGGACGACGTCTTCAAGAAGGTCTCCGTCCTCTCCGGCGGCGAAAAATCCCGCCTCGCGCTCGCCCGCCTGCTCGTGAACCCGCCCAACCTGCTGCTGATGGACGAGCCCACGACGCACCTCGACATCGCGTCGATCGACGCGCTCATCCACGCCCTGAAGCAGTTCCAGGGCACGCTCATCTTCATCAGTCACGACGTCTATTTCATCCGCGAGGTCGCGCAGCACGTCCTCCACATCGACGCCGGCCACCTCACGCCCTATGCGGGCAACTACGATTACTATCTCGACAAGTCGAAGGCCACCGACGCCCGCTTCGCCACCGTCGCCGCCGGTTTCACCGACGCGCGTCCGAAACAGCAATCGGCAGTCGGCGCCCAGCCATCAGCGGCACGCTCCGGTCCGAAAACCAAGGAGCAAAAACGCCTCGAAGCCGAAGCCCGGGCCGCGCGCAGTGCGCCCTTGAAGGCCGCGAAGGCCCGCGTCCAGCAACTCGAGGCCGAGATTTCGAAGCTCGAGACCCGGCAAGCCGAGCTCGCCGCCGCCCTCGAGGCGCCCGAGACCTACGCCGAACCCGGCAAGGCCCAGCAGTTGAATCGCGAACTCAGCGCCACGGTCGACCGTCTCGCCGCCGCGACCGAGGAATGGGAGCGCGCCGCGAACAAACTGGCCTCGCTCGAGTCCGCGTAGCCCGCGGCGCGAGGAGCAGGCGGACTCACTCCGCCTTCGGCTTCGCGCTGCTGTCGAGTTTCTCCTTCAGCGGCTGCACGAACGCGTGCCGCACGAGGTTTTCAAACGACACCCATTTGTTCACCTGCACGTCCTTGAATTCCCCGGAAAACGGCATCCGCGTCGCCACCTGGTCGCGCGCGTGGTTCTTGAACACCGCCGCGAACCCCCGCACCAGCGTCTCCCAGATTTCCCGGCCCACCGGGCGCGTCTCGCCAGGCGGCGTGCTGAAATCCACATGCTGGAAGAACGGCTTGAAGTAGCCGTTGAACTTGCCATCCCGCGCCGCGGCTTCGAGGTAGCCGTCGAACGTCCCGGCGCGCACATCGATGTTGCCGTAGGCCCGCAGGAAATCGTTCAGCGCCGGGAGCGACACGCGCTCCAGTTCCACCTTCAACAGGAAGTGCGGCTGCTTCGCCAGCGGCTCGAGTTGCGTGAGCACCGTCAGTTGCCCTTCACCGATCGTCTCGCCCCGCACGTCGATCCGCGCCGGAAACTCCCCTTCCGAGTTGCCGGCGCGGTTCCGCAACCCGGTCGCCAGCGCGGACACGTGCGCCACCCGCACGTCCACCTGCGGTTTCGCCGCGCGGTTGATATAGCGCAGCTCGCCGTCCTTGATCCGCAGAAACGTGATGTGGATCGGAAAGATGTCCGCGATCGCATCCTGCCAGCGGCGGTCCGCGGTCATCTGGCTCGCTGCCGGCGACGGCGCCGCGACGAAGGTCAACCTCGGCTGCGTCGCCACGATGTCGCTGACGAACTGGCCACGGAACAGCTCCCGCCACGCCACGGAAAAGTCGATCTCCCGCGCGCGAAAGAATGGTTCCTCGATCGCGCTGTTGCGTTTCTGCACGACCAGCCCCCGCAGCGTATACGCCCCGCGCCACAAACTCACATCCACGTCATCCACGTGACCCGTGTAGTCGGGAATCGCCTGCAGCCGGTGATCGATCGCCCGCCGGAGCACGCCGGGCAACGCGATCCGCGCGGCAATTCCCAGCAGGACGAGCCCAATCAGCGTGACAAGCACGCGGCGCGACACCCGCCACCCGCGCCCGTGCACCGCGGTCGAACCGATGGAGACATCCGTGGCCATGCCCCGCTTGGACGCGCGCCGGAGCCCGCAGTTCACCCGTTCCGTCTCTGCGTGATTCCCCCAGCCTTCCATGAATCCGCGCCGGTTTTGGAGTGCGCCAGCCCTCTGGC
>DASZPP010000186.1:0-2602 GCA_035549975.1 Opitutus sp.
CGCTACATGGGACGCGTCGCGCCGGGCTACTTGTCCTGCCCGGGCCGCCAGGTGAAATCCGCGCGGCGCATGTAGGTCTCGTCCGACACGCGTTTCAAATAAGTTCCGGCCTTCGGATCGCCGCGGCCGATCGTATCGGCCGTGTCGCTCAGGTCCGCCATGTTGGCCAGCCGTTCGTCCTCGCGGTATTGCGCCATCGCGAGGTCATCGGGCGACGCGGTCAGGAAGGGAATGTAGAGCGAATTCAGGATCTGGTAGAGCGGCGTGAGGTAGCGCCGGCGCGCGAGTTCGTTGAGGCCCTTGTCCGTGTAGATGTCGCGTTCGCGGAACACAGCCGGGCGGCGCTGGTGCACGACGTATTTCGGCAGGCGCACGATGCCGTTGCGCGGCTTGTCCACATCGCGCAGGTCAACGTCCTCATCCTCGGGGCGTGGCTTGGGCGGCGGGTTGTATTTTGGCAGGCTGGCGGTGAGTGCGGAGGAAAGATTGTCGGACATCGCGCGCTCATGTTTCGGCAGCGCGCTGTCGTCCGGGATCGATGCGGCGGCCGTGTCGTGCGCGGCGACGGCCTGGGCGCGCCCCAGCGGGCTCAACGCGAAGGCGGCGAGCAGCGCGAGCGGAACGAGGGCTGGGGCGGGAGGGCGCATTTCTTTTCTGGTGAGTCAAGCTAGCGGGATGCGGGTTCCGTGCAATGCCGGTGATGGCCGTGCGGCGATATTTTCGGGAACTCGCACCAGGGCAAAATCGGCTGTTCCGCCGGTGAAGTTTTTTGGAACGGCGCGATATCGGATTCGGGCGTGGGTGGGTTGCGAAATGGACGCCGCCGACGGAGGGACTTGAGTCCGGCGGCGGTTTTGCTCAAAAGGGCGCGTGAATTCTCCAGCCACCGCAGCGCCGAAGGAGGCGTATCGCCTGACGAAGATTGTTTTCACGCTCGGCCCGGCGACGGAGAGCGAACAAGTGCTGGAGGAACTCGTGCGGGCGGGGGTGGACATCTGCCGGTTGAACATGGCGCACGCGGACCACGCGTGGGTGCGCACGATGATCCGGCGGTTGCGCGCGGTGTGCGACCGCGTGGGGCGGCAGATCGCGCTGATGATGGACGTGAAGGGCCCGGAGATTCGGACGGGCGACCTGCCGGTCCCGGTCGAACTGGTGGCGGGGCAGCGGATCGACCTGCTGCCGCAACCGGGCGTGGCCGAGGGCGGCGCGTTGGCGGTGCCGGTGAATTATCCGGGGCTCGGCGGAGATGTGGAGAAGGGGGCGACGGTGCTGATCGACAGCGGCCTGATCCGCCTGGAAGTGCTCGAGACCTCCGCGACGCGCGTGCGTTGCCGCGTCGTCGTGCCGGGGACGCTGACGAGCCGGCGGCATCTCAACCTGCCCGGCGCCAAGGTGCGGCTGCCCGCGCTCACGGCGAAGGACCGCGCGGACCTCGCGGTCGGCGTCGAGGAGAAGGTGGACTACGTTGCCCTGTCGTTCGTGCGCGAGGCCGACGACGTGGACATCCTGCGGCGGATGCTTTCGCGCTTGAAGAGCAAGGCGCGGGTCATCGCGAAGATCGAGGACCAGTCGGGCCTGGCGAACCTCGATGAGATCGTGCAGGCGTCGGACGCGATCATGGTGGCGCGCGGCGATCTCGGCATTGAGGTGCCGATGGAGGAGCTGCCGCTGATCCAGAAACGCACGGTCGAGACCTGCATCCGACTCCGCAAACCCGTGATCGTGGCCACGCACCTGCTGGAATCGATGATCCTGTCGCCGGTGCCGACGCGCGCGGAGGTCAGCGACATCGCGACCGCGGTCTGGTCGGCGTCGGACGCCGTGATGCTTTCCGGTGAAACGACGACCGGTCGCTATCCGCTCGAGTGCGTGCAGTTCATCAAGCGCGTGGCCGGGCGCGTCGAAGCCAGCGCACCCGCCGGCTACAATGCGGGCCTGCCGTTGAAGTCGCACAAGGACCGCTTGCTGCGCTCGGCGGTGACGCTGGCGCAGGAGCTCGGCGAGGCCGGCATCATGGTCTTCACGCGCAACGGCCAGCTGCCGCAGACGCTCGCGGCGTTCCGCGCGTGGCGGTGCCCGATCTATGCCTTCACCGACGATCCGCAGGTGCTGCGGCAGTTGCTGCTCGTCTGGGGCGTCGAGCCGTTTTTTCTTAAATTCTCGCTCGAGCCGGAGCGGACGATCGAGGACGCCTTCGCCTACCTGCTGCGGCGCGGCTGGGTGCGGCGCGGCGACTGGATGGTGGTCGTCACGAACGTCCTCGCGGGCAAGAAAGTCGTCGATACGATCCAGATGCGGCCGGTGGAGTGAAGCGGGCGGCCAGCGCGTCCCGGCCAGCCTACAACGGTTTCATTAAAACTGTAGCCGTTGCATCGAGGGTAGCGGTCGTCATCCCGACGGCCATTTTCCGACGTTGGCTGTCGGGACGACCGCCGCTACCTTGCGGCAAATTTCGACCACGGTTTTTTCGAAACCGCTCTAATTCTGAATCCTCAAACGAGCCCGCGCTCGTCGAAGCCGCGCGCGGCAAAGTCGTCATCGATCCCGGTCTCTCCGTCCTTGCTTCCGAACAGGTGCGCCTGAAACGTGCGGGTCGCGA